>JAVVUO010000005.1:0-102572 GCA_036653135.1 Lachnospiraceae bacterium
GATAGTTCTTCTATCTTTTCACATTGTTTTTTGGGTGGCTTTTGACGGATATCTCATTCGTGTAACTTAATATAAAGTTTCAAACATGTCTGAAACTCCTCATATAGGCATAAACTGCCCAGGTGTTACTGAGATATCAATAATAAAACGTTAGCGTTGTAAAAGATATGACTTCTAGCATTCCATTTTCATATTTTTCTTCCGTTTTCCGTTCCGTCCTATATTCCATTCCATTCCCACACATTTGTTCTCTGTTGTTCCTTCTTTGCTTACCTCTAATTCTTTTTTTAGATTTGTTTTTCTTTTGATTTTCACTTCTCTTTTGTAATTCCATTTTTGTGTCCTCTCTTTGTGTCATTTTTACGCTGCAAATCTATGATATGGTGTAAAAAAACAGCAGCACACACTTCTTTTGGGAAATGTATCCTGCCACTTATTTTTTTATTTTTACTTTTTAAGTTACTAGTTATCCACAGATAAGATTTATTCAAACAATTATATCTGATTATTATTAAAAAGCTGCTTTTGCCCTTATTTGCAGAAAATGAATTACAAATGCTACCTTTGGCTTAATTCTTCCACAATATCATCCCAAGTAACACCTTTTTCTACCATTAATACCATAACATGATACAAAAAATCGGAAATTTCATATTTGATTTCTTCTGGCTCTGGATTCTTGGCTGCAATGACAATTTCCGTTGCTTCCTCTCCTACTTTTTTTAGAATCTTATCAATTCCTTTATCAAAGAGATAGTTGGTGTAGGAACCTTCTTTAGGGTTGACTTTTCTATTTGCAATTACATTATAAAGTTCCTCAAATACCTTTAAAGGATTTTTCCCTACATATGGTTTCTTCACCAATTCAGTAAAGAAGCAAGTGGGATTTCCAGTATGACAGGCAACTCCAATTTGAGAAACTTTTGCTAAAATAGTATCTTTATCACAATCAATGGTTAAAGATTTCACATATTGATAGTGTCCAGACGTTTCCCCTTTCGTCCATTGCTCCTGACGACTGCGACTGTAATAAGTCATTTTCCCAGTGGAAATGGTGGTACGATATGCCGTTTCATCCATATATGCTAACATCAAGACCTCTGCTGTCTGATAATCTTGTACAACAACAGGAAGCATTCCTTCCGAATTTACTTTAAACTCCTTCCACTCCAAGGACGATTCAAATTTTTGAGTTGCAACGCCTTCAAGAGCAAGGAGCGTTTTCAATTTCATTACATCTGTTTTGGGGTCACTGATAAAATCTCCGCCCATTCCAGTAACCGCATCTTCTTTTAATATTTCTGCCCAATGCTTAGTATCATATGGTTCTGAAGTAATAATACTAAAAGGTAAATTTGTAATATTTAAAACAGCATCAATAATATCTTCTTTCATCACAACCAGTTTATGTACATAAGTTTCTACTGCATTCTTATGTTTAAACAAAATGTCTACGGTTTCTAATGCCATGAGAATCTTTTCTTCTCCAAAACGTTGAGCACCTTCTTCTGCTAACTGGGGGGACTCATATTTTCTACTGTCTAAAATGGCACCTTTACAGCCTGCATAAAGTATCTTCTTAATATCTTCTAACCGGTTAATGTTACCACCACCGTAAGTTGGAATTTCAATGATACGACACAGTTCCTTAATGGTGTGTAGATTCAAATCATGTTCATTATCGTCTTCTGACAAATCAAAAACATAAAGTTTGTCAATCCCACTGTCATTATAAAGTCTTGCCAGATATTTTAAATCTCCAGCACTTTCAAAATTATTATTTCCTATTACTGCCATTCCATTTTTCAAATACATAGTGGCAATCAAATTCTTATGTTCCATTCTTTTTCTCCTATAAACTGCCTTTTGTTGACATAATATCTGTAATTCTGGGATCTACTTGTGTTGCTTCATCCAGCGCTCTTCCAAAAGATTTGAATAATCCTTCTATCATATGGTGGTTATTAGCACCGGATAAAATTTTCATATGCAGATTCATTCCGGCACTATAAGAAATAGCATAGAAAAATTCCCGTACCATTTCTGTATCCATATATCCTACACGATCTGTGGTAAATTCTCCCTCAAAGGAAAAATATGGTCTTCCGCTTAAATCAATGGCACAAAGCACAAGGGTTTCATCCATGGGAAGGATACAACTGCCATACCGTTTGATTCCCTGCTTATTTCCTACCGATTTTGCAATTGCATTTCCCAATACAATTCCAGTATCCTCTATGGTGTGGTGGGTATCCACCACCAAGTCACCAGTTACTTGAACCTTTAAATCAAATAGTCCATGACGCGCAAATCCATCTAGCATGTGGTCAAAAAAGCCCACACCTGTATTCAGTTTTGTTTCTCCCTTTCCATCTATGTTTAAAAAAAGGGAAATATCTGTTTCCTTAGTCTTGCGATTCTGTTGTGCATTTCGTTGAAATGACATATAAGAGCCCTTCTTTCTATCATTCAAATCTTACTTTAATGGAATTTGCATGAGCCGTCAACTGTTCTGAAGTAGCAAATTTCATAATATCCTGATAAACCGGTTCTAATGCTTCTCTAGAATAGGAAATAATGCTAGATTTTTTAATAAAATCATCTACTCCTAGCGGTGAAAAGAACTTAGCGGTTCCATTGGTTGGTAAAATATGATTTGGTCCTGCAAAATAATCTCCTAGTGGTTCACTAGAATACTCTCCTACAAAAATGGCACCTGCATTCTTGATTTTCATCATAACTTCAAATGGATTTTTTGTCAAAATTTCTAAATGCTCAGATGCAATTTCATTAGCTGTATCAATAGCTTCCTCTAACGTATTGGCAATTAAGATATATCCATAATTATCCAATGATTTTTGAATAATTTCCTTTCTAGAAAGTTCTTTTGTAAATTGTTCTACTTCCAAGGATACCTGTTTTGCCAATGTTTCACTGGTTGTAATTAAAATAGCACTTGCCAATTCATCATGTTCTGCCTGAGATAATAAATCAGCTGCCACGTATCTTGGATTAGCTGTTTCATCTGCAAGAACTAATATTTCACTAGGACCTGCAATGGAATCAATGCTTACATGACCAAATACTGCCTTCTTGGCAAGGGCTACATAAATATTTCCAGGTCCTACGATTTTATCTACTTTAGGAATACAGTCTGTTCCAAAAGCAAGTGCCGCAATGGCCTGAGCACCGCCTACTTTGTATATTTCATGAACACCGGCTTCTTGGGCAGCCACCAGTGTTGCAGGATTTATCTTTCCATCCTTATTACAGGGTGTTGTCATGACAATTTTTTCAACACCTGCCACCTTTGCTGGAATTACATTCATTAATACAGAAGATGGATAAGCTGCTTTTCCACCGGGAACATAGACGCCTGCACTGGCAATGGGTGTTACTTTTTGTCCTAGCATCACACCATCAGGACGAGAATCAAACCAGCTATATTGTTTTTGTTTCTCATGATATGCTCTAATATTGTCCAAAGCCTTACGCATAACTATAACAAGTTCATCTTCTACTAAGGTATAGGCTTCGTCTATTTCATGTTGTGTGACACGAACATTAGATGCATCAATATTGGCACCATCAAATTGTCTAGTATAATCAAAAACAGCAGCATCTTTATTTATTCTCACCTGTTCAATAATATCATTGACACTGTCTTCATATTCTTGATAATTATTAGGGCTTCTCTTTAACAAATCTTTCAAAAGATTTGTTGTTGTATCTTTTGTCAATGTTAATGTTCTCATTTTTCATTCTCCTTTGCCAAAACGTCTTTTAACTCTCGTATTAATGTTGTAATTCTTTGATTTTCCATTTTCATACTTACTTGATTTACCACCATGCGTGCAGATAAGGGACATACTTCTTCCAAGACACTTAATCCATTTTCTCGTAAAGTAGAACCAGTTTCTACAATATCCACGATTACTTCTGAAAGTCCTACAATAGGTGCTAATTCAATGGAGCCATTTAGCTTAATAATTTCAACTGTTTGATGCTTTTTATTATAGAAATAGTCTTTAGCAATACGGGGATATTTTGTTGCCACGCGAATCAATTCATGATGTAAAAGAAGTTCTTTTGCTTCCGTAGGACCACAAACACACATACGGCAGCGTCCAAATCCCAAATCTAATACTTCATAAATATTACGTCCTTCTTCCAAAATAGTATCTTTTCCTACAATACCAATATCCGCTGCACCATATTCCACATAAGTAGGTACATCAGGTCCTTTTGCCAGGAAAAATTTCAATTTCAATTCCTCATTAACAAAAATTAATTTTCTAGTATCTTTATCTTTCATTTCCTGACAGGTAATTCCAATTTTCTCAAATGCTTCCAGTGTTTGTTTTGCCAGTCTTCCTTTTCCCAGTGCAAATGTTAAGTATCTCATCCCATCCTCCTATTATTCCATAAATGTAATATTTTGCATATGCATTCGTCTGGCATAGGCTTGATAATCTTCTGCTGTTTTATGAATTTCCCATTTCACAAGAGAAACGTGTGTTCCCTGTTCTCGTAGTGCTAACGCTTTTTCAATGGCTTTTTCCTGTTGCGAAGATTGATACACAATTAATGTTTGAATATCATGGGTAGGAATTTCTATTTTCTGTCTAGATAATGCAGCCATTAGCTGGTCAATAACTACTGCAAATCCAATGGAAGGTGCATTTTTTCCAAAATACGGAAGTAAATCATCATAGCGTCCACCTTTTACAATGGGTTCTCCAGTTCCAAAAGTATAACCCGCAAATATAATTCCAGTATAATAGTGATAGGTACTTAACATTCCAGGTTCTATGGAAATATATTGCTCTATTCCATAACAGGCAAGCACCTTGGTTAATTCTTCCAAACGATGTAATGACTCTAAAATCAAAGGATAAGATACGGCAAGCTCTTTAGCACGTTTTAACATATCTTCACTCATACAAAGACTTCCAAGCATAGAAAATAATTCTTTCAATTCTTTTGCCAAATGAAGGGAATCTATTAGTTCTTCTAGACCAAAAAAATTCTTATTGGAAATAAGCTCCACTAATTCTGTTACGGTATCCTCTTCTAGACAAGCTGCTTGAATCAAGCCATTAAAAAAGCCTACATGACCAACTCCAATTTGAAATTCCTTCAGCCCTGCTGTTTTTAGTGCATTTGCAACAAGTGCCAGAATTTCTGCATCTGCATCTACTGAATTGTCACCAATCATTTCAGCACCTAGTTGTGTAGATTCCTTTAGTCGTCCTTGATAACTAATATTATTAATAAATGTATTTCCCATATAGCAAAGACGAATGGGAAATTCTTCCTCTGCATAGTATTTTGTTACACACCTTGCAATGGACGGTGTAATATCTGGACGTAATGCTAGGGTATTTCCTTCCCGATCAAAAAATTTATATAAGTTTTTGGAAGAAATGGTGCCAATTTCCTGACTAAACATGTCAAAAAATTCAAAAGTCGGTGTCTCAATTGCATGATATCCGTACTTTTTTAGCAGTTCATGAAGGTTTTCCTGCAAAACCAATTTTTTTGCGCATTCTGTGTTATAAATGTCCCGAACACCTTCCGGGGTATGTAATAATTTTCGTTCCATAGTTTCCTCCATTTTTCTTTCTTCCACCGTGTATACTATTCTACTAGTATGATTGAATAAAAGAACACTTTAGTGTGCTACCATGCTACCACAGTGAATTACCCATATTATATAAAAAAACATAACACTTGTCAACCACGTTTTTCCAAGTCACGCTGAAGTGTATCCAAGTAATGCACCAAAACACCTCCTTTGGAATGTATAAAATAACCTGTATCCAATTCGTCATAACGAAAACTTTTTCTTCCCCCCTCTTTGCTACGATTCCAAAATTTCATAAGGGTTTCATAGCGCAGATAGTAAAATTCATTTCTGTGAGAAAAAAATAAAATAAGAAAAGAAATTCCCTTCTGCCGTTCAAATTCTTCCATAAACGTAATTTGGTGTGGATGAATGTTTTGTAAAGGAAAGGTATCCGTATGACATTCTTTTGCGTCAAAGCAAACCGGAATTCCTTGCACTGCTCCAATATAATCCACGGTACTTTTTTGTTCAAAATAGGCAAGGGTAATATGACGGTTGTCTTTGTCTATTTTGATAGGGGTAATAGGGGTTGGGATTTTTTGAATTAAAGCTAATCCCTGTTCTAAATACTTTTCATTGGTTACATTCACAAATTCTTCCAGTGTAGAACCGCGAAGTCCTCTGGAGTTCCAAGTAGGCATAAGCTTACTTCCTTTCCTTATCATATCACACAAAGAAGTGAACACATATACTACATTAATTAATAACCTGTAATGCCCCAACAAATTCCGCTGGTAGTGGTGCAATGAGTTCTCTTCCATTAGAAAGTTTCATTCGGTAAGCATGAAGCAATTGAGAATGCAGATTACAGGTTTTGGCAAATTGAAGGTTCGTCTGTTTATCCCCATATTTACTGTCTCCTATAATAGGGTGGTCAATGGAAGAAAGGTGTGCACGAATTTGATGGGAACGTCCAGTAATTAAATGTACTTCCAATAAGGTATATTGATTATATTGGTGAATTGGGCTGTATTTCGTTTGAATATATTTAGAATCCAATCTTTCTTCTTGTGTAATAGATACTTTGTTTTGTTTTTCATCTTTGTATAACCAGCCCTCTATTGTCTGTGTATCCGTAATCTTTCCTTTTACCAGGCAGCGGTAATATTTTTCTATGGTTCGTGATTTAAGTTCTTCTGACATTTCCTGAAGACCCTTCATGCTCTTTCCTGCAATTAAAAGACCCGAAGTATTTCGATCTAAACGATTACAAACGGAAGGATGAAATGTGGCGAAATCCTCTGGAACAATTTGTCCTGAATTTAACAGATAACCTATGATGTATTCATTGGCTGAAACATCATTTTGAGATGCTTTTTGGGATAGCATACCTACTGGTTTATTAATTACAATAATATCTGCATCTTCATAAATAATAGAAAGGGAGCTATTGGGATACTGTTTCTTTAGTGTATTGTGGCTTATACTGCTTTGAGGGGAAGCAAATTTAAGGAATGTTTCAGGAGAAAAAAACAGTTCCACAGTGTCTCCTAGGACTATTTTTTCACAGCCATCTGATTTTTTTCCATTTAACGTAATGTTTTTCTTTCGAAGCATTTTATAGAGAAAACTACTGGGAGCTGCCGGCAGCAATTTTTTTAAATATTTATCTAAGCGCTGTCCTGCTTCGTTTTTATTTATTTGAAAGCTTTTCATTATTTTTTCCTATGTCCTTCGCTTTTCTCTTTATGCTTTGATGCTATTTTTCTAGGTCGAATCAAACATTTTGGCTCAAATCCAATTAAATCAGTACGTTTTGCTTTGATAAGAGCTTCTTTTACCAACTCATAATTTTTGGGATTACGATATTGAATTAAAGCACGCTGCATGGCTTTTTCATGTGGATTATGTGCTACATAAATTGGCTCCATAGTACGAGGATCCAGTCCGGTATAATACATACAGGTGGATATGGTCGATGGGGTAGGGTAAAAATCTTGAACCTGTTCTGGCATATAGCCTAAATCTCGTAAACATTCTGCCAACTCCACTGCTTCTGTCAAAGTAGAACCAGGATGAGAAGACATAAGATATGGAACCAAATATTGTTTTTTTCCTAATTGTTCATTTATTTTCTCATACTCTTTAACAAAGCGCTGGTACACGCATACAGGGGGCTTTCCCATTTTTTGAAGTACCTTATCTGATATATGTTCTGGAGCTACCTTTAGCTGCCCACTAACATGATATTCACATAATTCTTTTAAAAAAGTATGGTCTTTGTCTGCCAGTAAATAATCAAAACGAATACCGGAGCGGATAAATACTTTTTTAACCCCCGGCAGATTTCTCAATTTTCGAAGAAGTGTTAAATAATCTTGATGGTCTACCTTTAAATTCTTGCACGGTTCTGGAAAAAGACATTGTTTTTTGGGACAGGCGCCCTTAGTCAGCTGATTCTCACAAGCAGGTGCCCTGAAATTGGCAGTAGGTCCACCTACATCATGAATATAACCTTTAAAGTCTTTATCCTGTATGAGAAGTTCTGCTTCTTCTAACATAGACTCATGACTTCTAGACTGCACAATTCTTCCCTGATGAAAGGTCAATGCACAAAAACTACATCCTCCAAAGCACCCACGATTGCTAGTCAGACTAAACTTCACCTCTGAAATAGCCGGTACTCCTCCCAAAACTTCATAAGAGGGATGATAGGTACGCATGTAGGGTAATTGATAAATATGATCCATTTCATCCAAAGATAATACCGATGCAGCAGGATTTTGTACCACATAAATTTGATTGGGATACTCTTCTACTAGTCGTTTTCCACTAATGGGATCTGTGTTGCAGTATTGCAGATAGAAACTTCTAGCATATACTGTTTTGTCTTCTTTTACCTGCTCAAATACCGGCAGAAATATAGCATCATAAATGTCTTCTTTCTTTCTTGTTTTGTATACCGTACCATCTACAAAAGTGATGTCTGCTACATCAATACCACTGTCTAGTGCCTCCGCAAGGGCAATGATACTGTGTTCTCCCATTCCATACATTAGAATATCCGCACCGGAATCTAGCAAAATAGAACGTTTCATCTTATTACTCCAGTAATCATAATGAGCAAGACGACGCAGGCTAGCTTCAATTCCACCAATTAGGATAGGCGTTTTTTTATAAGTTTGCCGAATCAAATTGGAGTATACTACCGTTGCATAATCCGGTCGTTTTCCCATTTCCCCACCTGGAGTATAAGAGTCCTTGTCCCGACGGTGCTTGGATACACTGTAATGGTTTACCATGGAGTCCATATTCCCACTGCTTACTAAAAAGGCAAGGCGAGGTTCTCCATAAATCCCAATACTATCCTTTTCTTTCCAATCCGGCTGGGAGATAATTCCAACGGAATATCCATAAGCTTCCAGCAGACGACTGATAATGGCATGACCAAAAGAAGGATGATCCACGTAGGCATCCCCTATTACATAGACAAAATCAAATTGCTGAATCTTTCGTTCTTCCATATCAGCCCTAGAAAGGGGCAAAAAATCAGATTTCATTTTCTAATACCTCATACGTATTTTCTAGCACTTCTTCATATGATGTAATATAGTAGTCTGCTAATCGACGTTTTTCTTCTCTCTGTGGAATAGAAAAATAATCTTCTATTGCGCACACTTTCATGCCAGCATTTTTTCCTGCCATAATGCCCATAGGAATATCTTCAAATACTAAACAATGCTTTGGCGACACATGTAATCTTTTTGCCACTTCTAAATATACATCAGGTGCTGGTTTTCCTTTTTTTACCTCACAGGAAGTTAAAATCACAGAGATATCTGTGGTCAAATTCAGAGCTTCCATGGCAGCCTGAGTTAACTGAGGAGAATTACTGGTGGCAATTCCAAGCAAGATACCCTGCTCTTTGCAATAATCCAAAAACAACCTTGCGCCTGGTTTTAAAGTGACTTCTTTTTGATATTTTTCCAGTGCCATATGATTCCAGATAGCTTTTAGTTCCTCTACACTTTCTGGTAAGTGGAAGAATTCTTTTGTATAAATAGCAGTTTCCGTAAAACTCATTCCTTCAACTTCCTTTTGGTAGGTATCTGGAAGCGAAAGATTCCTTTTTCTTACAAATTCTACATCAATTTCTGTCCAAATCCACATAGAGTCAATCAGCGTTCCATCCATATCAAATATAACTGCCTGTATTTCATTTAGCATACTGTTTTTCCTATTCTTTCTATATTAGTTAAGGGTATCTAGGTAAGAGACATCCTAGTTCACTTGTTTTTATTCCTATTTCTTTCCTAACGCACGTAATTCCTTGCTTGTTAATTGACGATACTCTCCAGGATTCATGTTTGTATCTAATTGTAACGGTCCCATGGAAATTCGTTTTAGATATAATACTGGTTTTCCAATCGCCTGAAACATACGTTTTACTTGATGATATTTTCCTTCTGTAATCGTTAATTCAATCTCTGATTTTAATCCAGATGATAGAATACGAAGGATTCCAGGACGTGTTATCTTCTCTTCTCCAATATCAATTCCATCTGCAAATATTTTGATATCTTCAAGGGTAACACAACCATCAATTTTAGCATAATAAGTTTTTGATACATGTTTTTGAGGTGACAATAATTCATGAGCCAAAGCACCATCATTGGTAAGCAGCAGCAATCCTTCTGTATCAAGATCCAGTCTTCCCACCGGAAATAAATCTTTACGATTTTTAGAAGTAATATAATCCAGTACGGTGGTATGAGATGCATCTGTGGTAGCACTGACGCATCCGGCAGGTTTATAAAACAAGTAATATTCAAAGGTAACATAGGAAATAATGGATCCCGAAACCATAACCTGGTCTATTCCTATGGTGACTTTTTGTTCTGGCCCACTAGGACAAATTCCATTTACCTGTACTTGTTTTTTCCTGATTTGATTTTTCACCTCACTGCGTGTACCTACGCCCATATGGGCAAGATATTTGTCAATTCGTATCTGCATTCTATTCCTCTATTCCTTTATTCTGTTTTTATTCTAATTCATAGCGACACAGGATAGTTTTGTCTGAAAGATACTTTAGTATAAAATAAGGGTTGATACTGACCTCTAAACCATTCTCATCGGTATAATAAATTCCAATATGTAAATGTACATCAAAATTTCCAACGGTTCCTTCTATTTCACTGTACCCACTATCCCCCATAAATCCTAAAAGTTCTCCGGCTTTTATCATCTCGCCTTCTTGAAATTCTTTGGCATAATCATACAAATGAGCATAATAAAAATATCCACCATGGGGTGCACGGATTCCAATTCGATATCCCCCCTGGGTAAGCCATCCTATTTTTTCTACGGTACCATCTGTGATGCTGACAACAGGATAATATCCTCTTTGATTTAACGTTGCCATAATATCAGTGCCTTCATGTCCTCTGGTTCCTCCAAAGGTTCGTATCAGCATCCATGAATCTTCAAAAGATGTTTCTAACTTTTCAAAAGATTGTGCTTGTAGATGTGGTACTGGAAAATACTTCAAATCACTCCAAATGGTTTCTTCTATATTACAAATGGTCTGTAACTTTTTGGCATCATATTGTTTTAGCAATTCTAAATATTCGGTTAACTTCGCACAAGATTCTTCCTTGGTAAGAACACCTGCACTTAAATATTCATAAGGGCTAAATTGAGGATACTTTTTAGAATAGGAAAATATCGTTTTCTTAAAATTCTCCGAAACCTCCTGCTTACGCAGGTTCTCTATGGCATCCTTTTCCACCAGCAGGTGGTTTATTCTAGCAGCACTTCTTATTTGAGTCGTAAGACTCGTAATAAACAGAAGCATTATGGTAAGAATGACGCATAAGAATCCCACCTGCTTTTTCATAAAAGCTCCTTTTGAAATAATCAAATTCTAAATTTCTAATCTCTTGTTCTTACTTTGAACGCTTTAAAAATTCTACCAGCAGTTTCCATATCTTCTCAGTAGAAGAGATACTAAGCCGTTCTTTCGGTGTATGAATATCAAAATTATTAGGGCCAAAGGAAATACAGTCCAGTCCTTCTATTTTTCCGGATAATATACCACACTCTAAGCCTGCATGAATGGCTTGAATCTTGGGTTCTTCTTGGAATAAATCACGATAGGTATCTGCCATCAGTTCCCGCATAGCAGAATCTGCCTGATATTCCCATGCTGGGTAATCTCCGGAAATAGTTACTTCCCCACCTAAAAATTTTGTAAGAAAAGAAAGTTGATCGGTTAAATCATACTTTCTACTTGTAATACTACTTCTTACAGAAAAAGTTAAAGAAAATAATTCTTGTTTTAACTTCATGATTCCAACATTCAAGGAAGTTTCAACTAAGCCCGGAAGAGCCATGCTCATATGCTGTACCCCACAAGGAGCCATTCTCAAAAGACATAAAATTTTCTGAAAAGAGGTTCCTGTTACTACTTCACCAGTATATTCTCCTTTCTTCTTATAAATTACAGATATTTCTGAATCCGAATAATAAAACTCTTTTTTTAAATCTTCATTTAATTTAATTATAATTTCTTTTATTCTCATACTATAACCGGGTTCTTCTACGATAATACTGCATATCGTCTCACGAGGAATAGCATTGTCTTTCAATCCCCCTTCTAAATGAACCAGTGCAAAAGGAATTTCATCTGCCAAAGTTTTTAGAACTCTTCCCATAATAATAATTGCATTTCCATGCTCCTTGTGTATTTCACTTCCGGAATGACCTCCTGCTAATCCACCTACTTTAATTTCAATTAATAAGCCATTTCCTGTTGTATAAGAAACAGGAATGGTACATTTTGCACCTAAACCTCCAGCACAGCTTGTAAGAAAAATTCCTTCTTCATCAGAATCTATATTTAATAATTTTTTCCCTTTCAACATAGAAATGTCTATGCTCTGTGCACCTAGCATTCCCACTTCTTCATCTACAGTCAGGATAACTTCCAAAGGAGGGTGGGATAATGTCTTATCATCTAAAATTGCAAATGCATATGCCATTGCAATTCCATCATCTCCCCCTAATGTAGTTCCTTTTGCTTTTAAAAAATCACCTTCCACATATAGACGCAGACCTTCTTGCTCAAAATCAATCTGGGTATCCCCATCTTTTTCACAAACCATATCCATATGTCCTTGAATGATCAGTGGTTTGGAATTCTCATATCCACAAGTGCCCTCTTTGGTTATAATCACATTGTTCCACTGATCTTGGTACCAAACAAGCTGATGCTCTTTTGCAAAATTTACACAGTAATCACTCATTGCTTTTGTATTTTGGGAACCATGTGGAATATTACAAATTTCTTCAAAATATTGAAATACCTTTTTGGGTTTTAATTGTTCACAAATCTTCATAATAACCTCCTGCACTACGCATATTTCTTTGATTGGCTCATAGAATTAACTATGAAAAAATTCGTGTATCCTATTATATTACTTACTTTTTTAATTTATATTTTATTGTATCCGGGGCAGTCGGTAAATGCAGCTGCTCTTGGGTTAGAATTATGGTACGAAAATATGCTGCCTACTCTTTTACCTTTTGCCATTTTGTCCTACGTATTGATTCATTCTGGAATACTAGATTCCATTACCAAACATCTACACCATGTGATAAAGCATCTATTCCCAGTAAGCAGTGCCGGACTTTATCCTCTTCTAGGAGGTTTGCTTTTTGGCTTTCCTATGGGAAGTAAAATAACGGCAGAATTGGTAGAAACCGGAGGAATTTCCAAAGAAGAAGGACGCAGGCTTTATTGTATCTGCAATAATATCAGTCCTATGTTTGTCAGCAGTTTTCTCTTAGAGCAATGTCTGCATCGGTATGATTTAAAAGGAATTACTCTTTTAATTTTATATGCCCCACCTATTATTTTATATATGATAATCAATTGTCATAGACATTTTTCTGCACCTATGGAAAAAAACAAAAAAAAACCCACACCAATGAACTTTCAACTCATAGATGCCGGCATTATGAATGGATTTGAAACCCTGGCAAAACTAGGTGGATATCTTATGATATTTGCCATTTTAGCACAAATGACCACACTTATTCCCATTCAAGCTCCAAAATTAAAATGCTTTTTAATTGGGTTTACAGAAATCACCAATGGAATTGCTTATACTTCCCATACCATTACAAATTTTAAAGCAGCATATCCTATGATGATGGCATACACTGCATTTGGTGGTTTGTCAGGACTTGCTCAAACAGCTTCCATGATTAAAAATACCGGATTTTCATTGATTCCATATATTTTCACAAAGCTTGCCGGAACCTGTATTTCTTTCGGGCTGGCCACACTGCTTGTTGCAGTTTTATAGCAGTTTTTATTCTAACATATCTGTATTTAGTTGAATCTCAGACGTTTCATCTTCTTCTGAGTTCACAGATTGCTGCAAAGAACCTTCTTCTCTTTCTGGCATAAGTTCCATACGATTCGTATTTACTATTTGATAACTTTCCTGTAAAGAACTAAGTAGATTCTCAGATCTTGCCTTTGTAGTTTCTATGGAATTGGCAATAATTTCCTCTAAATTTCCTAGCATATCATCAGTATACTGAATTGCACTTAAGCGAATATTATTTGCATCATTTGTTGCATTATCCAAAATTTCCTGTGCCTGATTGGTGGCAATTAATACCACTTCATTGGCCTGTGCATATGCTTGCTGCATAATCTGATGTTCACTTACTAATTCACTGTTATGAACCTGTGCTTCATTGATAATAGACTCCGCTTTCGTTTGTGCATCCGCAAGAATGGCTTCCTTATTACTGATAATTTTCTGATAACGTTTAATTTCATCAGGTGTCTTTCTCCGTAATTCTGCAAGTAAATCTTCCAGTTCATCTTTATTTACTACAATTTTTGTACTTGAAAGCGTCTGATATTTACAATTATCAATATAATCCTCTATTTCATCAATGATTTGTTCCATTCTACTACTCATAGTCAACTCTCCTTATTGCGATATTTTTCATAGATTCTTTGAATCAGCTGCTCCGGTACAAAATGAGAAATATCTCCTCCATAGGAAGCAACTTCTTTTACGATGGTAGAACTTAAATATGCATATTCCAAGCTTGTGGTTAAAAACATAGTATCCACCGCTTGGTTTACAATTCGATTGGCCTGTGCAATCTGCAATTCATATTCAAAGTCTGTAACAGCACGTAACCCACGAATAATAATAGAAGCATCCATCTCTTTTGCATAATCAATTAAGAGTCCATCAAAAAATGTCACTTTAACATTGGGAATATGGTCAATGATTTCCTCTAACATACTAACACGTTCTTTTACAGAAAACAACGGTGTTTTCGCACTATTATTCAAAACAGCCACGATTAATTCATCTACTATTTTAGAAGAACGTTCTATCATATCAATGTGCCCAAATGTTATTGGATCAAAACTTCCGGGATAAATTGCTCTTTTCATCTAATGTCCCCCATAACTTATGATACAAGCTTTATAAATACATGCATGTTTGTTTTGTACTTTTTTTCTTTTGTAATTAGATAGCCTAATTCTTCTAAATAAGAAAAATCAGTACTTAATGCTGTTTCTATTACAAGCAAGGTATCCCTTGTAATGAGAGAAGAATCTGCTAGTGCTTTTAATACATCTTGTTCCATTTCCTGTGCATAAGGTGGATCCATAAATACAACATCAAAGACCTGTGTACCATCTAAACGTCGAATTCCTGCAATGGCATCCATATTCAACAGTTTACATTCTTCTGTAAATTTTGTGAATTTTATATTCTCTTCAATACAAAGCGCCGCTTTTCGATTCTGTTCTACAAATACTGCCTTATTTGCACCTCTGCTGACCGCTTCTAATCCTATTTGTCCGCTTCCAGCAAATAAATCTAAAAAACAACAGCCAGGAAGAATTGGATTTAACATATTAAACAATGTCTCTTTAATACGATCTGTGGTTGGTCTGGTATGTTCTCCTGAAATTGTCTTTAGGGGAAGACTTCTGGCTTTTCCTGCTATAATTCTCATGCATTTACCTCACTTAAAATTGCATTTCTTACAAGCGTCAAGGCACTTGCAACGGCACTTTCTCTCACTTTACTGCGATTGCCGGTATATAAGTTACGTTGAATATAAGTCTTTCCCTTACAATAGCAGCATAGATATACCAGTCCAACTGGCTTTTCTTTTGTTCCACCTTTAGGACCTGCAATTCCTGTAATGGCAATACAAATATCTGCATCTGCCGCAGCCGCACCGCCTTTTGCCATTTCTAGTGCAGTTTCTTCACTTACAGCACCATAAGCTAACAGTGTTTCCTGAGATACCCCAAGCAGTTTCTCCTTGGCTTCATTGGAATATGTGATATATCCTTCTTTAAAACTACTTGAAATTCCAGGTGAATTTACTAGCCTTGCCGCTACCATACCTCCAGTACAAGATTCTGCTGTTGTTATGGTAAGCTTTTGTTTTAATAATAATTCTGCAATCGTCATTTCCAGTGTGACGTTTTCCTTATCCGTATAAATCAAGGTACCAAAACGTCTTTTTAATTCTTCTTCCAAGGGAGCAATCAGCTCATAGGCATCTTTTTCCTGCAGTGCTTTTGCCGTAATACGAAGATGTACTTCACCTGTTTTCGCATAAGGTGCAACGGTGGGATTTTGCTGTGTTTGAATTAAATCCAAAATAGCTGTTTCAGCAGCACTTTCCCCAATTCCACATAATTTAACCATTTTAGAGCGAATCACTTCCGGTTGAAGATGCTGCAAATAAGGAGCTACCTGTTCTTCAAACATGGGAATCAATTCATTGGGCGGACCTGGAAGTAAAATCACCGTAACCATGTCCTCTTTTATGATAATACCCGGTGCTGTTCCATTTGGATTATATAGTACCTGCGCTCCCTTAGGAACCAATGCCTGCTTCCAGTTATTATTTGTAATAGTGTGTCCACGTTTTATTAAAAATTCCTGAATTTCACTTCGGGCACGAGCATCTTCTACAAGAGGCTTCTGCATTACCTTAGCAACCGTTTCTTTTGTCAAGTCATCTTGTGTAGGTCCTAGCCCACCACTTAAGATTACAATATCCGAACGCTTTACTGATAATGTAACCAGCTCTTCCAAGCGGCTTGCATTGTCACCTACCACACTTTGATAATACATGGAAAGTCCTAGCATTGCGCATTTTTCTGAAAGATATGCTGCATTGGTGTTTACAATATTTCCAAGCAAAATTTCTGTTCCTACACATATTAATTCTACTGTCATACAAATACCGTCCTTTTTTATTGATTACGGAATTTATTTTTGCTCTGTTAGTACTCCTTTATTCTTCGCAATATAATCAATAAGAGAAATAATGGTTAAAATTAATGCCACATATGTAATAATAGTTGCACAAATCTGATAAATTGGATGATTAAAGTTTAAAATCAACATCACAATCATAATCATTTGAAATGTTGTCTTGAATTTTCCCCAATAGCTTGCAGCAATTACAATTCCGTTGTCAGAAGCAACCAAACGAAATCCACTGATGATAAACTCACGACTGATAATTACAATTACGATCCAAGCTGCCAGCTGTCCCTTTGCTGTCAAGCAAATCATAGCAGCTGCTACTAGAAGTTTGTCTGCCAAAGGATCCATAAATTTTCCGAAATTCGTGACTAATCCATATTTTCTAGCTATTTTTCCATCTAAAAGATCCGTAAGACTAGCAATAATGAAAAGTGCTGTAGAAGCATGTATTCCGGCAATTCCTGTTCCTGGAAGCAACATAAAAACTACAAATGGTACAATTAAAATCATGCGTAAAATCGTTAATTTGTTTGGTAAATTCATACTATCATCTCTCCTATCAAATCATATTCATATGCCCCGGTTACAGTTACCTGTATAAAATCTCCGGTCATCAGTTCCATCTCTGTATTTATAAAAATGTATCCATCAATATCTGGCGCATCTCGATAAGTTCTGCCTACGTATGCATATTCTCCATCTACTTTTCCTTCTATCATCACCCACAACGTACGACCTTTCATTTCCTCATTCTTATCAAAAATAATTTCTTCCTGAAGTTCCATGATATCGTCACGCCACTGTAATTTCAATTCTTCCGGTACTTGATGATGAAAGTCTGCTGCCGGAGTTCCTTCTTCTGGTGAATAAGGGAATGCACCTAATCGGTCAAATTCCATCTCATTTAAAAAACACATTAATTCTTCATGCATTTCTTGTGTTTCTCCTGGAAATCCACTAATTAAAGTGGTTCGCAACGTAATATCTGGAATTGCTTGTTTTAGGTTCTGTATGGTCTTAACAAGTTCTTCTTTGGTGGTACGTCGCCCCATACATTTTAAAATATCATTATTAATGTGCTGTATTGGCATATCCAAATAATGACAAACTTTTTCATTTTTCTGTATAGAAGTGATTAGCTTTGGATAGATTTCTTCTGGGTAACAATACATAATGCGAATCCATTGAATTCCGGAAATATCATTTAATGCATCCAGTAATTTATGCAAGGATTTTTCACCATATAAATCCAGTCCATATAAGGTTGTTTCCTGTGCTACTAAAATTAATTCCTTCACACCATCTTCTGCTAGTTCTCTTGCCTGAGCAATGAGTTCTTCCATGGGAACACTGCGATAACGTCCTCTGATATGAGGAATAATACAGTAGGTACAATTTTTATTGCATCCCTCCGCAATTTTCAAATGTGCATAATGTCCTCCGGTGGTAAGAGAACGTTTTGCCGTTAAGTGTGGGAGTCCTTCTAGTGGCTGATACAACTCAAAATGCTGTCCTTTTATTACAGCCTCTAGTGCTTTGGCAATTTCTTCATAGGAATTTGTTCCTAATATAGCATCTACCTGTGGAATTTCTTTTGTAATTTCCTCTTTGTAACGTTCCGCTAGACATCCTGTTACAATCAATGCCTTACAGCTTCCCAAATCCTTATATTCTGCCATTTCCAAAATTGTATTAATGCTTTCTTCCTTGGCATCATTGATGAAACAACAGCTATTTATGACAATTGCTTCTGCTTGGGACTCTTCATTGGTGAATGTATGTCCTGCTTGTCCTAATGTTCCTATCATAAATTCCGTATCCACCAGATTTTTATCACATCCAAGGGAAACAAATAAAATTTTCATGCTATCCTCCATTTTTTCAAAAGCAAGTTTACCACACTGCTCAAAACAGTGTGGTAACAAATACTTAATCTTTTCTTAATTCCCCTGTTTCTTCATCATTTGGTTCTTCCCCTATAATTTTTACATTTCCGGTATATACTTCTTCTACTGCAATGGATAATGGTTTGTCATCAGCCATAGCCGGAATTAAAGGATCTGCCCCTGCAATAATTTGTCTTGCACGCTTAGAGGTTGCAAGTACAATGGAATAACGGCTGTTTACTACCGGCTCCTCTCCAATTTCCACGGAACTATTTACTACTTTCATTAAATCGGTGTAAGATGGATGTAACATCATAAGAATCAGTCTCCTTCTGCAAAGCGTTTCAGCTCTGTCCTTATATTTTCAATTAATGTGTGGTTCCTTACTACACGAGCATGCTCGTTTTGTATAATAGAATGTACGGTATGTACACATTCTTCTAGTTCATCATTGACTACAAAGTAATCATAAGCTTCTACTCCTTGTGCTTCTTCCCACGCACGGCTTAACCTTGATTCTACAGTTGCCATATCTTCTGTACCGCGCTGTACCAAGCGACGCTTTAATTCCGAACCATTGGGAGGTGTTACAAATAGTAGCAAGGTGTCCGGATATTTTTCTTTTACCTTTAATGCACCCTGAATTTCTATTTCTAAAATCACATCTTTTCCAAGTTCTAGTTGTTGGAAGACATAATCTTTGGGTGTTCCATAATAATTATTTACATATTTTGCATATTCAATCAATTTATCTTCCATAATCATTGTTTCAAATGTTTCTTTTGTTACAAAAAAGTATTCCTTTCCATCTATTTCTCCCGGTCTTGGATTTCTTGTGGTAGCTGAGATGCTTAATCCATAACATTCCTGATATTTTTCCATCAGCTCCTTCATAATACTCCCTTTTCCCGCACCGGAAAAACCGGAAATTACAATTAAAATACCTCTTTTTTTGC
Organism: Lachnospiraceae bacterium; assembly: GCA_036653135.1. Taxonomy (GTDB): domain Bacteria; phylum Bacillota; class Clostridia; order Lachnospirales; family Lachnospiraceae; genus Petralouisia. The sequence continues at coordinate 19,754 of JAVVUO010000005.1, forward strand.
TCATATGTATTATCCTCATTTATTCGATATTTTGAATTTGTTCTCTTACTTTTTCAATATCTGTTTTTAAATTAATAGCTATATCCGAAATAATCATATCATTGGCTTTGGAAAGAATAGTATTTGCTTCCCGATTCATTTCCTGCGCAACAAAGTCTAATTTACGTCCAATACTATCTTCTGTAGATAACGTGTCCTTGGTAGACTGAATGTGGCTTTTTAGACGAACGGTTTCCTCATCGGTACAGATTTTATCTGCAAAAATAGTCACTTCTGTTGCTAGACGTCCCTCTTCTATCTGTGTATCTTTCAATAATTCCTGCACTTTTAATAACAATTTTTCACGGTAGTCTGCAATAATCTGGGGAGAACGTAGCTCTATCTCCTCCACATAGCTACTGATACAATCTAGCTTTTGAAGCATATCTTCTTTTAAATGTGCTCCTTCTTTCATACGGGTTTCCACAAATGCTTCTGCCGCTCCTTGTAGTGTCTTTTTGAGAAGTGCCCATATTTCTGCTTCCTCAATTTCTTGTTCCTCCATGGTAAGTACTTCTGGATATCGTGACAGCTTACAAGCATCTAATTCATTGGATAAGGAAAATGTATCTGACATCTGTTGTATATACTGTATATATTCCGCTGCAAGTGCTTCATTGTATTTTAATATTACTTTATGCTGATTGTTGTCTTCGTAGGTAATAAATAAATCTACTTTTCCGCGCTGAATATAATCTTTCAAAAGACTGCGAATTGCACTTTCAAAAAAATTCAGCTTTTTAGGCATTTTAATGTTAATATCAAGGAAACGATGATTCACACTTTTTATTTCAACTGTAACTTTTCTTGATGCCTCTTCCATCTCGCAGCGCCCGAAACCGGTCATGCTCTTAATCATTTAGAACCTCCTGTGTCTTAAAGGATAGATTTTTATTGATATGCCATCCTTATTTTTCTATATACGGATTTTGCATAGATACTTTATTATAAAACAATTCATTCAATTAGTCAATTTTTCTTTTTGTTTCTTTTTCACACCATCTGGTATATAATTAACTCTATATTTGGAAACTCATATGATTGTTTAGAACAGGAGAAATACAATGGCATTTGATGGAATTGTAATTGCAAATTTGATAAAAGAATTAAATAAAACTATATTAAATGGAAGAATTAGTAAAATAGCCCAGCCCGAAAATGATGAATTGCTACTGACGCTAAAAGGAACTCTAGGTCAGATACGCCTAGTACTTTCAGCAAGTGCTTCTCTTCCACTTGTATACCTTACTAAAGAAAACAAGCCCAGTCCCATGACTGCGCCTAATTTCTGTATGCTTTTACGTAAACATATAGCAAATGGAAAAATCATTCGTATTTATCAGCCGCATATGGAACGTATTATTAATTTTGAAATAGAACATTTAAATGAACTTGGAGATATTTGTCATAAAACACTGGTAGTTGAAATTATGGGAAAACACAGTAATATTATTTTCTGCAATGACCAGGGTATGATGATCGACAGTATTAAACATATTTCTGCCCAAGTTAGTTCTGTACGTGAAGTGCTGCCAGGACGAACTTACTTTATTCCAGAAACTCAAAACAAATACAACCCTTTAGAAGCAACGCAAAGCAGCTTTTATGAAACTGTTTATAATAAATCTCTCCCCTGTATCAAAGCAATCTATACCACATATACTGGTATCAGCCCAGTAATTGCATCTGAATTGTGTTATCGTGCTGGTATCCAGGGAGAACAGCACGCAGACACACTGTCAGAGGAAGAGCGTCTTCACCTTTTTCACCAGTTTAAGCATCTGATGGAGGATGTTGCAAAAGAAAATTTTTTTCCAAATATTGTAAGTCGTGAAAAAGAACCTTTAGATTTTGCTGCTATAACATTAACTCAGTATAAAAATGATACCGTAACAGAATATGAAACAATTTCAGAAGTACTGGAACAATATTATGCTGCTAAAAACAGTTACACACGTATTCGTCAAAAATCCGTAGATTTACGTAAAATAGTTACCACTGCATTAGATCGAAATTACAAAAAATATGATTTACAGTTAAAGCAATGGAAGGATACCGATAAAAGAGATAAATACAAGGTGTATGGAGAATTATTAAATACCTATGGTTATGGTCTTGCCCAAGGTTCTAAATCATTAGATGCTTTAAATTATTATACCAATGAAATGATTACTATTCCTTTAGATACACAATTATCTTCCAAAGAAAATGCACAAAAATATTTTGATAAATACAATAAATTGAAACGTACCTGGGAAGCACTGAATAGCCTTCTTTTAGAAACAAAGGAAGAAATCGAACATTTAGAATCTATTTCCACCTCTTTGGATATTGCCGTTTCTGAAGATGATTTAATTCAAATAAAAGAAGAATTGGTACAGTTTGGCTATATTAAACGTCGTAATACAAAAAAGAGAGAACGTATCAAAAGCAAACCTTTTCATTATATTTCTTCTGATGGATATCATATGTATGTTGGAAAAAATAATTTTCAAAATGATGAACTTACCTTTAAATTTGCAGTGGGAAACGACTGGTGGTTTCATGCAAAAGGAATCCCAGGTTCTCATGTAATTGTAAAAACCAATGGGGAAAAACTGCCTGATTGTACCTTTGAGGAAGCCGGAAGACTGGCTGCTTATTATTCTAAAGGCAGAGAAAATGATAAAGTGGAAATTGATTATTTAGAAAAGAAAAATGTCAAAAAACCAAACGGAAGCAAACCTGGATTTGTAATCTATTATACTAATTTTTCACTCACTACCTCTCCTGATATCAGTACCATTATGCCCGCTGAATAGATAATTTCAGCTAAAAAACATATAATTTGGAGTTTTTTTCTAATTTCGGAAAGAATTGCATGTGTATCTATGTTGTCTGTGCATATACTAACTGCGTAACAAAAGAAAAATAACAGGAGGTAACGATATGTCTCATTCATCCAATCACGCAGTCGTACCAGAAGCTAAAAATGCATTAGACAAGTTTAAATTTGAAGTTGCAAATGAAATTGGTGTACCACTCCAAAACGGTTACAATGGAGATTTAACTTCCAAACAGAATGGTTCTGTTGGTGGTTATATGGTGAAGAAAATGATCGAAGCCCAAGAAAAACAAATGTCCGGAAAATAATACCGGTAAAAGCACGAAAAATCTGGTCATAGTGATTTTAACTATGATCAGATTTTTTAGTTCTAAACAACTGAATTCGTTTACTAATTTAGTTAAGTTCCTATCTGCTTTCATGAGATTGTTACCTATTGCATCTAGAGAAATTTATTATAAATTCACAAGTTCTGCCTGCCGTTGCAAATAATTTTGCATCTGTTCTCTCAGTGCGCTGTGCTGTGGCATCTCTAATTGTCTGTCTTCTGCCAACACTATTGAAGCTTCTTTAGAAGCTTCCTTTAATAAATCTGCATTCTGATAAATATCACCTAGAGAAAATTCCAGTATTCCACTTTGCCTGATTCCAAAAAAATCTCCCGGACCACGTAGTTTTAAATCCTCACCTGCAATAAAAAATCCATCCCCAGATTGATTTAATATTTCCAAACGCTTTTTGGCTTTTTCTCCGTTTGAGGTATTAATCATAATGCAGTAAGACTGCGCTGCCCCTCTTCCCACACGTCCACGAAGCTGATGCAGCTGTGCCAGACCAAAACGCTGTGCATCCTCTATTATCATTACCGTGGCATTGGGAACATCTACCCCTACCTCTATCACTGTAGTAGATACTAGAATCTGTATTTCATTTTTGGAAAATTGCTCCATAATTAAATTTTTTATACCGGATTTCATTTTTCCATGAATATAGGCAACTACAATCTGCTTTGGGAATATATTTTGTAATAAGGTACAGTAAGATGTTACATTTTCTGCTTCTAAGCCTTCACTTTCTTCTACCAGTGGGCAAATTACATATCCTTGATGCCCCAATTGTATTTCCTTTTCTAAAAAATCATAAGACTTTTTTCTGGCATTTTTTCCAACTACACAATTTTTGATAGGAAGTCTTTGAGCTGGAACTTCATCTATTACAGAAATATCCAAATCTCCATATAGAATGATAGCAAGCGTTCTTGGTATGGGTGTAGCGCTCATCACTAGCACATGTGGTTTTGAACCTTTTAAGGATAATGTTTCACGCTGTTTCACACCGAATCGGTGCTGTTCATCTGTAATTACAAGTGCTAGATGGTCAAATATGGCACGTTCTTGGATTAACGCATGAGTGCCTATGATTATGGCATTGGGATAAAGTTCCATTCTTTCATAAGCACGCCGTTTTTCTTTGGCGGTGAAAGAACCAGTTAGTAGAATAATTGGAATTTTTAATTCATATTCTTTGCATAAAGAAAGAAAGGTTTGGTAATGCTGTGCAGCAAGCACTTCTGTTGGAGCCATTAATGCAGACTGATATCCTGATTGAGCCACATCCACCATAGACAAAAATGCAACAATTGTTTTACCTGAACCTACATCACCTTGCACTAAACGCTGCATCACCTTTTTTTTACGTAGACCCTCACGGATTTCTTGTAACGTACGAAGCTGAGCTGTTGTTAAAGAATATGGCAGCTGAGTAATCAGCTGTTCTGTCCACAATGTTTGATCCCCATTTAAAGGTAAGATAGAAAAATCATTTTGAAGTTCCTCCATTTGTTCCTTCTGCATTCCAGCAGCTAAAATAAATTGAAAAAATTCATCAAAAATCAAACGTTTTCTAGCTTGATTCAATGCCGTTTCACTTTCCGGAAAATGTATATTTTTTATTGCAAAATTATATTCTGCTAACTCATTTCTTCCACGTATTTCTTCCGTTAAATAGTCTCTGGATAAATCCAGCTGTTCCAATACTTGTTTTATGGTATGAGAAATTTTATTTTTACTTAATCCTGAAGTTAATGGATAACTTGGCCATAAAGATTCCTGCATTCCACTGTATTTTTCCGGAAGAAAAATCTGTGGCTGTTCCATATGCCAGATTCGCCCTTTATAAACTGTGGTCCCTAAGAATACAAACCATTCTCCTTTGGTTAATGTTGTTCGTAGATAAGGCATACGAAACCATACTAAATCAAGGCGTACGTCCACATCATGTAATAGCAATGAAGTTACCTGCATTTTATTCCCTGCTCGAACACAAGGAACGGTATTCACCTGTGCCGCTACTGCTACGATGCAAGGTTTTGCATCTTCCAACGTATTACTTTTTATGTATTCCGGTAACTCACACAATGGGATAATGGGTGGAAGTTTCTTATAGTTTCTAGGATAATGAAGGAGTATATCACCGATGGTGTATACTCCTAGATTGTGAAACAATTCTTGTGTTTTATCACCGACTCCCTTTAACATTCCAATTGAAGATTGACTGTCCATGGAAATCTCCTTTACCTATTTGTGCTCTATTCTACGGAAATAACATAATAATAAATGGGTTGTCCACCAGAATGAATTTCTATTTCACAATTCGGATAGAGCTCTTTTAAATCATCTCCTAAATTCTCCGCATCTTCTTTTTCTATATCCAAACCATAGTAGATACTAATAATTGCAGATTCTTCATCTACCATATAGGCTACCATTTCTTCAATCACATCTTCCATATCTGTCCCAACGGAAAGTATGGAGTTGTCACCGATTCCCATGAAATCACCTTGTTTAATTTCTTTATCATCAATAATGGTATCACGCACAGCATAAGTAACCTGACCTGTTTTTACATTTTCCAGTTCCTCTGTCATACGCTTTGCATTTTCACTAGCGTCTTGATCTGGCATAAAATTAATCAATGCCGTAATTCCCTGTGGTATCGTCTTGGTTGGAATTACATAAATCTGCTTTTCTTCTGTTAACGAAGCCGCCTGATTTGCTGCCAAAATAATATTTTTATTGTTTGGCAAGATAAAAATATGTTCTGCATTTACTTTTTCAATCGCATTCAGCATATCTTCCGTACTTGGGTTCATGGTTTGCCCACCTGTAATGATTTCATCTACACCAAGCCCCTGAAAAATCTCATTGATTCCTTCACCAATGGATACAGAAATAAAGCCCATGTCCTTACGAGGTTCCGGTGGAAGTTCACGCGATTCTTCTTCTAAACGTTTCTTGTTATCTGCGTCCTTTTGTTCCGCTGCAGCCTTTGTTGAATCCTTAATAAGCTTTTCCTGATGTTCTTCTCGCATATTATCAATCTTCATCTTACTTAAAGACCCATAGGTTAATGCACGTTGAATTGCAAGTCCTGGATCATTCGTATGTACATGAACCTTTGCAATTTCATCATCTGCAACTACAACAATAGAATCTCCAATAGAATCTAAAAAACTTTTAAAATTACTCTCTTGTGCTTCCGTCATGGTATTGTTCAGTACAATAATAAATTCTGTACAGTAGCCAAACTTAATATCCTGCTGTGTCTGTGCTGAAATCTTAACTACACCTGCACTTGGAGTTGGAGTTGGAGTCATTATGGTATAATCTACTTCCTTGCCAAGTAGTGCATGATAGCCTCCAATCATTACTTCTAATAAGCCCTGACCGCCGGAATCTACCACGCCAGCTTGTTTTAATACCGGCAACATCTCCGGTGTCTGGCTTAATACATATTCCATATGCTTTATGACTTCTCCAATAAAGTATACTAAGTCATCGGTTTCTCCAATTAGTTCTAGTGCCTTATCTGCACCGCCTCTTGCAACCGTTAAAATCGTACCTTCCTTTGGCTTCATAACAGCCTTATATGCCGTTTCAACTGCTTTTTGTAATGCTTCACACATTACAATTACATCAATCTTATCATAGTGGCTGATTACTTTGGTAAATCCACGAAAAAGCTGTGATAAAATAACACCTGAATTTCCTCTAGCACCACGTAAAGAACCGGAAGAAATTGCTTTTGCCAAAGATTTCATATCCGGATTTTCTAAAAGATTACTTACCTCTCCTGCTGCTGACATAATTGTCATACTCATATTGGTTCCTGTGTCACCATCTGGTACTGGAAACACATTGAGCTCATTAATCCATTCTTTTTTTGATTCTAAATTCTTCGCACCTGCTAAAAACATCTTTGCAAGCATCGAAGCGTCAATTGTACTTATCTGCACTACCATTTCCTCCTTAATCAATTACCCTAACACCTTCTACATAGATGTTGATTTTTTCGATTTCCATACCGGTAAATTCTTCTACCTGATATTTCACCGTACTGATTAAGTTATCAGAAACAGTTGAAATACTAACGCCATAAGAAACGATTACATGAAAATCCAATGCAATCTTATTATCCACGATGGTAACATTTATTCCATGATTCAAGTAATCCTTTTTCAAAAGCTTTACCAGACCATCTTTCACATTCACTGCAGCCATACCTACGATACCAAAGCATTCTACTGCAACAGAACCGGCATAGGTTGCGATGACATCTGTATTAATTAACACTTTTCCATACTTGGTGTCAAATTGTCCTTTCATACCATAACCTCCATTTTTATTTATGACAAGTAAATTGATTTATCAATTCATCTTGTATCAAATATACTGCTATTATAACCGCTTTTATAGAAAAATGAAACATAAATTTTTGCTTTTTTATAAAAAGTTCATTTTTTACTTGCATTTCATTCTTTTTTCTGTTAAAATATCCATGTTGTGAGCCTACATTAACATGTAGACTTAGTAAATTGCGAGGAGGTGCAATTATGGCAAAATGTAGTGTTTGTGGAAAAGCTGCACATTTCGGAAACAATGTCAGCCATTCTCATAGAAGATCTAACAGAATGTGGAAATCCAACGTTAAATCCGTAAGATGTAAAGTGAATGGAGCTGCCAAGAAGATGTATGTTTGTACTTCTTGTTTAAGAAGTGGCAAAGTCGAAAGAGCTTAAGCAAAATGGTTGGAAAACATGGAGAGTATTGCAGAAATTCATTTCTGCTCTACTCTCTTTTTTTAGCTGCAAAACAAATTATAGCCTAACAACATTAATAAAAACACCAGTAGAAATCCTAATATTTGATTATGCACAATAATCATCAATAACATTCCTATGGCTATAAAGAACAATGCAAAACCCACCAGTCGTTTCATATCATCACCAAAAAGAGCATATATTATTACTACTAATATATGCTCTTTCTGTTCTTTTGTATGATGTTTTTTAGATTTATATCCTACTTCAATGGTTCTTCTAAATCCTCTTTATGAATATTTAATTTTTCTGCTAAATCCTCAGCCGCTGCTTCTGCTTTCTTTTCATCAGCAGCCGTTTTTTTACTTTCTGCTTTTTTCCCATTCTCTTTGCTTGTAAATTTTTCCACAAAATCTGGCACCATATCCAAAATTTTTGTGATACCATCTTGATTTTTTACATTTACCAGTTTAGACGTTCCATTTTGAATTACTAATACCGCACTTGGTGTGATTTTTCCTCCAAGTCCACCGGCTGCATTATTTTTTTGATCTTGACAAAAAGCTCCAGCGCCTACTCCAAAGCTTACTTCTATCAATGGTAAAATAATGGTATCTCCAATATGAATCGGATCTCCTACTACTGTCTTGGTGGTAATAAAGTTGTCCATACCTTTGAATAAAGATTGTACCGTTGTGTTGAAATTATTTTCCTGCATAATAAAAACCTCCTGTTATTTTCTAATTTGTTTTATGATTCTGCGAATATTACTATCTGCCAGCAGTCGTATTACAACACGCAATAGGTGTATTATACGAAGATGTCCCGTAAGATTCATATTTCCCTTAATATAACTTTTCTCACTCTCAAAATCCGGTTGTAATGTAATTTGATAACGATACCAAAATGGTAACATACTGCATATTCCTAATAATTGTCCCGTTTGTGCCGGATTTTCCATTCCAAACGCAAGTGTACCGGATACTTTTTTAGGGGTGTAATGCCTTAATAAATACTTCAATTCCAAAAACAAGTGAGCCACAGCATCTTGATATACTTTTTCTGTAAAAATCTTGATAATATCAGATAAGACCTTAGTTCCCTGTTCTTTTTTTTCTTTTAGTGTCTGAAACAATGCAAGGATTTGCCTGGGAATATTCTTTATTTTTAAATATAATGTTCGTATGGCATCCTTCCATTTTAATAATTTATGATGAAAAGTGGTATCATTTGGTGTTTTTTCATTGGTTACTTCTTTATCTCGTGTGTCCGGTTCAGCTTCTAGCATCTCTAAATCCTGTATTGCTGCAAAATTTCCAATAGGGATCTCTTCTTTAGATAACTTGACAGGAAGCGGCTCACTTGATTCTTCTGAAAAAGGATATTTCATTTCTTGTTTGGTTTCTTGTTTGATTTCTTGTTTCGTTTCTTGTTTCGTTTCTTCTTTGGTTTCTTCTTTTAAAGAATCAGCCTTTTCACTATCTTCCTTATGTTTCAACAGGGGGAATGGAATTCCTAAAATACGAACTACCGTGCTCCATTCATGCTGTGCATAGGTAATTCTAATATGAATAAGATGCAACAGCCAGCTCACTACAATACTACCTTGCATTTCTCCTAGGGACTGTGCTTGTCCTTTCAGATGATAACGAATGGGAATCAATAAAACAGCAAGAAAAAGACTTACTGCAATTCCCAAAAGTGTTAGTACCGCAATTCCGAAAATCTTCAAAACCAATATTATAATTTCCATACAGGCTCTTTTCTGAGATTCTCTTTCTGTTTTTCTTGAAAGTATTCTCGCACTTGAAATTCTCCGGTTTTTTGATATAGTTCCATCACAATACTTCCTGCTAATTTCATCGCATTGTCATACCCTTTTTCTATTCCTATCACTAGAAGTTCTTCATGGGGATAATATTTTTGCAGCAATTGTGAAGATGGAATAATTTCCAATAAAGCAGCCGGATTACTGCCTACTGCAATTACAAAAATATTCAGCTGCCCTGCGTGGTGCAATATCTTCCACTTTATTTTGTCTTTTTGAGCAGTAATTGATTCTCCTGCATAAAAATCTTTATACCAGTTCATGGAAACCTCTCATTTCAAATTCTATTCAATTCTATTTTTGAGTGTATAACGAAAAAGATGCCCATCTCTGGCCTGGCATCTTCTTTTAAAAATATTTTCTGTTGCCCCAAAGATTGCTTTTTTTCAAATCCAGATATTCATTATATGCTTTTTCAAGTATCTGTTTCTCATTTGCAAATTTTAGTAAATGGTATGCTTCGTGGAACTTATAGTATCCCGAATCAACAAAATATTCTTCTCGTTGTGGTTTGCTGTAATAACTATCTGCCATCATTAGATACCAGTGTACATCTTTCTCCACGGTATCGTCTGGAATGGTAAAGGTATACTGGCTCTTTCCAACATATTTAATAATTGAGGCGGTCACCCCTGTCTCCTCCAGTACTTCCCTTGCTGCCGTATCCTTAAATTCTTCCCCTGATTCTACTGTTCCCTTAGGAAGAACCCATCCCTCATATTTGTTTCTGTAATTCTTATACAAAAGCAAAATCTTGCCGCGAAATATTACCACACCACCACAACTAGTTGCTTCAATCATTGCAATACCTCCTGATGTGGTTTTTGAACTTTGAAAATAGTATAACGCTTTTTCCCCTATCTTGCAAGAACAATTAATTGTTGAAATACGTATCAAAAATATCTTTAGCAATTGGTACTGCTGTGGTACTGCCGGCTCCTCCACCTTCTACAATTATAGTAACTGCAATTTGACCCTTTTCGGCTGTGGAAGCATACCCTGTAAACCATGCATGACTTTCTCCCTTGGTGTTACTGTATTCCGCAGATCCAGTCTTTCCTGCTGCCTGATACGCCTGACCGCTTAATTTAGAAGCAGTTCCATCACTTACCACGCTAGACATAAATTCCTGTATCACTGCTGTTTCTTCCTTGCTCAGTACGGTTTCATAGGGTGTGGCTTTGTAACTTTTTACATTAATTCCTTTGTAGTTTTGTGTATGGTCAATGACATACGGTTCCATCATCACACCTTGATTGGCAATGGCTGCAGTAATCAGCGCCATATGCATGGGGGTTACTAAGGTTTCTCCTTGCCCAATGGCTGTTTGCATAGCAGCACCGGAATCCGATTCTTTGTTTAGAACAAAGCTGCTTTGCTTAGAAGGATAAGAAGTTGGCAAATCTTCATGAAACAGTAAATCATCACAAAATTTGGCAAAAGCACTTTTATTCAAAGATAATCCGATACTGGCATAGGAAGAATTACAAGATTTGTCAAAAGAAGTTTTTAAATCCTCCGTTCCATGTACTGAATTATTATAACAGTGAATTTCTGTATCATCCATACGAATACTTCCCGTACAATCATAAGAATATTCCCCATAATTTGGATTTTCTCTCATATATTCCAATGTGGTTAATATTTTAAATGTAGAACCGGGCGGATATAATCCTTGGGTTACCCTGTTTACCAAAACAGAATTTTCACTATCCGTGTTAGAAATAATGCTATTCCAGTCTGTTACAATCTGATTTGGGTCAAAATCTGGTTTGGATACCATGGCAAGAATCTTACCGGTAGAAGGCTCTAATACAATAATTGCCCCCCTGTTGTTTCCCAATGCATCATATGCTGTTTCCTGAAGTGCAGTATTTAAGGTGGTAATTACATTGTCACCTTCTTCTTTCTTATTCTGTATTCCGTTTACAATTTGTTCTAGGAAGAAAGTGTGAGAACGCAGTAGGTTGAAATTAGCAAAAGATTCTATTCCATATTTTCCATTGCTGTCATATCCCACCGCATGGGCAAACATATTTCCATAAGGATAATATCTAGTTTCTACTCCGTCTTCTCCTACAATCGTTTCTGCTAATACCTTTCCATCCGCCGAGACAATATCCCCTCGCACCACATGTTCTGCAAAAGTATCCTGTCTTGTATTGTAAGGACTATTGATAAAATCTTCACTTTTTACTGTCTGATAATAGACAAAATATCCCATCATCAAAATGAAAATACCCACGAACAGATACGTGATAATAACAAACTCTTGATTTTTAGTTGAAGTCTTGGACTTTCGTTCCGTGGATTTCGACGGTTTCTTCATGAGATGCTTTGCCTCCTTTTTTTTGTTTTGGCTGATTGGAATCCTTTTTATTCGGCGGACTCTTCTTGGGCAGTACTGTTTCTCCTCGTTCTCTTAGAAGATATAAGCCTTGAATAATTGCAAATATAATTAACGTGCTAAGAAGAGAACTGCCTCCATAGCTCACTAATGGAAGTGTCACTCCAGTAGATGGGATAAATTTAATATTTCCACCAATGGATAAAATTATCTGAAATCCAAAAGTAGTTCCAAGTCCTAGCGCTACTAATTTATAAAATAAGTCTTTCATCTGCATGGCAATATTTAAAAACATTAGGAAACAGCTTATAAATACTAAAATCAAGGATAATGCAAAGATTCCTCCCAGTTCCTCTGAAATAGCAGAAAAAATAAAGTCCTGCTTTACTTCTGGTATTTTATTGGGCATTCCTTGATTCAGCCCCATTCCAAACCAGCCACCAGTTCCAATGGCAAAGAGTGAGTTGCAAATCTGATTTCCTTCATTTTCAAAACGAGCTAAAGGATCCTGCCATGCAATGACACGTACACGCACATGATTAAATAAATGATATGCAACCACAGAAGCCAGCGAACCGCAAAGTAAGCCTCCTACAAAATAGTATAATTTTCTAGTTGCGACATAAAGCATTACTAAATACGTAATAAAGAATATAAGTCCTGCACCTAAATCTTTAGAAAGAACTAAAATCACCACATGAAGTCCTGCTACTATGGTTGCTTTCATCACCTGGATAAATTCGGTAGATTCGTGAAACATGGACGCCACAAAAAACACAAAAATAAATTTAATAAATTCAGATGGCTGAATGGTAATTCCTGCAACGGAAAAGGATAACTTTGCTCCATGGGATACCGCACCTAAAATAGCAACTGCTCCTAACAAGGTAAGACCCAAAAGTGCATACATCCAACTTAAATTACGAAAAAATTTCAGCCTGCTAATGAGATAGGGAATGGCAAAGGTAAGTACTATAGCACCTATTGCAATAGTAAACTGTTTTATCGCAAAATCATAAGAAAGTCTGGTGAGCATCACAAATCCAATCATCATCAGCATACACATATTATTTACCACCAGCTGGGATGCTCTTTTATAAATAGTCGCATAACTAATCAGTATTACTGTAAAAAACACAACCTGTGCTAGATAAAATAAAATCAGTTTCGTGTTTTTGGTAGATAGATAAAGTACTGCATATGCATTAAGATGAATTAAGTACATGTAGCAAATTTGTTTACGAAATTTAGCTGCTTGTTTCTTGGAATCTACCTTTCGTTTTAATACTGCAAAGCATTGGTATGTATATAATGCAAATAAAATAATCATAAGATATTTAGATAATTCCGTAATTAAATGTACCATAAACTACTCTACTCCTCGCTTAAAGTGACCATTGGTAAAATCTTTCCAGTAGCTCTCTTTTTTTAACACATTGTCTTGTAAAAAGGATTGACGATAATAGGTAATCGCTTGTCTCATTTCTTCCTCCCCTTCTGTTGTAAAGGAAATACGCACCCCTAAAACGCCTAAACTTTGTATGGTCTTTCCATGATGAAATAAAGACAGTGGACTGGTATTATAAATGATGTTATAGCAATCTTCGCATCTATTTTTAATGGGAAACAATTTATGATAACGATCCTTTAGATAATGAATTCCCGGTATTTTGGTACATCCCTCCGTGTTTTTCCATAGACACTGAGCACTTAACATCAAAGGCTGGCGTCCATATATTATCAATTCACTTTCACGACAAGAATGCTCTTGTAATTCATGGACATTTAACTCTACTGGAAGGGTGAGCTGCATGATTCCTAACTGGCTTAGCTTTTGTACTGACAAATTCGAAAAACTATAAAGTCCATAATCCGCCTGTATCTGTGCAACAGGTATTCCATTATTCTTTAACAATTGTAGTTCTTCTAAATTTCTAATGAGAAATCCATCCACCCCTATCTTGCTTAAACTAGGAAACACTTTTTGAAACCAAGAGGCGGAAGCACTGCGAAGCACATACGGCATTGCCAGGTAGCATTCCTTATTTTGTGTATGAATTTTATGTACCCATTGGGTTAACTCTAACACAAACTGATCTCTAGAGCATATAAATTGTTCTAAATAAATACGTTCTGCTTCCGGAACCTTTAACGCAAATGCAAGTTGTTCTTTGGTTTCCACTAAAATTCGCAAGCTTTCTTTCTCACTAACTGAAGATATTTTTGAGTTCTCTTTGATAGGATGTTTCGTTGAATCAAACGTACAACTAGTTCTTTGATAAGGTGTCATTAATTTTTGGAATAATTCATCTAATGCCTGTCTGCGTAATTGGTTCAGCCCACCTACTGGAATAAAAATATCTGATTCCATCTTAATCTCAAGTGATTCAAACTGAAAGGGTGTATTTCCAGTTTTTTGCATTTTTTCCCTTATAGTTTCTTCTTTCATTGGCTGTTTTTGTGCTTGCTGCACTATTTCACCCATAACTTCTAGAGAAATCTCTTTATATTCTATCATAAGTCTAGCCGGAAAATCTTTGGAAAGTATTAAGATTCCTTTTATTTTTTCTTTGCTTTCCATATCAACACGGAGTAATGGTTCCACACTAGTGGGAAGTTCTGTTCCCTTTTCATGGGAAGGCTTATTTTTTGTTATCATATTTTTTCCATTGTACTGAGTTAAGTATCCCTGAGTAAATCCACTGCGATTACCTAGCCAAAGAAGCTTTTCATGATCTTCTTTAGATACTTCATAGAAAGCAGATGGATCTGCTTCATAATAGTCTAAATAATGACGGTAGATTTTTGTGACTCCTGCTGCGTACTCTGCCTGTTTCATTCTGCCTTCTATTTTAAAGGAATGAACACCACTTTGGATCATTTGTGGAATGAGATCAATTGCACATAAATCCTTAGGGCTTAAAAGATATTCTTCTTTTTGGGAAAAATTCTTTCCGTCCTTACTCCACCCATAAGGTAATCGACAAGGCTGTGCACAACGTCCACGGTTCCCACTTCTTCCACCTAAAATACTGCTGAACAAACATTGTCCGGAATAACAATAGCAAAGTGCTCCATGTACAAAAGTTTCAATCTCTGCATGGGTTTTTTGATAAATTTCTGCAATTTCATTTAAAGAAAGTTCTCTTGCTGTCACAATTCGGCTACATCCGGCATCTAAAAGAAGCTGTGCTCCCAATGCTCCTGTTATTGTCATCTGAGTGCTTGCATGAATGGGGAGCAATGGAAAAGTATCCTGTATAAATCTCATTACTCCCAAATCCTGTACAATAACACCATCCAGTCCAGCCTCATAAAATGGAAGCAAATATTCATATAACAATTCCTCTACTTCACAATCTTTTAATAGGGTGTTTAACGTAAGGTATAACTTCTTTCCACGAAGGTGACTATAATCAATGGCTTCTATAAATTCTTCTGTTGTAAAATTAGTAGCATAAGCCCTTGCGCCAAATTGGGAACTTGCAGCATATACAGCATCTGCTCCTGCTTGTACTACTGCCTTTAAAATATGAAAAGAACCTGCCGGTGCCAGCAACTCTGTTTTTTTTTCACTATTTTGATTCATTGTTTTTTTGTTTTCCTTTCTAAAAGAATAGCAAAGCCCCGAAAAACCGGCGGTTTTTCAGAGCCTTTTTTATCGCTTATGCCTATTTTTCTTACTCCTGCTGTTACTATTATTTCTATTATCCTTATGATTACTGCTGTAACTATTGCTGCTATTACCATATTCATCTTTGTGTAACTTATTATCATCCGCGCTGTTATCACTATCATCACTGCCGTTATCGCTATTTTTATCATCACTGTCGTTAGCACTATTTTCATAATCACTGCTATGATCGCTGTTTTCATAATCACTGTCATTAACGCTGTTTTCATAATCACTGTCATTAACGCTGTTTTCATAATCACTGCTATGATCGCTGTTTTCATAATCACTGCTATGATCGCTATTTTTATAATCGCTGTCATGATTGCTGTTTTCATAATCACTGCTACTATCGCTGTTTCCATAATCACTGTCATGATCGCTGTTTTCATAATCACTGCTACTATCGCTGTTTTCATAATCACTGTCATGATCGCTGTTTTCATAATCACTGCTACTATCGCTATTTTTATAATCGCTGTTTTCATAATCACTGCTATGATGACTGTTCTCGTAATCACTGTCGTTATCGCTATTTTCGTAATTACTATAATTGTTGTTTTCTTTTTCTAAATATGACTTAGTGGGCGCTGATTCTGATGTCATAAAGTCCATTTGAATCACATTTCCATCTTTTTTCAATGTTTCGTTTTTGGGCTTTTTCACTTCTCCTAATAACGCATTTTCCAAGGAAGATTCTAGCTTTGCTTTATGCAAGAGTAAGCCTCTATTTTCACGTTCTAGCTGTATGATAGATGTTTCATTATTTTCAAGTTTAATCTGTGCTGAAATCAATTCATGTTTTAAATCATAAATTTCTTTGTTTCGAACATCAATATCTTGTTCTAATTTTTCTGCCTGATCTTTTGCTTTAAAGTAATCATCTGCAATATTCAGTTCTATAAGAGTAGATTTCATTTCCACCGGGAAACGGCGAAATTGCTCCATTTCCTCAAATTCATTAATTTTATTATTAATATAAGCTGCAACTTTTTGTAAATAAGTTTCACTTTCATATCCGCTTAACGTATAAATCTTACCGCCAATTAAAACGTCTGCACTGGTTTTTGCTGACATGCTTTTCATCCTCCCCATATCATCTTTTCCTTTGGGAACAAAAACTGTATCCTCTATTCCTATCTCGTATTATAACGGATTTCCCCGGAAAAACAACTGTTATTTTTCAATTCCAAAATGAGCAAATGCAAAATCTGTGGCCACTCTTCCTTTGGGTGTACGGTTTATAAAACCATTTTTCACTAAATAAGGTTCATATACATCTTCAATAGTCCCGGCATCCTCACCTAGAGAGGCTGCCAGTGTATCTAAGCCCACAGGACCTCCTTGAAATTTTTCAATAATGGTCAATAAAATAGCTCGGTCATTTTGATCTAATCCATATTTATCCACTTCTAATAAGTCTAGTGCAAATGCAGCAACTTCCTTGGTGATTTTACCGTCATATTTTACCTGAGCAAAATCACGTACCCGCTTGAGTAGGCGATTAGCAAGTCTTGGCGTTCCTCTAGAGCGTCTTGCTAATTCATAAGCACCTTCTTCATCAATTTCTACTCCTAGTTTAAGTGCTGAATGAAGAATAATAATTTTTAATTCCTGCGGCACATAAAATTCCATATGCTGAACCACTCCGAATCGATCTCTTAAGGGGGCAGAAAGCAATCCTGCTCTAGTGGTGGCTCCCACTAACGTAAAATGTGGTAAATCCAGTCGAATGGATCTTGCAGAGGCACCTTTTCCAATCATAATATCTATCACATAATCTTCCATTGCAGGATAAAGTACTTCTTCTACCTGACGATTCAAACGATGAATTTCATCTACAAAAAGAATATCCCCCTCTTGAAGTCCACTTAAAATAGCCGCCATTTCTCCCGGTTTTCCTATGGCAGGTCCAGAGGTGATTTTCATATGTACCTCCATTTCATTTGCTATAATTCCTGCTAAGGTAGTTTTGCCCAAACCTGGAGGACCATAGAACAATACATGATCCAAAGATTCCTCACGCTGCTTTGCTGCTTCAATATAAACCTTTAAGGTTCCTTTGGCCTTTTCCTGACCTATATATTCCCCTAATGTCTGAGGACGCAGGCTTGTTTCAATTTTAATTTCTTCTTCTAGTACCTGAGTGGAAATCATCCGCTTTTCCATGAAAGCATATCCTTTCTGTCTAAAATAATGACAGCGTAGCTGTTTATTGAACACCAATCGCTGTTTTGGTTTACATAATATATTTATGCAAACCTTACAAGAATGACATCTTTTTCAATGCTTCTTTTAGCATTTCTTCTACGGTCATTTCCGGTAATATTTCTATGGTACTTAATGTCTTTAGCGCCTCTGCAGAAGAATATCCCAATGCTGTTAATGCCTGTATTGCTTCATTTTTAGTTCCGGTTATTCCTGTCACGGATTCATTTGCAGATAAATCTGATTTAGCTGCAAATGTATCTGTTAAACTTAACTTATCCTTAAGTTCAATAATCATTCGCTGGGCTGTTTTATTTCCAATTCCAGGTGCCTTTGCAATGGTTTTTGCATCTTCTCCTAATACTGCAAAACGTAAATCATCTGGAGTTAATACTGACAGCACCGCAAGTGCTCCTTTGGGTCCAATTCCATTGACTCCTAGGAGCAGCTTAAACACCTTCAAGTCATCTCTAGTAAGAAATCCATATAAATGCATGGCATCTTCTTTCACATAAAGATAGGTGTAAATCTTAACCTCTTGACCAATTTTGGTAAAGGTGTCAATTAAGCTTGCAGGAATTCGAATGTTATATCCGATATTGTTTGCTTCTACTACAATGGCATTTTCAGATAGTTCTACTAGTTCACCTTTAATATAAGAATACATGATACTCCTTTTCTAGTGCTGTTACTGCGTACATGATAGATACTATTTACAATCCTTTACTAATTCTCCATAAAAGTAGAATCCCTTGCATTCCTTTAACTTCACGTTAACAAGTTTACCTATTAATTCTTTCTCTCCTTCAAAGTGTACCACAAAATTATTACTTAGTCTTCCCGTTAATAATTGATGGTTTTGAGTATTGATTTCTTCTACCAAAACGGCTTCTATTCTTCCTGTGTGGGTATTGGCTTTTAGAGCAGCATATCCTTGCACTTTTTTCAATAGGCGGTCAAAACGTTCTTTTACCACCTCTGGTGGTACTTGTTCTTCCATTGCCGCTGCCGGGGTCCCCGTTCGTTTGGAGTATACAAATGTAAATGCACTATCATATTGTATTTGCTGCACCACATCCATGGTTTCTTCAAAATCATCTTCGGTTTCTCCAGGAAAGCCAACGATAATATCCGTTGTAATAGCAATATCAGGTACTGCTTTTCTAATTTTATCTACCAATAGCAGATACTGTTCTTTATCATAATGTCGATTCATTTCCTTTAAAATACGACTGCTTCCTGATTGAATAGGCAGATGCAGATGTTTGCATATCTTAGTAGAGTTTTTCATAACTTCAATTAATTCATCTGACAAGTCTTTGGGGTGAGACGTCATAAAACGAATCCGCTTAATTCCATCAATTTTTTCAATTTCTATAAGCAGCTGTGCAAAGGTCATGGGTTGTTCTAAATTTTTACCATATGAATTCACATTCTGTCCTAAAAGCATAATTTCAATTACACCATCTGCTGCTAACTCCTTGATTTCTTGAATAATGGCCTTGGGCTGACGACTACGCTCTCTTCCTCGTACATAAGGAACAATGCAGTAACTACAGAAATTATTACATCCAAACATAATATTGACACCAGATTTAAAAGAATATTTCCGTTCCACAGGTAAATTTTCCACAATTTTATCTGTATCCTTCCAAATATCGATCACCATTCCCTTTTGCTCAAAGGTGGTTACCAATAATTCTGCTACTTTGTATATATTGTGAGTTCCAAATACAAGATCCACAAACCGGTAGCTTTTTTTTATCTTTGCAATTACTTCTGGGTCTTGCATCATACACCCACAAAGTGCTATTTTCATATGTGGATGGTGCTTTTTATAGGTGCTTAAATAGCCTAGACGCCCCCATACTTTATTGTTAGCATTCTCTCGCACGGTACAGGTGTTATAAATCACAAAATCCGAGTCTTCCGTGTCTGTTTCCTCATATCCTATGGTGCACAAAATTCCAACTAACTTTTCTGAATCCCTAGCATTCATCTGACACCCTAAGGTCTTACAATTCGCCAGAAGTGGCCGCCCCAGTTTTTCGCTTTCTGCTTTTACATATGCTTTTGCCTTTGCCATGAAATAACATTGTCTTTGTGGTTCTTCTATAGGTGGCTCTTGTGTAATATCTATGTCGCTTAAGTTTTTATATTCAAACAATTTTTATCCTCTTTCCGTGATACCTATTATATTCCAAAATGCTTTTGCTTTTCCTTGTTTAATTTACATCATTTTTCATATTAAGTCAATAATGCCTTCACTAAAACGATTTTCAATTTTACGGTGAACTCGAATTCTATACTTGTTTTTCTCATGCTGTCAATGTAAAATATAAAAGAAAAGAATCACTTTAGTACAAGAGAAAGGCTGTGACATTATGAATCATATGGTAACACTTGGAACAACAGGAATTAAAATAAATAAAAATGCTTTTGGAGCACTTCCTATTCAACGCATTCCGATGGAGGAGTCCACTCATTTATTACAAAAAGCATATCATGGAGGTATGACATTTTTTGATACTGCCCGTGCTTATACAGACAGCGAAGCCAAAATTGGTGTCGCTTTATCTAATATGCGGACTCAGTTATTTATTGCTACTAAAACAGCAGCAGAACAGGCATCGGATTTTTGGAATGATTTACATACCAGTTTGTCTTTATTACAAACAGACTATATTGATATTTATCAATTTCATAATCCTGCCTTTTGCCCAAAACCCGGAGATGGTACTGGACTTTATGAAGCTATGGAACAGGCAAAAAGAGAAGGGAAAATTCGACATATTGGAATTACCAATCATCGCCTTTCCATTGCAAAGGAAGCCATTGAAAGTGGCTTATATGAAACACTTCAATTTCCATTTTCATATCTTGCCAGTGAAAAAGAATTAGATTTAGTAAAAGAATGTAAAGAAAAAAACATGGGCTTTATTGCGATGAAATCATTGTCTGGAGGATTGATTACCAATTCAGCGGCAGCCTATGCCTACCTAGATCAATTTGAACATGTTCTCCCAATTTGGGGAATTCAACGGGAAACAGAATTAGATGAATTTATCAGTTATATGAATACACCACCCACTTTAACCAAAGAGCTGGAATCTCTCATTGCAAAAGACCGCGTGCTGCTTTCAGGCAACTTTTGTCGTGGCTGCGGATATTGTGTTCCAACCTGCCCTGTGGGCATTGAAATCAACAACTGTGCCAGAATGTCTTTACTGCTGCGCCGCTCTCCCATGCAGTTACAGTTAACACCTACGGTTCAAGAAAAAATGAAAAAAATCAAAGATTGTATTCACTGTAACCTGTGCAAAGCCCACTGTCCTTATGGCTTGGATACTCCAACTCTTTTAGAAGAAAATTACAAAGACTATATGGAAGTTCTAAATGGAAAGCAGTTGTAGAAATTACAACTGCTTTTCTAATTGACAGTCACAAGGCTCAGCCTCACTTAGTTCTTTTTCGTATTCCATAGCTTCAATACATCCCATGGCATGATAAAATGCCTGTGATTCTTCTGCTGAATGAGCCGATATATATAATTTTGCTGCTCCCAATTTTCTTCCTGCCACACAAGCTAGCCTAAATAATTGTTTTCCCATTCCATTTCCGCGGCTTTTACAAGAAATATGAATACAGGATAATTGTACATATTGATTTTGGGAACCAAAATGTTTACTTTCTACGGACACAAATCCCAAAAGCACTTCATCCTGAAATGCCCCATATACATATCCACCAGTTTTTATGGTGTTTTTTAAACACTTCACTAAAAACGCGTATTCCGCCTCCGTCCACTCTTCTACAAATTTTATATTTTTCAGAATCCACTTCCCATTTTCTTTGCGCCAACATCTAGTGACCTCTTGGTGACGTTGAAAGTGTGCAAATAACTCTCTGGTAATTTGTGGTTCTGTTAATTTTTCATATGTGATGTCCATTTCTATTCCTCGTTATTTTATTTATTCTCTAATTTGACCATTTCCATAAATAATATACTTGGTAGTTGTCAATTCTTTTAGACCCATAGGTCCTCTTGCATGTAATTTTTGGGTGCTAATTCCAATTTCTGCACCAAATCCAAATTCAAAACCATCGGTAAAACGAGTAGATGCATTGACATAAACTGCCGCAGCATCAATTTCATTTAAGAATTTCTGAGAATTACTATAGTCCCTTGTAATAATTGCCTCAGAATGTCCCGTATTATATTGGTTGATGTGGGCTATTGCTTCTTCAATACAAGTCACTGTTTTGATAGAAATAATATAATCTAAATATTCAGTACCCCAGTCTTGTTCTGTTGCTTCTTTTATTTCACTACAGGCTTGTCTGCTCTTCTCATCTCCACGCATTTCTACCTGCTTTTCCTTTAACCGCATTGCCAGCATTGGAAGTAATTCATCTTTTATTTTCTCATGGACCACCAAGGATTCACAAGCATTGCAGACTCCAATTCTCTGAGTTTTGGCATTAAAAATAATATTAACTGCCATTTCTAAATCTGCCGTTTCATCTACAAAAATATGGCAGTTTCCGGTTCCTGTTTCAATGATGGGAACGGTAGAATTTTCTACAACGGTACGAATCAGTCCGGCACCACCTCTTGGAATTAAAACATCCACATATTCATTCATTCTCATAAATTCTATGGCTGTTTCATGGCTGGTATCTGTAATCAATTGAATACTATTTATCGGTAGCCTACATTTGCGCAATGCTTCTTGCATTGTTTTTGCAATGGCATTGTTGGAATGTATGGCATCTTTTCCTCCACGTAAAATTACTACATTTCCTGCCTTAAAGCATAGACCAAAGGCATCTGCTGTTACATTAGGCCGTGATTCATAGATGATTCCAATTACTCCTAAAGGCACTCTTTTCTTTCCAATCAGTAATTCATTTGGAAGCTGTTTCATAGAAATCACTTCTCCCACCGGATCTTCTAATGCTGCAATTTGACGCAATCCTTCTGCCATTTGTGCAATTCTAGACTCAGTCAGCAAAAGTCGGTCTACCAAAGCTGGTGACATCTTGTTCTCTTTTGCTTTTTCCACATCGCTGGAATTGGCTTCTAACAACATTTTCATATCAGCCATTAAATAATCAGCAGCTGTTGTCAATACTTTATCTTTTTCTTTTACAGATAATACCCGCAATACCTGTTCTGCTTTTTTTGCATTTTTCCCAATTTGTTCTAATACTTCGTTCATTTCCTACCTCCTGCTAAAATTTAACTTCATTCTTTGGAACACCTAATTAGTTCCTGTTCTGTAATCACCAGATTCATAGCAATATCATAACAATCCGTAGGAATTTCTTCTCTCAATTGACAGTGATATCCAATTCCTACTTTTTGACATTCTTTCCGTTGTGCAAAGTACCTGTCATAAAAACCTTTTCCATATCCTATACGGTTTCCATTTTTATCAAATCCAAGACCGGGAACTAAGACTAAGGGATTTGGCACTGCAATATTTTGCTTACTTGTAGGTTCCATAATGCCATAGGCTCCCCTGCAAAAATCAAAGCTGTGAACTACTTGTCGAAATTCCATGATACCACTTATTATAATAGGAAATGCGGTCTGCTTTTTACACTGCAATGCAATCTCAAATAGAGGCAGAAGAGATACTTCTGTTCCAAAAGGATAGTAAAAGCAAACGGTATCTGCTTTTTGAAAAAAATCTGACTCTGAAATACTATGACAAATAGAGGCGGAATATTCCTCACGCTGGTTTCTCGTTAATAGATTCCGTACGTTTTTTTGTTCTACTCTAATTTGCTGTTTTCTTTCCATATTTTTCCCCCAGATTCTCAACACTTCCATCCGGTGATACCATATCAATTTGATCTAGCTGACCCCTTAAGTTGCGTCTTACATTTGCAACATATTCTTTTCTTAATAAATCCTGTTCTTTCTGTTCTTTTTCGGTTAATCCCTCTGCTTTTGATTTTCTGGCTAATACATTAATACGATCAATTTTATTTTGTTCCATGATAACTCCTTTATCCTATACTTTCTTCTATGAAATCTGCAATGTAAAAATCTTCATCCTTATCTTCCTTAAATAAAGTGCCTACAAAATCTCCTTCAAAAATCTTATGTAAAATTCCAACATCTGCTCCATTGGCAATAATCATGTCTGCTCCGGATAAAGTTGCGATTTTCGCTGCAATTAGTTTAGTTTTCATTCCACCGGTTCCCACATCACTTCCAGTGCTTCCTTTTGCCATAGAAATCACTGTTTGATCCAATTGTTCTACCACATCAATCAGTTTTGCATCTGGGTTATGGTGTGGATCGTCTGTAAACAAGCCATCAATGTCTGATAATAAAATCAATAAGTCAGCTCCTATTAGCGATGCTACAATAGCAGAAAGTGTATCATTATCGCCAAACTGCATTTCATAGGTAGATACGGTATCATTTTCATTTACAATTGGAATCACACCTAGGCGAAATAATTCTTCAAAAGTATTTTGTGCATTTTTTCGAGATACATTGTGAAGTACCGTTCCTTTTGTCATAAGCACCTGGCCTGCTATCTGATGATATTCTGAAAACATTTTTTGATATGTCATCATAAGTCTTGCCTGTCCTACGGCAGCACATGCCTGTTTCCCTGAGATGGTGCTGGGACGTTTCTTTAGCCCTATGGACTTTCTTCCTACTGCAATGGCACCTGAACTTACTAGACAAATATCTATGCCCTGATTACGGATATCACATAATTCCCTTACCAGTTTTTCCAGTTTCGTAAAATTCAAATTTCCAGTTTTAGCATGATTTAAAGAAGAAGATCCAATTTTTACCACAACTCTTTTTTTATTCTTTAAATTCTTTTTTGTATCCATATGACTATCATCCTTTTCTTACTTGTTATCTCATTTTAGCATTGGGATAGATTTGATCCATTCTTTCATCATTAAATTCTTGATCCACCCAAACTTCTAATTGATTATTTGGTTCATCCTTCACTGCCCGTTCACTATATCGGGATAAAGCGGTTCCGGACAGAAGTACATTTCCTATCATAAAGACTATCATAACATAGGTCAATACTTTTCCTGGTTTTATAGGAATTTTTTCTATCCATTTTGAAAAAATGGGATATATTAATTTAATCCACAATAAAGAGGCAAATCCCCAAAAAAAGCAGTAGAGCAAGTTAATTCTCCCACCTAAGTTAAAAGGCAGACCACTGTAATCCCAAAATACAGTTCCAAATGCCAATTCAGTAAATACACTGCAAATATACTCATATGCACCACCTAATAACGTACCTGAAATAAAAATATAACGATCTTCCTTGTTTCGATACTTATAAAGTAAAATAGAAAGTCCTGCTACACCAATGCCCCATACCAAGCTAAATGGACCATAAACCACACTGCTACGGCTCATCCATCTTCCGACTGTAATTCTGCAAAATATAGTTTCTGTGATATCGCCTAGAAAAGAACCCAATAAGAAAATCCATACGATTTTATAGAAACCACATCCATACCCGAATATTGTCTTTCGTAACAAATGTTCTTTTTCCTCTTCTAGCTGCTCAGCTTTACTTTTTTCTTGATTAGGAAATGCTTTTTCCATACGGCGATTTACCCATTTAATCAAAAATGCACGTAAGGAATAGGAAGTCTGAGTAAAGCTTTCCGCAATCTCTTGTATTTTATGTGACTGTTTTTTCCCTTTCATTAATACTGCCACCGTTGTAATAGCATCCAACATCATTAATATGGTAAAAATAATAAGAAAAATGTTACCTATTACAACTGGAATTTTATCTCCCAGCATTAATAACAATGGATTGATTACTTTTATAATGAGTGTTCCAAGAACACCCCAGGCAATAGAAATTGTTGCACAAATATAACCATTTACATGAAATTTTCGATTGGAATAGTCCCATAATCTTGTATGAAATATTTTTTCTAAAAGTAATCCTGTCATTAATTCAATTACAGAACCTATAATCATACATCCTAAAAAAAGATAAAACAGTTGTCCTTTTAGGCTATCTAGAAATATAATCATAAAGACCATAGAAAATCCATAGATAGGGCATATAATTCCATTTAAAAATCCACGATTAATAAGTCTTTTCTTCCCTAATGCAGTATACATTACTTCTAGTATCCAGCCAAAAAAACTGTATATAAAAAACATAGCTGCTAATTCATAACCTGAATATATCATTTTATTTTCTCCTTTGAATGGCGGTAATTATTTAGAATTTGATACAATATTTTGTAACCAGATTCCTTTTTTTACCAAAATGTATCCAATCACACACTTTACCATTTCAATAAGCTGGCAACTTAAATATACTCCTACAATTGGTACACCGGTAAAATGTGATAAGATATATGCTAGTGGGATATCTATCACCCATACATATACACTGTCAAACAGTACCGTAATCCAAGTCTTTCCGCCAGAACGCAATGTAAAATAGCACCCATGCATAAACGCATACATTGGCATACAAAGTGCTGCAATCATAATAAATTTTGTTGCAAGTCCTTGTACCTGAGGTGTTGTATTATAAATTTGTGGAAAAACCGGAGCAACGATGGCTAATAAACCACCAAATATAACACAGGAACTTACCGTAAATACCATAAGTTTTCGATTCGTATCCTTTGCTTCTTTCATTTTTCCTGCACCTAAAAGCTGTCCTATGATAATTGCAATGGCACTACCCATGGATAAAAATACAACGTTAAATAAATTCGATATGGTACTAGATATATTAAGTCCTGCTACTACCGCAAGACCACGCATAGAATAGCACTGCATTAAAAATGCCTGCCCAGTGGACCATGCCACTTCATTTAACATGATTGGAATACCCTTGGTTACAAGATGAACTGTTAAATCTTTTGGAATTTTAAAGCTTCTATATGCTCCCTGAATAAACTTATGAGTTTCCTTATGTTTTTGTGTCCACCAAATTAATACTGCACACTCTACCACACGCGCAATATCTGTTGATATGGCAGCTCCAACTGCTCCAAGTGCCGGAAATCCAAAATTACCAAAAATAAGTAAAAAATTTCCCACTAGATTAACCAGCACCGCCAATATTCCTATTTTCATAGGCACAATGGTTTCACCTGTTTCACGCAATGTACTTGCATAGGTCTGAGATATCGCATATGGAATCATCCCCAACATAATAACTGCTAGATATTCTTTTCCATATTCCAATGTCTTTGCAATATTTCCACTTTGTGCCCCATCGTGTAAATACAGCATAATTAGAGGTTCTCCCATAGTAATAAATAATGCAATCGTAACAATTGACATCAACATACATATCATTACTTTAAATCGAAACGTATTCCGAATTCCCTTATGATTTCTCTGTCCATAATATTGAGCAGTAAATATTCCGGCACTAGAAACACCACCAAATACACATATATTAAATACCATCATCAATTGATTGACTATGGCTACTCCACTCATTTGTTCTGTTCCAACCTGTCCCACCATAATATTATCCAGTAGACTGACAAAATTGGTGATTCCATTTTGTACTATAATTGGGATTACAATTAACAGTACCATCCTATAGAAAGCTCTATTTCCTATGTACTTTCTCCATCTTTCTTGATTCATAACGCTCCCTTTCCTTCTTCTTATCTGTTTCTTCCTTAAAACATGAACTTTTTTAGTGTATCATATTTTAATATAAAAAACCACTTCTCTTCCTAAATAAACATAGAAAAGAAGTGGTTTTTTATAATTTATAACAAGTAAATTGATTTACCAATTCTCCTTGTCATACCTAATACAATTCATCGATCCATAAACCCTAGTCTAGATCTTGTAAAATGTCTTACTCTGCTTTAGTAATAATATGTTTTGGACATTTTTCGGCACAAATGCCGCATCCGGTACATTTATCATAATCAATATGTGCAATATTATCTGTCACTGTCACTGCACCTTCTGGGCAATTTTTTACACAAATACCACATCCAATACAACCTACCGTGCATGCTGCCATAACACTTTTTCCCTTATCCTTAGAACTGCATTGTACCTTCTGTGTTGCATGATATGGTACCAGTTCAATTAAGTTCTTAGGGCATGCAGCAATACATTTTCCACAGGCTTTACATGTTTCTTCATCTACCAGTGCAATTCCATTTACAATATGAACTGCATCAAATGGGCATGCCTTCACACAACTGCCATATCCAAGGCACCCATAATTACAGGTCTTAGGTCCACCATTTGATATAAATTCCATGGCAGAACAATCTTCAATTCCGGTATATTCATAATCTTTTTTTGCTTTTTCGCAGTCACCTGCACATTTTACAAAAGCAACTTTTTTCACACCTTCTTCTGCTGAAACACCCATAATTTCACCAATTAGTTCTGCTACAGGTGTACCACCTACTGGGCACTGATTCACTGGAGCTTCTCCTTTTGCTATGGCTGCAGCCAAACCGGAACATCCGGCATATCCACATCCACCACAATTATTTCCAGGAAGAACACCTCCAATTGCTTCTTCTTTTTCATCTACTTCTACCTTAAACTTTTCTCCGAAAATTCCAAGAAAAAATCCAATGATAATACCAGTTCCGCCTACGGCAAGAGCGGCAATGATAACTGCTGTAAAATTCATATTCATTCCCTCCTAAATCATGCCTGAAAATCCCATAAAGGCGATTGACATTAAACTTGCTGTAATCAACACGATGGCTGTTCCCTGGAAACGCTTTGGAATGTCATTGTATTCAATCTTCTCACGAATACCTGCCATAATAACGATTGCAATAAAGAAACCAAATGCTGTTGCAAATCCGTTTACTACGCCTTCCAAAATTCCATAAGATTTGGTTACATTTGTTAAAGCTACACCCAATACTGCACAGTTTGTAGTAATCAATGGAAGATAAACACCCAAAGATTCATACAAAGGCGGCATTGATTTCTTTAAAAACATCTCCACAAACTGTACCAATGCTGCTATTACTAAAATAAATACAATCGTTTGGAGATATTCTATATCTGCCGGAATTAAAATAAATTTATAAATTGCCGACGTTACAAAGGAAGAAAGGGTTATAACAAAAATAACCGCTCCACCCATTCCAGCTGCTGTTTCTGTCTTTTTAGAAACACCTAAGAATGGACAAATTCCTAAGAACTGACTTAATACTACGTTGTTTACAATGGCAGAGCCGATTGCAATCATTAATAATTCTTTCATCTACGTCTGCCTCCTATTCTTCTGTTTTTGCAGGTGCTGTTTTGCCGGTACACATAGCAGATTGAGAACAGCTTGCACAGTCTCCGGTAATACATCCAGATGGTGCTGCAAGAGGTTTCCCTTTCTTTTCCATTTTTTCACGCACAATATTCATGCCCGCTACTAAGAATGCCAATACTAAAAATGCTCCCGGAGCCATAATAAATACGGTAATACCAAGTGTTGCACCTAGAAACTGACGAATCAGTCCAATGCAGGTTAAACCAAGTGTAAATCCAAGTCCCATTCCAAGTCCATCAAAGATAGAGGGTAATAATGGATTCTTCGATGCATAACTTTCTGCTCTTCCTAAAATAATACAGTTTACTACAATCAGTGGAATATAAACACCCAAAGATGCAGATAAGGACGGTGTATAAGCCTGCATTAAAAACTGCACTACGGTAACCAGTGATGCGACAATGACAATATAAGCGGGCATACGCACACTATTTGGAATCACCTTACGAAAGGCAGAAATCAACAAATTGGATAGTACCAATACAACCGTTGTAGAAAGACCCATACCAATTCCATTTACTGCTGATGAAGTAACCGCCAAAGTAGGACACATTCCCAACATCAATACAAAGGTAGGATTTTCCTTAATAATACCATTATATAATCGTTCTACATACTTATTCATACTTAGTTACCTCCTTGTAAAACAGTGCTAAAATATACCAGACAGGCATTTACACCATTGGTAACTGCTCTGGAGGAAATAGTGGCACCGGTAACTGCTTCAATTTCAGTATCGGATGCTGGAGCCGCTTTTACAACAGTAAATGCTTCTGCTGTTTTATTTTCAAACTGAGATTTAAACGCATCTTCATTTACCAGCACACCAAGTCCTGGTGTTTCACTAATAGATGTAATGGAATATCCATTTATTGTTCCATCATTTTTAATTCCCACTGAAAAGGTAATATCTGCCTGACTTCCTTCATGAGAAGTAACGGTAATCACATAACCTAGTGGTGCCCCTGATTTGTCTAATGCAGTATTCACTGACATAATCTCATCATTTGGATATTCGCTGGCTGCAATTACTTCTGCCGCTTTTTTGACATTAAAATCTGCATATGCTTCAAAGGAATCTGCGTCTGAAAAAACTTCTTTGTATGCCGCTTCTTCCGCTGCTTTCTTAGTTGCAGCAATTGGTCCTTTGGTAATTTCATTCACACCACCTAGGATAAATCCCAAAATCAAGGTAAATGCAGTTAAAATTAATGCGTCATGGACAATTTTTTTACTCATGCTGCTTTACCTCCTTTTTCTGTCCAAAAGCTCTTGGAATTGTGATTTTTTCAATAATTGGTACTAATAAGTTGCCTAAAATAATAGCAAAGGAAACACCTTCTGCATTAGCACCCATAGTACGGAATAATCCGGTTAACACACCCAATAATATTCCATACAAAATCTTGCCTAATGGGGTAATAGGGGATGTTACATAATCTGTTGCCATAAAGAATGCACCCAACATTAAACCGCCACCGCAAAGCTGTGCAGTCAAATAATTAAAGTCCATTCCATGTCCGCCAAACAGCAAAATAAAGGCAGCAAATGACACAATATAAGTACCCGGAATGGTTAAGTCTATGACACCCATTAAAATCAAGAAAATTGCACCTGCTAAAATTGCAATAACAGATGTTTCACCAATAGTTCCTGCAGTGGTACCAATTAACATATGCATGGTGTCCACAGCTTCTCCATTTCGAAGTAAAGCTAATGGCGTTGCTCCAGTGTACGCATCACAATTATAATTTGTCATGGTGCTTGCAAAGGAAACCAATAGAAAACATCTAGCTCCTAATGCCGGGTTCATAAAGTTCTGTCCCAAACCTCCAAATAGCATTTTAACAATAACAATTGCAAATGCACTACCTAAAGCTGCCTGCCATAGGGGAAGCTGGCTGGGAAGGTTCAATGCCAGCAGTAAACCAGTTACTACTGCACTAAAATCATTAATGGTGCTTGCTTTATGTAATAGTTTTTCAAATATCCATTCACAAGCTACACAAGTTACAATACACACTAAAATCAAAAGCAATGCTCTAAGTCCAAAATTAACAATACCAAATATGCTTGCTGGTAATAAAGAAATCACTACGTAAAGCATTATTTTGGCAGATGTATCCTTGGCACGAACATGTGGTGATGAAGATACGTTATATAAATCACTCACAATAAGCCACCTCTTTCTTCGTTATTTTTTCTTTCTTCTTTGTGCAAGAATTTGTTTTTTCATGGTACGGATTGATTGTGCCAGCGGACGCTTTGCAGGACAAATAAAGCTGCAGCTTCCACATTCAATACATTCCATTCCATTCCATTTTTCAAAACTAATCATATCTGCATGGTCGCTCATTTTGGCAAGTTTAGACGGAACAATCTGCTCCGGACAAGCTTCTACACAGCGTCCGCAATTAATACATGCTGTTGTTTCACTTGCTGCTACATCATCTTTGGCTAGACAAAGTAAGGAAGAAGATGTCTTAGTTGTGGGAATATCCAATCCAAACATAGAAAATCCCATCATAGGACCACCAGAAATAATCTTTTCCGGTTGTACTAAATATCCACCAGAAGCTTCTAATATTTCACCATAGCTCATACCGATACAAATATCATAATTGCCCGGTTCTTTTACTGCATCTCCTGTTACCGTAAATACTCTGTTCATAACAGGCTTTCCCTGAATGACGGCTTTGTATATTGAAATAAGGGTTTCCACATTATCTACAATACATCCAGCATCGGCTGGAAGCATGGTGGAATTGATTTCTCTATTCGTTACGGCATAAATCAGCTGACGCTCTCCACCTTGTGGATATTTTGTCTGTAATGAACAAACTTCCATACGTGGTTCCTCTTTGGTTAATTCCTGCATTTTGGCAATGGCATCCGGCTTATTATTTTCAATTCCAAATACACCCTTGGCATGTTCAAATAAGCTTAATACAATTCGCATTCCTTCTACTAGCATTTCAGGACTTTCCATCATGCGGCGGTAATCGGCGGTTAGATAAGGTTCACATTCTGCACAGTTTGCAATAATGTACTCTATCTTTTCCGGTTCCTTGGGAGATAATTTCACATGTGTTGGAAATCCTGCTCCACCCATTCCTACTACTCCAGAGTCTTTTACCAAGTTAATTAATGCTTCCCTGGAAAGAGATTCCACATTGTCCAAAGGTTTATAGTCCACTTCTTTCATTTCCCCATCACTGTCAATGATAATGGAATTCACCATATCTCCTACTGCACCACGTCGCGGTTCAATAGCTTTTACTGTACCAGATACAGAAGAATAAATTGGAGACGATACAAAACCGCCTGCTTCCGCAATTTTCTGTCCTCTTAATACAGTATCACCCACAGCTACGATTGGACTTGCCGGTGCTCCGATATGTTGTGATACCGGATAGACCAGCTCGCCTTTGGGTAATAATTCACGTATTGGCTTATCCTTGGAAAATTCCTTTCCATCATGAGGATGAACGCCACCTTTAAATGTCATTAAACCCATTTTCTGTGCCCCACTTTCTCTTTTTAATGTATAGTTTTGTGTGTTGTCCTATTATTTTTCTATTCACAGAATAACACCACTTTGTTAATTATATCACATAAAATATATGATAGCACTTAATTCTTACTATTTTTTGAATTTTTTTTACAATCTTACTGTTTGGAAATGTCTGCTAAATATGCTATACTAACTTCAAGCATTTACGTTACTATTATATAGATATTTTAGGAGGTACTTCATGAAAACCTGGCAGCAAGAAATCCATTTATCCTTAACTCATCCGCTGACGGAAGAACTTTTTACGGAGTCAACACTCTTTTTTGATATTGAAACCACCGGTTTTTCCCCAAAACACACCAACGTATATCTGATTGGCTGTGCAGTAAGAAAACAAAAGCTCATGTGTATTACACAATTCTTCTCAGAATCTTTAGAGGATGAGAAGCCGCTTCTTTTGTCTTTTTCCCAGCTAGTTTCTCAATATAATACCTTAATCACCTTTAATGGAATGGGGTTTGATATTCCTTACTTAAATGGGCGTTATGAACACTATATGCTGCCCTCACCCTTTCATAATTTCACATATTTAGATATATTCAAGTCTATATCCCCTTATAAACATGTGTTGAAATTAGTGAATCTAAAGCAAAAAACCTTGGAACAGTTTCTTGGATTATCCCGAAATGATTTGTATTCCGGTGGTGATTTGATTAATATCTATTTAGATTATGTGAAATCTCCCAACTCTTCTGCTCTTTTGCTTTTAAAACTTCATAATTTTGAAGACGTGACCGGTATGCAGGAACTGCTTCCGATTTTATCCTTTGTGCAGTTATTTAAAGGTAATTTTGAACTGGTTTCCTATGAAAAACGCATTTATGAAAAATACGAAGGATATCAAGGCATGGAGCTAGTTTTCACCCTTACACCGCATTTTGCTATTCCCAAACGTTTTTCTTATGGTTTTGAAGATATTTACGTTACCGGTTTTCAAGATAAAGTAAAGTTAAAGGTAGGTATTTATCAAGGAGAATTAAAATA
This sequence comes from Lachnospiraceae bacterium, assembly GCA_036653135.1. Taxonomy (GTDB): domain Bacteria; phylum Bacillota; class Clostridia; order Lachnospirales; family Lachnospiraceae; genus Petralouisia. The sequence continues at coordinate 53,641 of JAVVUO010000005.1, forward strand.
TTTTTATTCCAACTATAAAGATTATTACTATTTGACACAAGAAGACATGGCTGTACATAAAAGTGTTGCCTTTTATGTAGATAAAGATTACCGTACCAAAGCCAAGGCAGCCACCTGTTATAGTAAAAAAACTGGATGCTTTCTTCCTCAGTACAATGAACTTTTCACACCTTACTTTAAGTTAGAATACCATGATAAAATACTATATTTTGAAATGACAGAAGAATTTACTAATTCAACAGAGGCATTACAATCTTATGCTGCACACCTACTGCAAGTTTTATTACATGCAAAATCGTAATGCTAAGGATGATATCTAATCAAGGTATCGTCCTTTTATTTTATTCTCAAAAATAAAGCTGCTGCTCAATGATTTTATCATCGAGCAGCAACCCTGTTCTAACTTATTATTTCTTATAATAATTAAAGCTTCTGGAAGAAGAAAGACTGTCTTCTTTGATAATTTAATTCTTTGTAATTCATAATCTGCTCTGTGCTACCAATAAATAAAATACCCTCTTTAGCAAGTGCTGAATTGAACTTCTTGTAAATCTCTTCCTTTGCTTCTTCTGTAAAATAAATCAATACATTTCTGCATACAATCAAATGAGAACCACCAGGATAAGCATCTTTTAGAAGATCATGTTGTTTAAACTCTACCTGACGTTTAATATCATCTGTAATCTGATAAGAATTTCCAATCTTCTTAAAATATTTTCTTTTAAATTCATCTGGCACAGCCACAATACTTTTTTCATTATAAAGACCCATGCGAGCCTTATCTAGTATCTGTTTATCAATATCAGTAGCAACTATTTTAATCTGATTAAGAGGGATATGCTTGGACAATGCCATAACTAAGGAATAAGGCTCATCTCCTGTGGAGCAAGCAGCACTCCATATCTTAAGATTTTTACCATAACGACTAATCAATTCTGGAAATACTTCTTTATCCAAAATTGCCCACTGTTCCGGATTACGATAAAATTCTGATACATTGATAGTTAGAAAGCTTACAAACTGTTCGAACTTATCTTTATCCTTTTTAATCAATAGTAGATAATCCTTATAGTTATTTACTCCGTTTTTAGTAATCAGCGTGTCAATTCTACGCTTCATCTGCTTTTCTTTATACGAATTTAAGTCTATCTTCGTTAATGCAAAAATATCTTTTTTAAATTCTTCATATCCGGTGAACATCGCATTTCCTCTATTCTTCTACAGTATCATACTCTGCGTCTTCTTCATCTTCTGCCGGAGCAAGTAATGCTTTGACACTTAAGCTGATTTTGCGGTCATCTTCGTTAAAGTCAACAATCTTAGCTTCAATTTCCTGACCTACACATAATACATCAGATGGTTTTTCTACATGTTCTCTAGAAATCTGTGATACATGAAGTAATGCATCTACACCAGGTGCTAATTCAACAAATGCACCAAAGTCTGTCATTCTTGCAACTACACCAATTACGATGTTACCCACTGCATATCTAGATGATGCATCTTTCCATGGATTTTCATCATCAAATTTCATACTTAATGCAATCTTGTTCTCGTTAATGTCTTTGATATATACCGTTACAATATCACCAACTTTAAAGACTTTCTTTGGATTTTCCACTCTGCCCCATGACATTTCGGAAATATGAAGTAAGCCATCTGCTCCGCCTAAATCAATAAATGCACCAAAGTCTGTTACATTTTTAACAGTTCCTTCTAATACATCACCAATATTGATTCTTGCAAATAATTCTTTCTGTAATTCTGCTTTTTTGGCAAGTAGCAACTGCTTTCTATCACCAATAATTCTTCTTCTGCGTGGATTAAACTCTGTAATTACAAAATTGATTTCCTGATCTTTGTATTTGCTTAAATCCTTTTCGTATGTATCGGATACTAAGCTTGCAGGAATAAAGATTCTTGATTCGTCTACTACAACACTTAAACCACCATCTAACACCTGTGCTACTTTTGCACAAAGTACTTCTTGGCTGTTAAATGCTTCTTCTAATTTCTTGCTTCCTTTTTCAGCAGCAAGACGTTTGTACGTCAACAATACCTGGCCTTCGCCATCATTTACTTTAAGAACCTTAGCTTCCATAGCGTCGCCTACGGACACCATAGTGGTTAAATCAACATTTGGTTCGTTTGTATATTCATTACGGGTAATGATTCCATCGGACTTATAACCAATGTTCAAGATGATCTCGTCTGGTTTCACATCAATAACGGTACCGTCGACTACCTCTCCATTTCTTATTGTTTTAAATGATTCTTCCAACATTTGTTCAAAACTCATTTCTGACATTTTTTTGAACCTCCTCAATAATTTTGTTTGGGGTAGAAGCCCCTGCGGTAATACCTACGCTATTAATGGACTGTAATTCAGACAAATCTAAATCTTTCAGTGTCTGTATATAGCAAGTATTTTCACATTCTTTTTTTGATATTTCAAATAACTTTTGCGTATTGGAACTATTGCGTCCACCAATGACAATCATGGCGTCCACTTCCCGGGCAATTTCCCTTGCCTCGGCCTGCCTTTCCTGCGTTGCATTGCAAATCGTATTTAAAACAACTATATCATAACCTTTTTCGCTGATAATTTCAACTAATTCTTGAAATTTTTTGTTGTTAAATGTCGTTTGTGACACAATACATATCTTTTTAGGTGGATTCAGCGTGAAATCCTGTGCCTCTTGTAAGGTGGAAATCACCGTTGTTTCCGCCGGATTACGGCTCCAGCCCTTGATTCCTTCCACCTCTGGATGAGTACTATTGCCAATGATTACCACATGATAACCTTCCTGGCTATGTTCTTCCACTAAATGATGGATTTTTCGTACAAAAGGGCAAGTTGCATCTACATAATGAATTTGTTCTTTCTCTAAAAAATTATATATTTCTTTGGGAACTCCATGGGAACGTATAATCACCGTTCCACCTTTACACTGCATTAGTTCTTCTTTTGTGTCAACTACCTTTACACCTTTTTTTGCTAAATCCTCCACTACTTCTTCATTATGAATAATAGGACCAAAGGTGTATATCTTTCCATTTCCTGTTTCTGTCTGCTGATATACCGTGTCCACTGCACGCTTTACACCAAAGCAAAAACCGGCACTTTTTGCTAATTTAACCTTCATTTTAACCTGCCTGTTATTTTATTGTACTGTTGTTTTATGATATAACAAGTCTCAAGACACCTTTTAATCATTGATTTCTTTTTTCTGCACCTGTTTAATGAAACCTAATATCGTATCTACCACCTGAAAAATATCCATTTGAGAGCTATCCACTAAAATAGCATCCTGTGCTTGTCTTAAGGGTGCTATCTTCCTGTTTTGATCTTGTGCATCTCTTTTTTCAATATCCGCGCAAATCTCTTGCAGATTACAAGAAATCCCTCTTCCTTGTAATTCCAAAAAACGTCGCTTTCCTCTTGTAGCAACACTTGCAGTAAGATAAATCTTCACCTGTGCTTTTGGTAGGACACAGGTTCCAATGTCCCTGCCATCCATTACAACATCTGCCGTAGAGGCAAGTTTCCTTTGCAGGTTTAATAACTTGCTTCGCACTGCCTGATAGATACTAATCCCAGAAGCCATAGTTCCAACTTCTTCCGTACGAATCAGTGCATTCACATTTTCCCCATTTAAAAGTACCTGCTGCTCACCATCTTGGTAAGTTAAGGTGACTTGAATTTGTTCACAGGCAGCACTAATTTCTGCTTCATTTTCCTGTGAAATATCATGACGGATACAATAAAGTGCCATAGCACGAAACATTGCTCCAGTATCCACATAAATATAAGATAATTTTTGAGCGATTTCCTTGGCGATCGTGCTCTTTCCTGCACCCGCGGGTCCATCAATTGCTATATTAAAAGCCATGTTTTTTCTCCTATTTTATAGCTGCATTTTAAATTTAAACAACACTTACATTCATTTTATCATACTTTTGGAATACTGTCTCCTGCTAAATATCCTGTAGACCAAGCAATTTGAAGATTAAATCCTCCCGTTAGTGCATCTAAATCTAATACTTCTCCTGCAAAATACAATCCCTTCACCTGCTTAGATTCCATAGTTGCTGGTGTAATATCTTTCACACTCACACCACCCCTTGTAATAATTGCCTCGTTAAACCCGCGAAAGCTAGACAACGTAACTGGTAATGCTTTGATTAGATGAACTAGGTTTAGGCGCATTTCCTTGGTGATTTCATTGACCTTTTGCTCCGGAGAAATTCCACTTAAGGATATCATCACCGGTATTAATTTTGCCGGAAATAATTTCTGAACTGCATTTTTAAACTGTCTATTTTGGTTTTCCTCAAAATCTCTTAAAATACGTTTGTCTAATTGTTCTAAAGTAAGTGCCGGTTTTAAATCTATTTTCATTGTCAGTGGCATCTTATCTGCATAATCATTTATCACACTGCTTGCACTTAATAGTAAGGGACCACTAACACCATAGTGAGTGAACAGCATTTCCCCAAATTCTTCATATAGCAATTTGTTCTCTGTGTATATTTTAACAGTTACATTTTTTAAAGACAAGCCCTGTAAGTCTTTTACCCAAGCTTCTGCTGTTTCAAACGGTACTAGTGCCGGACGAGGAGATATTATCTTGTGTCCAGTCTCTTTTGCAAAGCGATATCCATCTCCGGTAGAACCAGTTGTTGCATAAGAACAGCCCCCGGTTGCTACAATGACCCACTCAGCAGCTTCTGTGGTGCCATCCTTTAACGTTACCCCTTTGATTGCTCCATCTACTGTCTGTAACTTTAAAACCTCTGTATGAAGACGTACCGTAACCTGAACCTGTTTCAGAACGCGCTGAAGTACTCCTATCACATCAGAAGAATGATCCGATTGTGGAAATACACGTTCTCCTCGTTCTATTTTAGTATTCAGTCCATTTTCTTCAAAAAACCTAATTACCTGATGATTATCAAACCCATAAAATGCACTGTATAAAAATTTTTCATTATGCATTACCTGCTTAAATAAATCTTCTGTATCACAAGCATTTGTAATATTACATCTGCCTTTTCCGGTAATATACAATTTTTTTCCAAGTTTTTCATTCTTTTCTAAAAGAAGAACTTGATGCCCATTTTTAGCCGCCCAGATAGCGGCAAACATTCCGGCAGCTCCACCGCCAATTACAATTACTTTACTCATTTTTTTCACCTAATCTTGCATATCTCATTTTCATGGAATCATCAATGAAATCAATTTCATCTGTTCCATTGAATTGATATTCTTCCCAAATATCTTCTAACATTTCAAGGGTATGCACTACCTCTCCCTGTTTTTTCATACAAATCGCCATAATTAAAGCATTTATTACACTTAATGGTGCTACTAAAGAATCTACAATGGATGCCATGTCACTTTTTGCAATTAAATTGCAGGAAGAATAAAGATTCATGGGAGAATGAACACTGTCTGTAATGGTGATTACCTTTGCACTACGGTTATTGGCAAATTCCATTGCTTTTAGTGTACGCATGGAGTACCTTGGAAAACTAATCCCAATGATAACGTCTTCTTTCCCAATCCGTACCATCTGCTCAAATAATTCACTGGAACTGCTAGTACAAAGTAAGTGAACATTTTCCTGCATCATATTAAGATAAAAAGCAAGAAATTCTGCCAACGGAGCACAACTTCGCAATCCAATCAAATAAACATGCTTTGCTTCTATAATCGTATTCACTGCCAAATCAAATGCATGTTCATCAATAAGTTCCAATGTCTCCCGTATTCTTTCTCCATCGGACTGCAATACGCTTTCTAATATTTCCGATTGACTGATTCGTCCATATGTGTTCTCCATACGCTGTACGGAATTTAGCTTATTACATACTAATGATTCCAATGATTTTTGAAATTCCGGATATCCTTTGTACCCTAAATTTGCTGCAAAACGAACTACCGTGGATTCACTAACACCTACTTGTTCCCCTAATTTTGCAGCAGTGAAAAACACAGCCTTATCATAATTATCCGTAATATATGCGGCTAAAATTTTCTGTCCTTTGCTCAGACTACTGTATTTTTCATTAATCCGATTTATGAAATCATTTGCACCGCTCACCTATTATGCCTCCAAATAAAAAATCTTGCTCTATTGTAACATAACACAAGATTGGTGTCTATTTTTTATTCAGAATTTGATAAATTTCATCAAATTCTTCTAATGCAGCAACAGTTTGATTTTCATAAACAAGTGCAATTTTATGCTGTAATCCATCTGTTGTTGTTAAAAACAAACATTTTTTTGGTTTATAACCTGTTTTTTGAACTCCAACATCTATTTTTTCTATGGTTTTCAAGGGAAAAAGTTCCACATTGCTATCATTAGTAAGTACATAATCTTCCAAAACTATAATTTTAAATTTTAAAAACGTGGCTTTTGGTTTTTCCATCTGCTGATAAAATTTTTGCTTATCCGGTACCATATCCAAGGTTCTATTTAATTTTATCCAAGATTTTACATTTAAGATTCCCAACATCACAGCTGCTATTTCCACAATGATTCCTATTGGTTTCATAATGAGAAAAATTCCTATCACACCAAGGCATGTCCAAATCAGTGTTCCCATACGTAGTGTTGACTGATGTTCTTTGATAAATTCTTCATATCGTTGTTTTCCATTCATGGTTGATTTCCTCTCTGACTTAGTTATTCATAATCCTAGTATCCCTTGCAGTAATAAAAAGACCGTATTCAAAACGGTCTTTTTATTCTCTTTCACATATCCTATCGGATTAAATGAAAATGTTCAATACTAATAATTCAACAACACCAACTGCCCATGCAATAGTTGAGGTTACCGACCAAATCGTAAGTTGCTCTTTTGCCTCGCTGATACCTAGTGTACGATTTACCACCCAAAAATAACTATCATTAAAGTATCCAAAGAATAAAGAACCCACACAACATGCAAATACTCCAAGGAATGGATTGATACCTGCAGCAAGGATAATGGGTGCTGTAATACTAGCTGCTGTTGTCATTGCTACCGTACCAGAACCTTGTATAAATCTCATTGCTGTTGAAATTAAAAGTGGTAAAATAATAATTGGAACAGATGCTGCTACTAGATGTTCTGCCATATATGTACCAAGTCCGCTATCTTGAATTACTCTTCCTAGTGCACCGCCACCGCCAGTAACTAAAATAATAATACCAGCCGACATCATTCCTTTTTCCATTTCAGCCACTGCTTCGTGTTTTTCCAATTTTCTACCTAGTGTAAAAATAGCAAGAATTAATCCAAGTCCAACTGCAATAATTGGAGATCCAAGAAATTGGAAAATGGACATGGCTCCTTTTGTCGCACCTAATGCACTTGTAATCGTGCTAATTAGTATTAAAGCAATGGGTAAAAACAGTGGTCCAAATGCAACTAACGTAGATGGTAAATCTTTATTTGTCATAGAAAAAGTATTGTCATAATTTGCTTCTTGATAAGCACTGCGTGTAAATCCCTCATCATGATCATTGGGAATTTGATAATATTTTTTTCCTAGATGTCTAGCATAAGTTAAACAAGCAACCGCCATAGGAAGTGCAAGTAAAATAGAAAATAATATATATTTACCTACGTCATAATTAAAAATACCGCATACACCTAAAGGACCTGGTGTTGGTGGAACTAGGGAGTGTGTAATAACAAGCCCTGCCGCAAGTGCAACACCTAGTGAAATAACCGATTTTTTAGTTACTCTTGAAATTGCTTTTGCAATAGGTGCTAAAATCACAAATCCAGAATCGCAAAAAATGGGAATAGATACTAAAAATCCAGTTAACGCCAATGCTTCTTCTTCACGTTTTTTTCCAAACAATTTTAAAAAGGTTTGTGCCATTTTTTCCGCTGCACCGGATACTTCAAACAGCTGTCCCATCATAACACCAAATCCAATAATAATACCAATATTTCCAAGGGTTCCTCCAAAACCATTTTTTATGGAATTAATAATGCCAAAAACCGTTCCATTTTCAAGTGTTGTATCCACAATTGGCATTCCACCAATAACACCCACTACTGCACATGAAATAATCAATGCAAGAAATGCATGAACTTTTGTTTTCAGTACGAGAATTACCAATAAAATAATACCAATTACCAGACCTATCATCATTCTTTGCCCACTAAGTCCTCCTACCATATCAAGTACCTCCTTCTTTTCCTTCTATTTTACAAAATTAGGTGAATATTTTGCGGCTAATAGAATTGCCTCTATCATACTTACTGCACTTACCTTTCCTGTTCCTGCTATATCAAATGCCGTTCCATGATCTACTGATGTTCGCAATATAGGCATTCCATTTGTAATTGCAATTGTTTTTTCAAAATCAAGCGTTTTCGTTGCAATATGCCCCTGATCATGATATAAGGAAAGCACGCTGCTATATTTTCCCTGTGCTGCTTGATGAAATACGGAATCAGCTCCAATTGGACCTACTACCGGATATCCTTCAGCTTGCAATTCTTCCACCGCAGGTGCAATCGTTTCAACTTCTTCATTTCCAAATAATCCATGTTCTCCACAATGTGGATTTAATCCTGCAATTGCCATTGTTCCACCAGTGACACCTAGCTTCTCCAATGCAGTCAGACATCTTTTTACATAATCTTTGATTCTGTCTTTTGTAATCAAGTCAAGCATTTCTCTTAACGAAACGTGTCTTGTCAGAAAAAAGACACGAAGTCCTCTTGTTTCAAACATTGTCAAGGGATCTTCTGTATTCGTAAGTGCACCAAAAATTTCTGTATGTCCTATGAAATTACTGCCGCTTGCTCTTAAAGATTCTTTATTAATAGGTGTAGTAGCAACTGCATCTACTTTTTTGGCATTTGCAAGTTCAATACTTTTAGCAATGTATTCATATGCCGCTTTTCCACACATTCCACTTACTTTTCCAAATTCAAATTGTGACATATCTACATTATCAAGATCAATTAAATTCAAAACACCCCTTATGTATTGACCTTGTTCTGGTTCTTTCATACAGTTAATCGTAATATCTGTTCCTGTGATTTTAATTGCATTTTCTACAATTTGTCTAGCACCTATCACAACACATCTTGCTGCTTCAAATACTTCTTTTGATGCGACAGATTTTACAACAATTTCTGGTCCCACCCCGGCTGGATCACCCAGTGGGATTGCTATTAATGGTTTATTCATATCGATTATCTCCTCCAATTTTTACAATTATAGATATAATTTTTGTTTTAGATAGGTAATACATTGATTAATTGCATTATTTTCACCTACCATACCACCCTTTGTCACAATGTGGATACCATCTAATTCTCCTTTTACAAATTTTCCATAAGCTGCCAAGGGAAGTACTTCATCCAGCAAGCAAAGTCCTGCTGTTGCAAATCTTCGACAAACAGCTACTGTAATATCACCACCGCTTGTATACAATCCTTGAAAACTGTTGTTTTTCTTGAAAATTTGGTAAGCAATTTCTGAAAATGCCGTGTTAATCATATTGCTAATGTCATCGGCTGTGCAATGATACTTTTTTTTATAATATTCAAATTCAATTCGATTTTCTGGCATAATTCCATCACCTGTTACAGTTGAAACGGTATAAAAATTGCAATTTACCAAAATATCATCAATGACTCTTTGTATTTCTGTTTCTCTTCGCTGTGCCCCCTCTAGTAATTCTGTTGTATGAACAAATACATTATAAGTACGCTGTGATAACCATAGTTCTTCCATTTGTTTTTTTGTAATTGGGTTAACGCTTCCTACCACTGCCAAGATTTTCTTAGTCTCTCTTTTTTCAAAAGGAACCATGATTTTTCTTGCAATAGATGCTGTGAAAGCTCCTGGATCTACTGCTACAAATTTTAGTTTACTTGTAATCAGCGCATCCGCAATTAAATCAAGATCTTCTTGTGTCACACAGTCAAATACAATTGTTCGGCTTCCAGTTTTTGCTAATTCCTTCATTTTTTCTGCAAGATAGTGCTTTCCATGCATCATGTCCTTCATTAAAATATCACCCACCGGATACTTGCTTTGCTGTTCAAATATTTTTTTAACTTCCGATGTTGTCACTGGTGTTTTCGGATCTAATGCAGCCTCTGTCTTATGAAGGGGGAGCCCATTTACAAGCATGTACCCTCCAATTACTATCCTACCTGATGCTGGGAAACAAGGGGCGGCAATTGCAACATACTCTTTCCCAAGCCCATCTAAAATTGCATCTGTTTCACTGCCAATGTTTCCTCTTAGTGTGCTGTCAATTCTCTTTGAATATACTTTTATATTCTTATCCATGAGCAATTTAGTGACATTATAGACCCGATTATATGCTAATTCACTTGTAATTCCTCTGCTATCCGTAGGATACATTAAACAGTCGCAATCTGATAGGAACGATAATTCCAAACGTTCCATATTCATTACGGTATACGTTTGATAATTCATCTTTTTCAATAGTACTCCTGTGGCATTTGCTCCCGTTAAATCATCGGCAATTACAACACATTGTGGCACTTTTTCACCTTCTTTCTGTTGTTATTTTTGAATCAATACTTCAACTGCTTCTTTCAAGGTTGCGATTTCTCCCACGTTTCCTGGGAAAATAACATATGGAATCTGTGGAAATTTACTTTCTTCCCCTGTCTGCCACACTGGAATTCCAGGTTTAATTTGTCCCATCACATTTGCCTTTTGCACAGCTAATGCCTTCGTCCCAATATCACTAGAGGTAATTCCACCTTTTGCAATTACAAAACTTGGAGTAACTTTAAGTTTACCCACCAATGACTGTACTGCATCTGAAATTTTTACAGAACGTATTAATGCATCCTCTTTTGTATCCGCCTCTACAACAAGTAATTTACGCTTTGTATACACAACAACGGTTTTTCCTGATGCTATATATACTTCTTCTTTTTCTAACGTATCTTTTATCTCTTTTGCAAATTCCTTTTCTTCTAATACCAAGTCTGAATTAAACTCAATAAATTTAATTCCAGGTAGCTGGCGTAATGCTTCAACCTGACTTGTTGTCTTTTGTGTATGAGAACCTACTACAACAATTCCGCCATGGTTAGATTCTGTAACAATCATTTGTTTTCTAGTAAGAAGTGGTTGATTGGTAACACCTCCTAGTACCTTTACTAGAGCTGCTGCTGTTCGAAACATAAATGTTTTTCCTTTTGACATTGCTCGATATAATGCTACGCAAAATACTTTTATATCCACATAATCAATTGCATTGACCACAATCTTATTAAAATTAGTAACTTTCATCAATTGTTCTGTAATTCCATCTATGTCCACCTCATGAATACTTTTTAGTGAAATACATGTAACCTGTTCTGCTAAATATCTTCCTTCCGTTTTTTCCTGGATATATTCTCTCATATTAGAAGATGAATACCCAAAGGTCTTATCCTTAGCAAATTCCGTTTCACTTGCTGGAATCAAGGTTTCCCCATCTTTTACATAATGAATATCTTCTATAGTATAGCGTCCACCTTCTTTAAAAAATGGACATAGTACTTCTCCATCCATATTTTTCCCTGTGCTTTTTTCTAACTCTTCTCTTAAAACCTCAGTTTCTAATGGGTAATGTCCGCGTAGTGTACTATCGCTTCTGCTGATAATTATGTACTCTTTTCCCAGTTCTTTAGATACTTCTGCAATTACTTGCGCAATTTCATGATGGGCTTTTTGGGTTTGCTTTGCTGTAAATCCTCTTGAATTTGTTAGTATATAAAATAATTTATTTTTTTCCTGAAACCCTTTACGAACACTGTCTTTTGTCCAATTGGTATAAACAGAAATATCATGTACTGTCTGAACCCCTGTTGGATCATCATCTAGTACCACTATTTTCTTATTGTTGGATTCAATTTCTTTCTTTAGTAATTGGTCCACATATTCTTCATCAATGTTTTTATATGTGCTTAAAACTGCTGTGCTGATTGTCATATTGGATTTCTCCCTTTCATTGGGCTGCTTTTAATTTTCCTGCTTTTCTACCGTAACATTAGCAAGTGCTTCAAAATATTGTACGATTCCACCATGGTCCTCATCCATATGTCCCCCCACTTTCAATGATTGCATAATTTCAAACAGCTGTGCTGTAAATGGCACAGGACAATCTATTTCATGGGCAGTATTCACAACATTTTTAATATCTTTATGGTTAATGGATAACTTTCCGCCTGGTTTAAAATTACGTTCTACAATCATGGGTATCTTTGCATCTAATACCGCACTTCCTGCAAGTCCACCACGAATTGCTTCATATACTTTCATGGGATTGGCACCTGCCTTGGTTGCCAGTACAAATGCTTCGGATACAATGGCAATCGTATTGTTTACAATAATTTGATTGGCAAGTTTTGTAACACTTCCGCTTCCACTTCCACCAACCAAAAGTGCAGATGAACCCATAATTTCAAAATATGGCTTTAATGCATTAAAAACATTTTCATCTCCACCAGCCATAAATGCTAATGTTCCATCAATTGCTTTTGGTTCACCACCGCTGACTGGAGAATCAATAAATCCAATTCCTTGTTCTTTTAATTTTTTGTAGCACATGGTAGATTCCGGCGGTGTAACAGAACTCATATCACAGATAATTCCACCTGATTTCATTGTAGATGCAACTCCATTCTGGTCAAAAAGTACGCTTTTTACAATTTCTCCATTTGGAAGTATTGTAAACACAACATCACACTGCTCTCCAATCAACTTCAAACTGCCTGTTTCTGCTCCTAGGTTTTGGAATTCTTTTACCACCGTTTCATTCAAATCGTACACTATTAAATCGATACCACCTTGAATTAGTTGTTTTGCCATTGGTCTTCCCATAATTCCCAATCCAATAAATCCTACTTTTCCCATAATACAATTTGCTCCTTTTTGTTTGGCTTTGGTTTCCTTAGGTTTCTTTCTTTCACTGTACTACATACCGGTATACCGGTCAATACTATTTTTTTTCTTTCTCTATTTTTCACAGTTTTCATGTTTCATTTTTGTTTACTTTGTATGTATTTCTCTTATTTCTTTGTTATTTTTTTAACATATTGCATATACATTTTATTGTATTTTTGATTTATTATTATTCTATTGACCGTTTGTTTCAAGTGAAGTATGCTTTATAGTATAAAATCAAGTTTATTACAAATTATAAGGAGTACTTATGGAAACACTACAAGAACAAGCTTATGCCCATTTGAAAAATATGATTATTAATGGTGATTTATCATACCAGGAAATTTATTCTGAAACAAAGCTTTCAAAAAACCTTCAAATATCAAGAACACCTTTTCGCGATGCTATGCATCGGCTTATGCAAGAAGGATTTATCGATATTATTCCTAGTAAAGGATTTTGTCTTCATCAACTTTCAGCTAAAGATGTAACAGAAACATTTCAGGTACGTTCTGCGTTAGAATGTTTCTGTACCTTAGAAATAACAAAACAAGCAGATACTGCAGACGCAAAAAAACTTTTTCATGATTTAGATATTATCATGAAAAAATTACATGAAATTATGATAACCACTCATTCTATCAAAGATTTTTGTACCTATGATTTTGAATTTCATACAAAAATCATCTATTTTTTGAAAAATGAACAGTTCTCATCTATTTTTGATTCTTTTATGTATCGGATGCAAAAACTTGCACAGCTGTCCCTCTCTCATGAAAACCGCATGGAAGAAACCTATGCTGAACATCTTGCCATTTTTTCTTCTATGAAGCAGGGTGATGTTACACACATTTATGAAAAAACACTGATACATATGAATCGTCCAAAAGGAATTAATTTAGAAGATTTAACTTCACTTTTAGGAAATGATACGCTGTAATCACTATTTATTCTGTGCAATAAAATATAACCTTATGTGTGAAATTATAACTTGTCACACATAAGGTTATATTTAAAATATTTTTTAATCTTTCCTCAAAAAACTATACTGGGTAAGCTCCGTTTTTGGTATCAGCAAGAGTGGCATCTACACCCGTCTGCTGTGCCTGTCTGTATTTAAAAAATTCTGTGGCTACCTGTGGGAATAACGCATAAGACAATACATCTTCATCCTGCTGTTTCCATTCCTTCATTTCACTTTCCAATTTATCAAGTTCTGGCTCAAGCAAATCAGCATAGCGACAGGTAATTGCATTTTTCTTTTCTTCCCCTAGTACTTTATCTACAACTTCTGGATTAAATGGTTTTACAGTCTGACCATATTTTCCAAGTAATACGTCTTTGGTTTCTTTGGTAGCAACCTTGTAGCGTTCTCCCATCAGTACGTTAAATACAGCTTGTGTACCCACAATCTGGGAAGACGGTGTAACAAGTGGTGGCTCTCCTAAATCTTTACGAACACGCGGAATCTCTTCTAATACCTGCATATACTTATCTTCTGCATTCTGTTCTTTTAACTGAGATACCATGTTCGATAACATACCACCGGGTACTTGATAGAGTAACGTTTGAATATCTACTCCTAATACCTTTGGATTCATTAAACCACTTTTTAATGCTTCTTCTCTCATTGGTCTAAAGTAGTCTGCAATTTCCTTTAATAGCATCTGATCAAAGTTTGGATCAAATTCTGTTCCCCGGAATGCCTCTGCCATAACTTCTGTTGCAGGCTGACTGGTTCCTAATGCAAACGGAGACATTGCAGTATCAATAATATCACAACCTGCTTCTACTGCTTTCATGTAAGTCATAGAAGCTACACCTGAAGTGTAATGTGTGTGCAGGTCAATGGGAAGCTTTGTGGAACTCTTTAATGCTTTTACCAGTTCCACTGCCTTGTATGGAGTAAGCAGACCTGCCATATCTTTAATACATAAAGAATCAGCACCCATTTCTTCTACTTTTTTCGCCATATTCATCCAGTACTCTAATGTATAAGCATCTCCTAATGTATAAGATAATGCAACCTGTGCATGACCTTTTTCCTTGTTACATGCTGTTACCGCTGTTTGTAAATTTCTAATATCATTCAAACAGTCAAAAATACGAATAATATCAATTCCATTTGCAATGGATTTTTGTACAAAATATTCTACTACATCATCTGCATAAGGACGATATCCTAAAATGTTCTGTCCGCGAAACAACATCTGTAATTTTGTATTTTTAAATCCAGCTCTTAATTTTCTTAGGCGATCCCATGGATCTTCTTTTAAAAACCGAAGAGATGCGTCAAAGGTAGCTCCACCCCAGCACTCTACTGCATGATAGCCAACTTGATCCATTTTATCAACAATTGGCAGCATCTGCTCTGTTGTCATTCGGGTTGCAATCAGAGATTGATGGGCATCACGTAATATGGTTTCGGTAATTTTTACCGGTTTTTTTATCTGTTCAGACATGACTTATTCCTCTCATTCCGCCGCTTAACGGCTCCCTATTTTAGCGGATTCCTCCACTGCGCTGCTTACTCAAAACAATGCAACGCTGTTTAAATTCCAAAGATTGCCATAAATACACCTGCTGCTACAGCAGTACCAATAACTCCGGCAACATTTGGTCCCATTGCATGCATAAGTAAAAAGTTTGTTGGATCTTCTTCCGCTCCAACTTTTTGTGATACACGAGCCGCCATAGGAACTGCTGAAACTCCGGCAGAACCAATCAATGGATTTATCTTACCTCCGGTTATCTTACATAGCAGTTTACCAAACAACACACCTGCAGCAGTTCCAAAGATAAATGCGATTAATCCAAGTGCAACAATCTTTAATGTAGTAACATTTAAGAATGCCTCTGCACTTGTGGTAGCTCCAACTGAAGTACCAAGCAAAATAACAACAATATACATTAACGCATTAGATGCTGTATCTGTTAATTGACGTACCACACCAGATTCACGGAATAAGTTACCAAGCATCAGCATACCTACTAATGGTGCTGTAGTTGGCAATATTGTACATACTACCGTAGTAACTACGATTGGAAATAAAATTCTTTCTAATTTAGATACCGGTCTTAAATTTTCCATTTTAATAGCACGTTCTTTTTTAGATGTAAATAATTTCATAACTGGTGGCTGAATAATGGGAACTAACGCCATATAAGAATATGCCGCCACCGCAATGGGACCTAGTAATCCACTCTGCCCCAGCTTTCCTGCTAAGAAAATAGAAGTAGGCCCATCTGCTCCTCCAATAATGGATACGGCTGCTGCTGCTTTGTCATTAAATCCCATAAGAATTGCAAGGAAATAAGCACCAAAAATACCAAACTGTGCAGCTGCGCCCAATAAGAAACTAATTGGATTTGCAATCAAGGGACCAAAGTCTGTCATTGCACCAACTCCAAGGAAAATCAGAGAAGGAAGAATGGACCATTCGTCCAATGCATAAAAGTAATAAAGTAAACCACCTACACCATTACTGGTTTCTTCCGGTGTAATCATAATATCCGGATAAATATTTACCAATAACATACCAAACGCAATCGGTACTAACAACAAGGGTTCAAATCCTTTTTTAATAGCAAGGAAAAGAAATATAAATGCCACCAAAATCATAACATAATTTCCCCAAGTCAGGTTGAAGAATGCTGTTTGATGCAGGAGGTTAGATAATGTTTCTCCTACGTAACTCATATTTTAACCTCCTGGATTAGTTGTTTAAAGTTGCCAATAATGCGCTTGATTCAATTGCCTGTCCTACTGTTACATCAATACTTGCAACAGTTCCATCTTCTGGTGCAACAACAGGGGTTTCCATTTTCATAACTTCCAATACTAATATAGTATCACCACGTTTTAAAACGTCACCAACTTTTGAGTCAATGCTAAATACTTTGCCGGCTGCTCCAGCTTCAATTTTAACGCTTCCAACTGCGGCTGCCTTTGGTGCTGCCTTTGGTGCTGCTACTGCTGCCGGTGCTGCTGTTCTTCTAGGTGTTGTACTTGTGGATGTTCCATTTTCTTCCACTGTTACATCATAAACATTCCCATTAACGGTAATTGTATAATTCTTCATTTTTGATATCCTCCTGAATTTACGTTTAAAATCTTCTTTTGATAGAACGCACTACGAAATCTTCTGTTGAAGTTCCTGTGGATGCTGCAACCGCCGCTGCAATTACAGCTACCAGCTCTAAGTCATCCTGCTGTTCTAGAATGGCTGTAACCGGTGCAGTTTCTACTTCCGGCACATTTTTCGCCTGTTTCTTTTTCTCCAGATATGGGAATATTCTAAAGCAGCTAATAATTAAACTAATTAGAATTAAGACAGCAAACACAGTACCCATGCCCAGTAATGTATTTAATGCGGCATTTTCCATCTTTTCCCCAAGTGTCTTTACTTGATCTACTGTAACATCTTCCAGTTCCATACTTTTTGCATTATAGACATAAGTAAGAATAACTGGACGCTGTTCATATTTTATTTCTTGTTCGCAAGTTAATGTCTTTCCTGATTTTGTGATTTTAAATTCACCCATTCCTGCAAAATCACCAACATCTGTACGCGCTTCTTCCCAACGAGTAACCAAGTTTACCATAAGCTCATCCTCAGCAGTCTTATATTGCTGCAGTTCTTCTGAACTTAAGCTTTCCAATGCAGTTGCCATTTTCTGGCATCCATCTTGTAGCTGCTGGTAAGTATAACCATTATAATCAACCTTGGTAGGATCCGCTTGTCCACATGCTGTTAACCCTAGTACGATAAGACACATACCTATTATCAGCGATATTTTCTTTTTCATAAACTTCACCTTTCTACTTTGATGCGTGTTTTTTAACCGTTTCTCCAATACTCTTGGTATAGAGCATTTCAAATGCTGCAATGGCATATTTTCTAGTATCTGCCGGTGTAATAATCAAATCAACATATCCTCGTTTTGCTGCGGTAAGTACAGATGACTGTAGTTGTTCATATTCTTTTGCCTTTTGGGCAATTACATCTGCACCTTTTTCATCATACATAATCTTAGCTGCAAGGACTGCATCCATCATACTGATTTTGCTACCTTCCCATGCATAAACAAGGTCTGCACCTATTGATTTGCTATTCATCATAACATAAGCACTGCCAAACGCATTGCCAATGATAAGATTTATTTTA
The DNA here is from genome assembly GCA_036653135.1 of Lachnospiraceae bacterium. GTDB lineage: Bacteria > Bacillota > Clostridia > Lachnospirales > Lachnospiraceae > Petralouisia. The sequence goes on from JAVVUO010000005.1 coordinate 71,749, forward strand.
GGAACTGTAGCACCTGCAAATGCTGCTGCCATACGTGCCATTGCTTTGGCTAAGTTCTTTTCAGAACATTCGCTTGGGCTAAAACCTTCCACATTTGTCAGGGATAAAATCGGAATTTCAAACGCATCACAAAATTGAATAAATTCTGCTGCTTTTGTACAGCCTCTAGCAGTTAATGCTGAATCAAAGCTTTCTGCTTTTTCACCATTTTCATCAAATATGATGCTGCTATTAGCAACTGCGCCTATGGTCAGTCCATTTAATTTAATAAAGCCTGTTACCATATTCTTTGCATAAGATTCCTTTGTTTCGATAAACAGATTGTCATCAGAAATTGTAGTTAATACAAGACGAGCATCTTCTTTTGCATTTAATAGATTCTCACATGTACGATTTAAATCATCCATACATTCTTCTTCTCTGCCGCCTTCTTCATTATTACCTGGCAATACACAGATTAATTCACGAATTGCTTCTAGAATTTCTTCTTCTGTTCCTATCTTATCAATGCATCCGTTATGCTCTGCCTGATATTGGGCACATGCTGTATCACATTTAGAAAGATAATTTCCTGTGACTGCGTTTGGAGAATTTACAAACATTCTTCCTTTTTCTTTTTCAATAAAAGCAAAGTCACTTAATGCAGGAACAACTGACATTCCGCCTCCGCATGTTCCAAATACAGCTGAAATCTGTGGAATGACACCACTTGCCATTACTTGTTTTGCATAAATCTCACCAAATCCGTTTAATGCATCTACGGATTCCTGTAAACGCATACCACCACAGTCAATAAAACCTATGACAGGTGCACCCATTTTAACTGCCATATCATAAATAGCGGCAATTTTCTTGCTGTGCATTTCACCAATGGTTCCGTTTAATACAGAAACATCCTGACTGTACACATAAACTAGATTTCCATCCACCAAACCATATCCGGTGATTACTCCATCAGAAGGAGTTTCGGACTGATTCAGATTGAAATCTGTACTTCTTGCTGTTACCAGAGCACCGATTTCCATAAAGCTTTTTTCATCAAGAAGACCGGAAATTCTCTGTCTTGCTGAGTTTGTTGTATTACTCATCATTTAGACCTCCATATGTATTTTTAAAATTTTCAAAATTTTCTTCCGATTGTAATTGTATCTCTTTTAACTACATTTTTCAATAGACAAAATGACGATTTCGTTAAATTTTTCACTATTTATTTTTATTTTCTTAAATACAGTTGAGATTTCATGAAAAATAAGTTCAAAAGATACTCTTTATACCATAAAAAATCTACTTTTTCCACAGATTTTTCAGTATATACCGGAAATTTTGCAATTTCTTCTTCTTCTAGATAATAGGTAACACTTCCTACCTGTTGATTTTTTTGAATGGGAGCCTGTATTTTTAAGGGAATATCATACACTACATTTACTTCTTCTTTCTCATTTTTTAGAACAAGTAGTGCAGCCGGTTTTATCCTAAGTTCGGTTGCTGCATTTCCATACAGCTGATTATCTTCTGGTATTGCTTCCTCCACCTGAAGTTTTGGCAATATCTTTTCATATTCAAATACATCCTGATATTGATAATAGTTCAGCCCATAATTCATTAGCGATTTGGTATCAGCCCATTTATAATTTTTATTATTAGGCCAGCCGCAGGCTAATAATGCTACAACAAAAGTACGGTTATCCTGGGTTAATGCTCCTACATAGCAATACCCTGCATTTCCAGTAAATCCAGTTTTTCCAGAAAGTGCTCCATCCATCATTTGTAAAAAAGCATTGTGATTGTTGCAGTGATAGCTTTTTGTTCCTTCTAAATTCGTAAATTCATAGCTGGGAGTTTGGGTGATTTCCAAAAAGGTTTCATTTTTGATACAATAACTCATAATACTGGCAAGCTCTGCTGCTGTAGTTCCATGAATTCCGATTTCATCCTGTTTATCCAATCCATTTGGAGTAATAAAATAGGTGTTTTTACATCCTAGTTCCTTTGCTTTTTCATTCATCATAACTGCAAACTGTTCCACCGTTCCTCCTATATGTTCTGCCACTGCCACTGCTGTATCATTATGGGATTCCAGCATTAAAGAATATAACAAATCCTTTAGCCGAAAGGTGTCAGTAATTTCCATTCCAAGATGTACCTTAGGCATAGAGCAGGCATAGCGGCTTACGGTTACCTCTTCTTCTAACCTTCCACTTTCAATAGCTAAAATGCAAGTCATGATTTTAGTAGTACTAGCGTTTGGCATATGAGCATATCCATTTTTTTCATAAAGAATTCTGCCACTTTTTCCGTCCATGAGCACTGCACTTTGAGCATAAAGCGGCAATTCTTCCAAAGGTTCTTTTTCTATATCCGTTTCTTGTAATAATATTTCTTGTAATAATGTTTCGTTTAATAATGTTTCGTTTAATAATGTTTCGTTTAAAGTACATGTTTTGGCTTTTGCCGGTAATCCAAAATCCATAAAGCAGCAAACTGTCATGCAGATAACCCAAAGATACGAAATCCAGTTGCTTTTATTTTTTTTACTCTTTTTAATTTTTTTCATACATGATACTTTCCCCTTGTTTCTTCACTATATGCAGACTTTTCTTCACATATGAAAATAGAGTTTCAAAGACTCTGCCACTTTCTACAGCTTCTTGAAACTCTATTTTATTCCTGCTTTTATATTATACATCCAATTTTAAATGCATCTCTTCTTCTGCTTGCTGTTTAAACTCCGCAATCTGGTCTTGGTTTGGTACCGGCAGTTCCTCTACCGAATGAACTCCAAAATTCCGTAAAAATTCTTCTGTTGTTCCAAATAGAAGGGGACGACCAGGCGCATCTAAGCGTCCTAGTTCGCAGACTAAATTATATTCCAATAATTTATTTACGGCATGGTCACAAGAAACCCCCCTTATTTTCTCAATTTCCAACTTTGTAATGGGTTGTTTATATGCAATAATAGACAATGTTTCCAATAAAACATTGGTAAGTACATGATGTTTTGGCTGCTTGGCTATTTGAATCAAATATTCATATAGTTCTTTCTTGGTGGATAGCTGTAACCCATCTCCTATTTCTACAATTTGAATTCCACGGTCTTCTTTTTCATATCTTTTCTTCATCTTTTGAATAATTTGGCACGTATCTTCTTCACTTAATTCCAAAATCTTGGCAATCTTGGAAATTGCTACGGATTCTCCCATAGAAAAAAGAATTCCTTCAATAATTGCTTCCTGCATTGCTGTTCTCATATCCTTTACACTCCAACTTCTATGCTGCTACCATAGATTTGATTTCTATATCATCAAAAATAGTTTCCTGTGATATAAAAATCTTGCCTATTTTCATTAATTCCAAAATTGCTAAAAAAGTAACAATTAGTTCCATCTTCGTACTTTGAGCTTCTAGCAGCACGCGAAAGCTAAAAGTTTTATGGGACAATGCATATGCTTCTAACCGTATCATGCAGTCCTCTAGGGATACTTCTTCCTTTTCAATTTTACCAAACTGAGAACGAATTGGGTCAATCTTGTCTACTTGCTTTTTCATAATGGACTTAAAAATTCCATTTAATTTTTTCAAAGTAAGATCTGACAATAGTTCTTTTGTATTTACCGGCTCTTCATATCGGCGAACTTCCGGTGGAATCGTAGGTTTCTTGAATATTACTTTTTGCGCATCTACTTGACGATCCTTTAATTCATAAGACATGCACTGATACATTTTATATTCCAAAAGTTTTTCTACCAACTCTGCTCTTGGGTCTTCTTCCTCTTCTTTGGTTTCATCTTTTGGAAGTAACATTTTAGATTTAATATCTAGCAACGTTGCTGCCATCACTAGAAACTGGCTCATAATATTCAAATCCTGTTGCTTCATTTGACCAATATATTCCATATATTGATTGGTGATTTCCACAATAGGAATATCATAAATATTCACTTTATTTTTTTCCAATAAATGTAGCAACAAATCCAAAGGTCCTTCAAATGCTTCTAATTTCACAGTTAATTCCATAGGAATCTCCTAACTTTTAGTTTTGATATTATGTTTGCTCTGTCTAGTCAAAGAAATGTTTAAAAGTTCTGCACGGTCAAAAATTCTAATATGAAAGGTATGGGTTCCTAACCCTCGGCTTACCACTACTTTTTTATCATAAAATGAAAACATTCCAGAATCATATTTTGGAAAAAATATCAGCTGTGGGGATAACAGACTTCCGATACCTGGAATTCGTATTAGTCCTCCATGGTTATGACCGCAAAAAGTTACATCTGCCCCCCATTGAGCATATTCTTTGGCATAAGTTGGATTATGAGCCAATAAGATCTGAAATGCATTGGCATCTGATATTCCCAATATCTTTTTTAGATGCTGGGGATCCAAAGATGTTTGTTTTCCTTTTTCAAAATAATCAATTCCTAATTCTAAACCGGATAATGTAACCTTGTTTTGTCCTAGTAGTAAGTGAACGCTTTGGTTGTTTAAAATAGTAACACCTATTTTTTGAACCTGATCCAGATATTTTATAAATGCTTCATGATTTATTTTTTTTTTGTTCCTCAATCTTGTTTCATGATTTCCAAAACAATAATATACCGGTGCAATTTTTACTAATTCCATTAAAAAATCTAATGCCACCGGAAACGTCTTAGCATATTTAGATACAATTAAATCCCCTGCTATTAAAATTGCCTGTGGATGACAAACGTCAACCTGTTTCAATAAACGACTATTCTTTGCCCCATAGGTATAACCATGCAAATCTGCAATTACCACAACAGAAGCATCTTCTTTTATTTTATCGGAGGTAATTTGGTATTCTTTTGTACGAAAACGTGTTAATTCCCACTTTTGCCAAATTATATAGGCTCCTAGCAATCCTACAAGTATCATACAAATTTTCATAATTTTGCTCCTTATTTCTATTCTGACGTTTTATCCTACCATGTTTTTCAGTGAAATACAACTAAAATGGAATAATCTACAGCCCAATGGACTAAACTATGATATAGCTTTTGGAGGTTATGCCATGCGTTGTATCTTGTCTTTCTTACTATCCACTACTCTTTTGTTTTCCTCATTATATACTATTGGAGAAGCACCAAAAGAAAATACACCGCCCCCTGCTGGTGAAGAAGTTTCCCTATCTGCTCCCTCCGTTTTACTGATGGAAGCATCTACAGGGCAGGTTGTTTATGAAAAGGACTCACATACTTCCTTGCATCCTGCTAGTATTACAAAAATCATGACTCTGATTCTGATTTTTGATGCATTGGAAAAAGAAATCATTTCCTTGGAAGACACTGTTACTGTTTCACAGTATGCTGCCAGTATGGGTGGATCACAAGTATTTTTAGAACCATCTGAAACGCAAACTGTAGACACCATGATTAAATGTATTTCCATTGCCAGTGCAAATGATGCCTGTGTTGCTATGGCAGAATATATCAGTGGAAGTGAATCAGAATTTGTCAATCAAATGAACCAGCGAGCCAAAAGTCTTGGTATGAAAGACACCAATTTTGTCAACTGCTGTGGGTTGGATACTGAAGGACATATGACTACTGCCTATGATGTGGCATTAATGTCTCGTGAATTAATTACCAAATATCCACAAATACATAACTACTCCACTATCTGGATGGAAAACATAACACATGTAACCGCAAAAGGTTCTTCGGAATTTGGTTTGACCAACACCAATAAACTAATCAAGCAGTATGAATATGCCACTGGTTTAAAAACTGGTTCTACTTCTCTTGCAAAATATTGTGTTTCAGCTACTGCTAAAAAAGATGGCTTGGAATTAATTGCCGTTGTAATGGCTGCTCCTGATTATAAAGTACGTTTTCAAGATGCCACAGCATTATTAACCTATGGCTTTGGAAAATGCAAGCTTTATCAGGATAAAAATGATGATATTCTTCCAAATCTTCCTGTTACTGGAGGTGTGGCAGAACAAGTTGCAATTTCCTATGAATCCCCATTTTCCTATTTGGATTTATCCGGTGCTGACCTGTCCAAAATCACCAAAGAACTGCATTTAAAAGAATCTCCGGCTGCTCCTATTCAAAAATCTAAAATTGCCGGAAAAGCAGTTTACAAATTAAATAATCAAGAAATAGGCTCCGTCAACATTCTATATCGCGAAGCCGTTAAAAAGGCTGTATTTAAAGATTATTTTTTAAAAATACTGGCTGCTTTTGGGGTCTAAATGCCTTATTACAGTAAGGGCGCAAATATTCTAATAATTCCCAGCAAAGTTCGTATAATAGCCGGACGTTTCTGACAAAATTCCAGTGTGATTTCTTCTGATTCCTGGATGGTTTTTAGCATATCTTCCTTTACTTGTAATACTGCTTTAGAATGATACATCCAAACACCACATTCAAAATGCAGGTAAAAGCTGCGATAATCCATATTGATACTTCCCACTGTAGCAATTTCATCATCACAGACAAAACATTTTGCATGCAGAAATCCCGGCTTATACTGATAAATTTTTACACCACATTCAATTAACTGTTCATAATAAGACTGTCCCATCCAGTATACAACTTTTTTATCTGGAATTCCGGGCATAAAAATTCGAATATCTATACCGCTTTTCGCTGCAATTTGTAATGCTCTTATCATTTCATTATCTGGAATCAGATAAGGGGTGAAAATATAAACATATTTCTTAGCACGATTGATGATATTCATGTATATATTTTCACCCACTGTTTCATGGTCTAGAGGGCTATCTGCATAAGGCTGCACGTATCCGTCTGATACAAATGGCTGAGTTTGGTAGCGGCTAGGACGAAATTGGTCTAAATTTTCTTCTAATGTTTGGTTGATATAATCCCACATTTCTAAAAACATAATCGTGAAACTCCATACACCTTCTCCTTCCAATCGAAGCCCCGTATCCTTCCAATATCCAAATCGTTCTACTTTATTGATGTATTCATCTGCTAAATTAATTCCACCGGTAAATCCTACTTTTCCATCTACTACAAGAATCTTTCTATGATCACGATTATTCATAATTACTGACATGACCGGGTACAGGGGATTAAATCGGACACATAAAATTCCAAACTTTCGCATCTGTTTATAAAATTTTGCTGGAAGTGTTGTAACACACCCAAAATCATCATAAATAAAGCGCACATCTACGCCTTGTGCGGCTTTTTCCTTTAGCACATCTAAAATTTGTTCAAACATAAAACCGTTTTCAACAATAAAATATTCCATAAAAATAAAGTGCTCTGCACTTTTGAGTGCTTCTAAAATATCCGGAAACATTTCTTCCCCTGTAGGATAATACTTCGTTGCCGTATTCTGGTATAACGGAAACTTTGCCCATTCTTCAATGTATCTAGATTGATTGTATACATGATAATCCTGTTCTTTTAATTCTAAAAGACATTCCTCGCTGTTTGGAAGCGCCTTCGCTAATACTTGGTTCACTTCTTCCATTCTTTTGCAGGTACGAATAGTCAATTCTGAACGCCCAAAAATAAGATACACTAACAATCCAATAAAGGGAATACTTAAAATTACAAAGGTCCACGCCAACTTGTAGGAGGGATTTCCTCTCTTATTTACAATAGTTAATACCACAATAATTCCTAAAATATCAATTATCGTATTTACAAATGAAAATTTAATGCTAAATCCATAAAAAAATGAAAATAACCACGATAATTGTATTAAAATTGCCAGTGCTACTATGGTTGCTCTGCCTAATAGAAACTTTTTTACTTTCTTCACCAAACCATCCTCTCTTTTGTTTTCCCTTTACTTTATCATAATAGTCTTCCAATGTCTACCATTCCCCATCCTTGTTTTGTTACCGGCAATCCTAAATTTACAGAACGTTCATAAAGCCGCAGCTTTACATTGGCTGGTGTAAGCTTTGGATATTTGTCTAATAGTAACGCAATGCTTCCGCTTACCATAGGTGCGGCCATAGAAGTTCCGCTTTTTTTTGCATATCCGCCTGACACATTAGAGCAGCTGATTACATTTGTCCCAGGAACTACAATTTCAGGTTTTACAATACAGCTGTCCGTTGGACCTTGACCAGAATAATCCGGCTTTAGCATAGAAGTTCCAATTTGTTCCTTGGTATCGTCAAAGCAGCCCACTGTAATAATTTTACGGCTGATGCCTGGAATGGTAACACTATTTTCACCAGGTCCATTATTTCCTGCTGCCGCCACCACCACGATTCCACTGTCCCATGCATAATCTACTGCCTGAAGAAGCATTCTGCGTTCGCGGCTTCCAGCCTGCAATACCATCCCAATGGATATATTGATGACTTGTATTTGATATACGTTTTGTTTCTCCACTAGCCACTCAATAGCATTCACAACATTTTCAGTGTTCCCGTTTCCCTTATGATCTAAAATTTTAATCACAATAAAGTGACATTTCGGTGCAATTCCTTGATATTTTCCTTCCGATGCATTTCCATTCCCTCCAATAATCCCTGCGATATGGGTACCATGCCCATTATCATCATAAGGAGTTACTCTTCCATTGATATAATCTCGAAAGCAAATCACTCGTTCCTCTATATCAGAATGAAGAAAAATACCGGTGTCCAATATTGCTACACCGACATTTTCACCATAATATCCTCGTTCATAAGCTTTGGACGCACCTAAAATTCTTCTGACTCTGTCCATAATGATTCCTTTTTTATTAGCATATGCCCAAGGATTAAAATTGCGCCTTTTCTTTATCTTGTTCTTAACAGGTTCAGCAAAAACCCCATGCAGAAATGATCTGCATGGGGAATTAGATTTGTCATTATGATTTATGCCTGTTCTGGAACATCTTTTATAGAAAAACTAATTCTTCCCATCTTATCTTTTCCAAGACATACAACGGTTACTTCTTGTCCTAAAGATAAGACATCTTCTACACGATTAATACGTTCTTTGGAAATCTTAGAAATGTGAACCATTCCTTCTTTTCCAGGTGCAAATTCAATAAAAGCACCAAATTCTTTCATACTGATTACTTTTCCTGTAAATAATTTTCCGGCTTCAAATTCTGTGGTAATAATTTCAATAATCTTTAATGCCTGATTCATTCTTTCTTTATCTGTTCCGCAGATAGAAATTGCACCAACATCACTAATATCAATTTTTACACCAGTCTGCTCAATAATAGCATTAATGGTCTTGCCACGTTGTCCTACTACATCACCAATCTTAGCAGGGTCAATCTGGAGCTGTATAATCTTGGGTGCAAATTCACCAACTTCTTTTCTTGGTTCTGCAATGGCTTTGGACATTGCCTGCTCCATAATGAAAAGTCTAGCTTCTCTGGTCTGTCTGATTGCACCTTCTACAATAGGTCTAGTCAAGCCATGAATCTTAATATCCATCTGAATTGCAGTAATGCCATCTTTGGTACCAGTTACTTTAAAGTCCATATCTCCAAAGAAATCTTCCAAGCCTTGAATATCCGTTAATAAAACATAATCATCATCGGTATCTCCTGTTACAAGACCACAAGAAATGCCTGCAACCATTTTCTTAATTGGTACTCCTGCTGCCATAAGTGCCATACAAGATGCACAAGTAGATGCCATAGAAGTAGAACCATTGGATTCAAATGTCTCGGATACTGCACGAATGGCATATGGAAACTCTTCAACAGAAGGAAGAACCGGAACCAATGCTTTTTCTGCTAATGCTCCATGTCCAATTTCACGACGTCCAGGACCTCTGCTTGGCTTTGTTTCTCCAACAGAATAAGATGGGAAATTATAGTGATGCATATAACGTTTATTAATTTCATTTTCATCTAAACCATCAATTCTTTGTACTTCTGATAATGGTGCTAATGTTATAATATCACAAATTTGAGTTTGTCCACGAGTAAACATTGCAGAGCCATGTACTCTTGGAATAATATCTACTTCTGCTGCCAAAGGACGAATTTGGTCAATTGCACGGCCATCTGGTCTCTTTTGGTCTTTTAAAATCATCTTACGAACTGTCTTCTTTTGATACTGGTAGATTGCTTCTCCCAATACTGAAAGCCATTCTTCCTTATCTGCAAATGCCTCTTCTAGTTTTGCCATAATCTGTCTGATATTTTCTTCACGAACCTGTTTTTCATCCGTAAAAACAGCTTTTTCCATTTCTGCTGGAGGAACAAGTTCCTTCATTGCTGCAAATAGTTCTTCTGGTACTGCACAACTGGTATAAGTATGCTTTGGCTTTCCTACTTCTGCTACTATGGTATTGATAAATGCAATCACCTGCTGATTTACTTCATGTGCCTTATAAATGGCTTCTATCATTTTATCTTCAGAAATTTCATTAGCTCCGGCTTCTATCATAATTACTTTTTCATTAGTGGATGCTACCGTTAGGTTTAATTCACCATTTTTCCATTGTTCCTGATTTGGATTTATAATAAATGCTCCATCAATCATTCCAATTTGGGTTGTAGAACATGGTCCTGCAAATGGAATATCAGAAATACTGGTTGCAATAGCAGATCCTAACATAGCAACTAATTCCGGACGGCACTGTGGGTCAACGCTCATTACTAAATTATTCAAGGTTACATCATTGCGGTAATCTTTTGGAAACAATGGACGCATAGGGCGGTCGATTACTCTTGAAGTAAGTACGGAATTTTCAGATGCTTTTCCTTCACGTTTATTAAATCCTCCCGGTATTTTACCTACCGAGTATAGTTTTTCTTCATATTCTACACTTAATGGAAAAAAATCAATTCCTTCTCTTGGCTTATCAGATGCTGTTGCTGTACATAACACAACGGTATCTCCGTAATGCATCAATGCTGCCCCATTTGCCTGTGCTGCAACTCTTCCAATATCAATACGCAGTGTTCTTCCTGCAAGCTCCATTGTAAATTGTTTCATCATAATTTATATCTCCTTATTTATTTCGTCAAAAAGACAATGTCTTTCACCATGGTAGAAGATACCGAAACTACTAAGCCATACACAATATGCTTATGTACATCTCAGTGGTCTCGGAACTTCCTTCTACCTAACTACACATGGTATCCATATGAAAATAGAGCGGAACTCCGCTCTATTTCTATGGTCACCCTTCCTAGGAAGGATTACTTTCTAATTCCTAAACGTTCAATTAAAGTACGGTATCTTTCAATATCGGTCTTCTTCAAGTAAGCAATTAAACCACGTCTTTGTCCTACCATTTTCAATAATCCTCTTCTGGAATGATGATCCTTCTGATTCTCTTTTAAATGCTCGGTTAATTCCTTGATTCTTGCTGTTAAAATCGCAATTTGAACCTCCGGTGAACCTGTATCTCCAGGTGCTCTGCCATATTCTGCAATAATTGCTTGTTTCTTGTCTTTTGCTATCATAATGATAACCTCCTTATTTTTTATAATCGCCCGATTTCATGTGATATTAAGCAAAGGTTGGAGTATCCTGTTACTGAATAAGGGCTAACTCACACCGATACATTATAGCATAGGCACACATGCTTGTAAAGCGTAAATTAATTATCTAACAGCCTGGTTACGCAAATTGGGGAACGATAAAAAGCGTTGGAAATCTTAATTCCAGTTTTTGCCGAACTTGCATGTACTACTTGTCCATTTCCAATATACATTGCCACATGATTAATTCCACCACCACTTCCATAGAAAAATAAATCTCCCGGTTTCGCATCTGAAGCATTCACTTTTGTTCCATAACCTGACTGGGCTTTGGAAGAGTGTGGCAGAGAAATACCGTACTTTTCATAAATACGCATGGTAAATCCAGAACAATCTACGCCATTGGTAAGACTTGTCCCACCCCATACATAGCGATTTCCCACAAACTGGCTTGCATATTGAATCATGTCTACTCGTACATTTGATATTCCTTCCCCATAATTAATCTCCGTCATATTCATTGCCTTGGGAAGTTCTTCTGACAATGTTACAAATTCTTTGGCTACATAACAGGCATCTCCATCTACTTCCACCTGAATCCATTCCCCTAAATCCGCTAGTACTCTAAGTTCTTCCCCTTCTCCTATGGTAGTCCAGATACTGCATTCTGTATTTGGTTCTGTTCTTGCATTCAATGTTTTAGTAGTAGCTGTTGCAACGGTGGCTTTTATCTCTGCTGCTCTTGTCATGGCTGCTTCACCGGTTAATAAAAATTCACCTTTTACATAGCCGGTCACATCTCCTGATTGAATCTGATACCATTCTCCATCCATAGTTACTATTTCACAACCTGCATCTACCGGAAGTTTTCCTACTAATGCATACTCTTCTCCAGCTCCCTCACGGATATTTAAATGATTCTCTACTTTTGCAATTCCAAGATTTGTATATCCACAAATAGTAGAAGCAGGTGCCGCCTGTGGGATTGCTATGGGTGATACTTCCGTAGTCTTTGGAGCTTCACTTGCTGATTTATAAGCCACTGCACCTACTGCCAAACTCTCTCCAAACACTGCCGTGACTCCTGCATTGACACCATGTGCCGCATCTACCGGCATCTGCACCATGCAAAGAGCGGTTACACCTGTTAAACATGCTGCAATTGCCTTCTTCATCTCATATCCCATATTAATCCTCCTAAACATTCTCCCTTAATGGTAACTATTGTATCTTTTATCTTATTTGTATTCTTTTTACACCTTGTATAATTTTTGTTATTACAACAAAAATAACAGTAAAACATATTAGCTCTACTGTTATCTTGGTCATTATATCAACTAAAAATTACATTGTCAACTATTTTGTAACATTTGTGTAATATTTTGTAGTTGTTCTGCCATATCTTATTGAAACTGATCTCTTATTTTATAACTTTTTTACATTTCCTTGAAATATTCTCTTCCTGATTGAATATCTTGCTCCATCTGTTTGATTAATGCTTCTAAGGATTCAAATTTACGTTCTTCCCTCACCCGATTTAGAAAACTGATTTTAACTTTCTGATCATAGATATCATCGGAAAAGTCAAAGATATGTGTCTCTACTCCAATTGGATTGTTTCCTCGAATGGTAGGTTTACATCCTACATTGGTGATTCCTTGATACTCTTTATGATTCCATGTTATTTTTGTAAAATAAACACCATTGGGCGGCAGGAGTTTTTCCTGTGGAGGAATTAAATTGATAGTCGGAATACCTAATACCGCTTTTCCCATTTTCTTTCCATGTAAAATAATTCCCTCCACAAAATAATCATATCCTAACAGACGATTTGCCTTTTGAATATCACCATTTAGAATTTCTTCTCTTATGTAGGTGCTACTGATATCTCTGTGGTTTTCCTGCATTTTATTGACCACTTTTACTTCATATCCATATACAGGCGCATATTCTTGAAGTAGCTTGTAATCTCCTCTGCGGTTATGACCAAAGTGAAAGTCCTTTCCCACTACCAGATATTTTACATGAAGACGATTTACCATTTCTTCGATAAATGCTTCTGGTTCCATACACATAATTTCTTTGGTAAAAGGGCACTCTATGAGGTAATCAATTCCGATACTTTCAAAAAGTCTTACTTTTTCCTCATTTGTAGTTAATACTTGAGTTTGAATCTTCTCCACATTCTTTCTAGGAGGGATATCAAAGGTAAAAATAACCGCTTTTAAACCTTTTTTTTTCTTTTTAAATATATATTCCATCAGTAATTCATGTCCCCGGTGCAAGCCATCAAACTTTCCCAGCGACATTACTGTAGGTTCTTCTATTTTAAATTGGGTAGTTCCTCTAATGTATTCCATCGTAATGTCTTACTCCATAAATATCTTTATCGGTTTGAGATTTTCATGTTTCCTGTTAAATTGATAGATTCCTATAAAATGCCCCTCTATGTCATAAATTCGAAGTGGTATCTCTAAATTTTGGGTTTCACATGTTTCCAGCCATTCCAGTTCCAATGAATTTCCATTATATAACATTTTATAAAACATCTCTTTCACGGTGGCTTTGGGATATGCTAAGAATACAGAATCCGTAGGTCTAATCATATCTTTTAATAGTTCACCACTTAGATTAATATGTTCTTGTCTTATCTTTTGAACATGCTCTTGAATTTGCCCCAGTGTCCATGCATCTTCCTGTTGAAATTCTGCCACTCTGGTACGTATCAGGGATTCCATACATCCCCCACAGCCTAATTTTTCTCCAATATCCTGGCATAATGTACGAATATAAGTTCCTTTGGAACAATGTACCAGCATCCTTATCCGAGGTAAGGAAATGTCTAATATTTCTATGGAAAAAATAGTAACCTCACGTGGCTTTCGTTCTACTTCAATTCCAGCTCTTGCCAAATCACAAAGCTTTTTCCCATTTACTTTTAATGCAGAATACATAGGTGGAATCTGCATATACTTTCCTATAAAACCCTTGAGTGCTTCTTTTACCTGAACCTTGGTACAAGTTACATTCTTTTGGGTCAGCAGTGTACCTGTAGTGTCCTGTGTATCTGTGGTTTGTCCTAATAAAAGCACTGCTTGGTATTCTTTGTCCTTATCTGTAAGTAAATCACACACTTTCGTGGCTTTTCCTAAGCATACTGGCAGCACACCTTCCGCCTGTGGGTCTAAGGTTCCTGTGTGACCAATCTTTTTTTGTTGTAAAATCCCACGTAATTTTGCCACTACATCATGAGAAGTATAATCTTTTTCTTTGTATACATTAATAATGCCATTTATCATAATTGCCCCTGTAACTGATTCTTGATTTCTCCAATGATTTTTACAATAATTTCGTCTTCTGTCCCAGTCATTGTGATCCCTGCTGCTCGTACATGCCCACCACCACCATATTTCATAGCAATTGCTGCAACATCTACTTTGCCATTGGAACGCATACTTACTTTGTGGGTGCCATCTTCATTTTCATACAAAAACACCGCAGCTTCAACATCTTTCGTTACCCGAAGTTGACTCACAATTCCATCTAGGTGTTTCGGCAGTACATGATATCGTTTCATTTCCTCTAAGGTCAGTCCCGCCACAATGCAAGCACCATCTAGAAAACGTTCACTATTTAATAATGCCTGTCCTAATATTTTATTCTGTTCAAATGTTTTTGTGTAAAAAGTATCATCTACAATTTTAGGAAAATCAATTCCTTTTTCCATTAACTTTCCAGCAATATTCATGGTTTCTGCTGTTGTGGAAGAGTACTGGAATACTCCAGTGTCATGCACCATTCCTACATAAATACACTCGGCAATTTCTTTGGTAATCCGTTCTTCTTCTAATAATTTAAAAATCAGTTCACAAGTAGAACCAACTTTGGGAAATACATAATTTTCATCTGCAAAATGGTCATTGCTGATATGATGATCAATACAAACTGTTTTACCTGCTGTTTTAAAATATTTTACCGCGTCCCCAAGACGTCCTGTATCTCCACAGTCTTGGACAATACATAAATCATAGTTCCTGTTTTTCTCACAGGTATTGTGTATCTTATTGGAATTTTTTAAAAATTTAAAAATATTTGGAATAGCTTCCAAATATAAGTCCACCTCTATCTTAGGATACCAGGTTGTAATATAATTATAAGTTGCCAGACAAGAACCTACACAGTCACCATCCGGGCGCATATGCCCGGCGATGGCAACAGTGTGTACCTGCTGTAACAAAGAAGATAAGTCTTTCATTCTTTATTTCTCCTTATTGTTTACGTCATCAATAAGTTTTGACATGTTAACACCATACTCAATTGATTGATCTAATATAAACTTAATTTCCGGAGTATTTCTAAGATTAATATTCTTAGCAATCTTACTGCGAATATATCCTTCCGCACTTTTTAATCCCGCCAGTGTATTCTTTTGGGATTCTTCATCCCCCAATACGCTGATATATGCTTTACAGGTTTTTAAATCCGGTGCAACTTCCACTGCCACCACAGATGTCATAGAGTTGATTCTAGGGTCCTTGATTTCACTACGGATAATCATACTTAATTCCTTTTGAACCTCTCCATTAATTCTAGTGTTCTTAATACTGTTTTTTCTCATATTTTGTCCTCGATGCTTTCTATCGTGGAACCTCTACCATAGTATATGCTTCTACCATATCAAGTTCCTGAATTTCATTAAATCCGTCAAATACAAGACCACATTCATAACCTGTTCTAACTTCTTTCACATCGTCTTTAAATCGTTTCAAAGATGATAATTCTCCTTCAAAGATCTGTTTCCCTTCTCGGTTAATACGTACTTTACATCCTCGTTGGAAAATACCGTCCATAACATAAGAACCTGCAATATTTCCAATGACGGAGGCCTTAAATATCTGACGTACTTCTGCATGACCTAATATTTTTTCTTCAAATATAGGGTCTAACATTCCATTCATAGCAGCCTGAACATCTTCAATAGCGTTGTAGATGACCTTGTACAGTCTCATATCTACTCCTTCACGTTCTGAAGTTGCTTTTGCAGTTGCATCTGGACGAACATTAAATCCAATAATAATTGCATTGGATGCTGATGCAAGACTAACGTCTGATTCATTGATAGCACCAACACCACCATGAATAATTTTAACAACTACTTCTTCGTTAGATAATTTAACCAGACTTTGTTTTACTGCTTCTACTGAGCCTTGCACATCTGCCTTTACAATAATTGGCAATTCTTTCACATTTCCAGATTTAATCTGTGAAAATAAATCGTCTAAGGACATTCTGGTTTTTGTTTCATCTAGCATTTTTTCTCTGCCTTGAGAAATAAAGGTATCTGCAAAGCTCTTTGCTTCTTTTTCATTCTCTGTACATACAAAGATTTCCCCAGCATTGGGTACATTATTCAATCCTAATATTTCCACTGGTGTAGAAGGACCTGCTTCTTTGACTCTTTTTCCCTTATCATCAATCATGGCTCTTACTTTTCCATAGCAGCTTCCGCATGCAATGGGCTGACCAACTTTTAAGGTTCCTTTTTGTACTAATACCGTGGCAACGGATCCTCTTCCTTTATCTAGCTGTGCTTCAATAACAAGTCCCCTTGCATTTCTCTTAGGATCTGCTTTTAATTCACTTACTTCTGCTGTTAAAAGTACCATTTCTAATAATTGTTCAATTCCTTCGTTTGTGTGTGCGGATACCGGTACAAAAATAGTACTTCCACCCCAGTCTTCTGGAATTAATTCATATTCCGCCAACTCCTGCTTTACACGTTCAATGTTGGCACTTGGCTTATCTATTTTATTAACTGCAACAATAATTTCAACACCTGCAGCTTTTGCATGGCTGATTGCCTCTACGGTTTGTGGCATAACACCATCATCTGCCGCTACTACAAGAATTGCAATATCTGTGGAATTGGCACCACGCATACGCATAGCTGTAAATGCCTCATGCCCTGGTGTATCTAAAAATGTGATTTTTTCTCCATTGCAGGTTACCATATATGCACCAATGTGCTGGGTGATACCACCTGCTTCACGATCAATCACATGAGTATCACGAATGGCATCTAAAAGAGATGTTTTACCGTGGTCAACATGACCCATAACACATACAACGGGTGGACGTTTTACCATTGCTGCTT
This sequence comes from Lachnospiraceae bacterium, assembly GCA_036653135.1. GTDB lineage: Bacteria > Bacillota > Clostridia > Lachnospirales > Lachnospiraceae > Petralouisia. Next base: position 89,300 of record JAVVUO010000005.1, read on the forward strand.
CGTCTTCTGTTTCTTCTTTCAAAAGCTCTGCAATTACATCAATTTTTACTTCCTGTTCACAAATACAATTGTATTCCAATGCAATTTCTTCTGCTGCTTCATAGGTAACTTCACTGTTTACCGTTACCATAGTTCCTTGCAGAAATAATTTTTTGATAATTACGGATGCCTGAATTTTCATGCGTTCCGCTAATTCCTTAATTGTCATTTTCTCCGGAAGTGTAATTGTTTTAATTGTTTCTTCTTCCTTCTTAGGAGCCTGTTGTACTGCCTGTTGTGGTCTTCTTTTTTTACCGTTCTTCTCCAAATTGTTAAAACGTTCTGGTTTTTTGCCAATGATATCTTTCTTTTCATGACGTTGATTTACTGGCTTGTTGTGACTGTCACGTTCTCTGCTTTCCTTACCTCTTGCTTCTTCTGAAGTTGCAATAGATCCGTTTTGATTCATTTTATTGATTTGATGTTCAAAACGATTGTTTGAGTTAGGGCGGCTGCCATTATTATTGCTTGGATAAGTCCGACCATTATTACGATCTCCCTGTGGACGATTGGATGCGCCGTAAGTTCTAGGTCTATCTCCTTGTGGTCTGTCTCCTTGGGGTCTATCTCCCTGCGGACGTGATCCACCGTAAGTTCTAGGTCTATCTCCTTGGGGTCTGTCTCCCTGTGGACGTGGTCCACCATAAGTTCTAGGTCTATCGCCTTGAGGTCTGTCTCCTTGGGGACGTGATCCACCATAAGTTCTAGGTCTATCTCCTTGGGGTCTATCTCCTTGCGGTCTGTCGCCTTGTGGTCTGTCTCCATAAGTTCTAGGTCTATCTCCTTGTGGTCTGTCTCCATAAGTTCTAGGTCTATCTCCATAAGTTTTGGGACGATCTCCTTGGGGGCGATTTGGACGATTCTGATCTCCATAAGTTCTAGGTCTGTCACCTTGTGGTCTATCACCTTGTGGTCTATCACCTTGTGGTCTAGCGCCTTGCGGCCTATCTGTCTGCGGACGATTCGGTCTTACTATTTGATCAGCAGCAGGTCTTACATTATTATCTCCCTGAGGGCGACTGGGTCTTACCAACTGGTCGCCAGATGGTCTTACATTGTTATCTCCCTGAGGACGGTTTGGTCTTATCATTTGGGTTCCAGCAGGTCTTACGTTATTATCTCCTTGTGGACGATTCGGTCTTATCACCTGATTTACAGCAGGTTTTACTGTATTATCTGTCTGTGGACGATTCGGTCTTACCACCTGATCGGCAGCAGGTTTTACTGTATCATCTGTCTGTGGGCGATTCGGTCTTACCACTTGTTCATTAGTGGGACGCACTGGGCGTTCCCCTTGTGGACGTCTTTGTACCGTTTTGCTATTCTGGGGATTAAATACAGCTGTTATACTGGATTTTTTCTTAGGATGTTCTCCTGTTTCTATGGTCTGGATATGTTCTTTTTCTTCGGTCTTAACTACCGGATTCTGTTGTTTTTCTACTTTTGTTTCCTGTGTGAAATTTGACTTTACCATGCCAATCACATCGTCCTCGACGGAACTGTTCGCTACTTTACCTTTAATATTTTTTTCCTCCAAAAATTTAATCACTTCTTTTGATTGTATCTTCAACTCTTTTGCAAGTTCATGCACTCTAATTTTCGCCATGCTTTATTACCTCCGCTATTCCGTTTTCTCTAATAAATTCAGTTTTTCCTCTAAACTTTTGGAAAAGCCTTCATCCGTAACTGCTAATGATGCCCGCAATTCCCTGCCGATGGCGTGACCTAGACGTTCTTTGGAAGCATATAAAAACATCGGAATCTGATAAAAGGTACACATATTGCGAAACATTTTTTTGGTATTGTCCGACGCATCCTCTGACACAATCACAAGGAATGCCTTTTTCGCTTTTACCGCTTTTTCTGTGGAAAATTCTCCGCTTGCTACCTTTCCTGCCTTGGCAGCCAGCCCAAGCATGGATAATACTCTATCTTGCTGCAATGGTTTCCATCTCCTTTATCAAATTCTCAATTACATCTTGTGATATGGCAGTTTTTAAGGAACGCTCCAGACCTTTGGTCTTAATTGCTTTTTCAAGACATGCTCCATTGGAACACATATATGCACCTCTGCCATTTTTTTTGCCGGTTGTATCTAAAAGAATCTCGTCTTCTGCTGTCTTAACAATGCGTAATAATTCTTTTTTGCTTTTCATTTCTCTGCATCCAACACATTGACGTAGGGGAATCTTTTTATTCATTCTCAATTTCCTCTTTTACATAGTTTCCTTCAAGTTCATCATTCTGTTCTAATTCATAGTCCATTTCTATTTCAGCATCAGTTGAGACACGTTCAAAACCATCTTCTGATTCTCCGTAATACTCATCATATTCGTTCTCGTAATCCATAAAATCACCGGATTCTCTTGCTTGAGTTTCGCTTTTGATATCAATTTTAAATCCGGTAAGACGTGCAGCCAGTCTTGCATTCTGACCTTCTTTTCCAATTGCCAATGATAATTGATAATCCGGAACCACTACTTTAGCTGTTTTCTCTTCTGCATCTGCAATGACTGAAATCACCTTTGCAGGACTTAATGCATTTTCAATTAGCATTGCAGGATTTTCACTCCAGTTGATAATATCTATTTTTTCACCTCGAAGTTCACTTACTATGGCATTTACCCTTGCTCCATTTAGTCCAACACAAGCACCAACGGGATCTACATCAGAATCGTTGCTCCAAACTGCAATCTTGGTTCTGCTGCCAGCTTCTCTAGAAATGCTTTTAATTTCTACAATTCCTTCTTTTACTTCTGTTACTTCTGATTCAAATAAACGTTTTACCAATTCCGGATGTGTTCTGGAAACTAATATTTTAGGTCCCTTTGATGTTGATTTCACTTCCAAAATATAAAGTTTGATTCGCTCGGTAGGCTGAAACACCTCACCTTTTACCTGTTCATTTTCGCTTAAAATCGCATCTACTTTTCCAAGATTGATACTGATGTTTCTTCCCACGTAACGTTGTACAATACCTGTCACAACATCTTTTTCTTTGCCATAATACTGGTTAAAGAGAACTTTTCGTTCTTCTTCGCGGATTTTCTGTAAAATTACATTTTTCGCATTTTGGGTAGCAATACGTCCAAATTCCTTTGATTTTACTTCTATATTGACAACATCACCTACTATATATTTGGAATCAATCATTTTGGCATTGCCAACGCTGATTTCCAACACTTCATCTTGTACCTCTTCTACCACGACTTTTTCTGCGTAAACATGGAATTCACAGGTTTGGGGATCAATATTTACTTTAATATTGTCGGATTTTCCAAAATGGTTTTTACAAGCAGTAATTAATGAATTTTCAATAGCTTCTAGCAAGGTATCTTTGCTAATATCTTTTTCCTTTTCCAGTATGTTTAACGCTTCTAATAACTCATTGTTCATTTTTTTATCCTCCTGAATGTTATTCTTGTTATTTGACGCATTTTTATAATAATTGCTGCATTGCTAAAAATCAAATGCAAGACGAATTAATGCAATATCTGTTTTTTGAAAAGTCATTTTGGTTTGATTTTCCAGTTCAATCGTTGTACTGTTATTGTCATAGGCTGTTAATACACCATAAAATTCCTTTTCTTTATCAATCGCACGGTATGTTCTGATTTCTATTTTTTTACCCATGCTTCTTTCATAATCTTTTTCTTTTTTTAATGGTCTTCCTAATCCTGGAGAACTCACTTCAAAAATATAGGATTCCTCAATATAATCCTGTTCATCCAATAGTTCGCTCATTTGTCGGCTGACAACTGCACAGTCATCTACTGCAATCCCGCCTTCTTTGTCGATGTAGGCACGCAAATACCATGTTCCGCCTTCTTTTACAAATTCCACATCCACTAATTCAAATTGAAGTTCTTCTAAGATAGGCTGCAACAATTCTTCTGTATGCTTTTCATATGTCTCTCTTTTTGACATAGTCACACCTCCTTCTCAATTCCGTTATCTCGTAACCTGACATAAAATTGAGAGTGGACCTTTGCCCACTCTCAAGTCTAAGTTATCTTTGTTATCTCTGATATCATAGCACTTCGTGCCCTATATTGCAAGGGATTTCGGGAAATTCTTTGCAAACAGATGCTGTTATATCTTTTCAACGCATTCCATAAATGTATCTGTATCCATTTCCCACACTTCATTTCCTCTTACTACTCTACCTTTTTTAAAATCCTTCTTGCATTCTACTATCACGATTTCTTCTCCTGCATTCTCCGATAGTTCTTCGATTTCTTCACCAAATGCTTTTATCAGACGATTCTGTAATTCCTTTTTTTCATCACTTAATATCCAAATTGTTCCTTTTTTCCCTCGTTCTAGACAAAAGTGATTTAATAAAAGAAGTCTTTCATAACTGTAATTTTTAAAATAATCTACTTTTTGCTTCTTCAAAATTTGCTTTCTTACTTTAGAGAATCCTTCCGGATCTTCCTGCATAAATATTTTATATAAATCTCGTGCAACATAGTTTTCAATAGATTTTACATCTCCATCTACAAATTCAAAAATTTCATCTGCTGAGGTAGAGCCATCCGTAATTTTAGCAACATACTCTTCCCGCTCCTCTTTGGTCATTTCAAATATTTTGTTTATTGCCTCATTCCATTCAAACTGATTCTTCGACATATCAATATATCCTCCTACTGTATCTGATTTCATGGTAGATACTCCACCAAGTTCTTGCATTTCCTGTTGCTTTTTTCGTTTTATTTTATCTTGATTTTATTATAGGGGGTTGGGATAAAATTTGCAATAGTTAATTATGTAGTTCTAATCCATTATCTGACTATGCAATTATTTTGAAAACATTACCTTTTCACTGTTAAACATTTTTGTAAGAACTGCTACTCCTACTGCGGTATAGCAGATATTTGAAATTACTGTTACTGCAATATTCGTTACATTCATATTTAATGAAAAAATGCCATTCATGGATTGTACACTGTTGTAAAGAGGAATAAGATACCATATACTTTCCGTTTTACAAAGTCCTTCCACCATAGAGGTGATTCCAACTAACATAGAAACAATCATAATAGGTGTCACCCACCCGGTTGCTTCTTTTACATTTTTTGCAAAGGCAGATACAATGGAAATAATGGCAATAATAACTAATACCGTAGATAGAATAACAAAAAGCAGCATAATATAATCTTTTATTTTATATACACTGGCATTCATCCCTTCCATACCTCCCATTAGTTTCGGAAGGGACAGCATAGTTCCTAGAAAGCTAGAGCACCCACTTAAAATAGCAATTGCACTTAAGCTAATAATCTTACCAAGTGCTAAATGACTTCGTTTCATAGGTGTGACCAATAAAGTTGCAATGGTTCCACGCTCTTTTTCTCCTGCAATGGACTCTGGTGCTACTGCCATACAGCCGCTGAATAAAAACATAATCATCAGCATAGGAATCATCATGGAAAACATCATGGCAGTAGTATCCTCTTTTGTAGCAAGATCATAGCCTTCTGCTCCAGGATTAATATCAAATTTATTTGCTTTGGTAGCTTCATAACCATTTAAAATTTTTTCCAGCATTTTATATGCTGTTTGTGACTCGGTAGAGGTAGAATTATAATAAATCTCTACTTTTGGTGCCATAGCCTTGGTTGTAACATCATAGTCTGCTACTTGTGCATCAAATTCCTTGGGAAATACTGCTATTAAATCACACTTTTTCTCTCCCTCTTTCAGATTAGCCATTTCACCTTTTTTTTCTTCTTCCGATGTGAGATTTGTAAGCTTAATAGGTACTTCTTTTGAAATCATCATTGAAATACTATCCGGAAGATTTTCTACTGCAACTTTTGCCACATAATCATCATCTGTTTCAAACTGTGATGCAAGTCCGCCTCCCATAAAAGAATAGATAAAATAAATCATAATCCCAGGTAAAATCAATGTGGTAAGCACCATTCTTCCATCTGTGAAAAATCGGGTAAATTCTTTTTTCATAATTATCATAATATTATTTTTCATTTTGTTCACCCATTCTTTCTGCATAAATATCAAAAAATTTATCTTCTAAGCTCTTTTCTTTCGTTAAAGCCTCTAAGGTATCACACACTACCATAGTGCCATCCATAATAATTCCTACTCGATGGCATATTTTTTCAATCAGGCTGAAAATATGAGTAGAAATAATAATGGTCTTTCCTTCTTCTTTTAATTCCAATAAGAAATCGGTAACTACTTTGGCCGTTAATACATCTAAGCCATTGGTAGGTTCATCAAAAACAATAATTTCCGGGTTATGTACAATGGAAATAACAAGAGATGTCTTTTGTTTCATTCCCGTGGATAAATCTGCTATTTTCACCTCTGCAAATTTGGTGATTCCAAACTTGTCAAAGAGTTCTTGTTTTCGTTTTGCTGCTGTTTCTTTTTCTACGCCATGTATTTTTGCAAAGAAATCAAAGAGATAGTTTGGAGTAAAAAACTCTTCCAATTTTAAATCACTGGTGAGAAATCCAATCTTGCTGCGTACGGCATTTGGCTCATTTACCACACTAGAACCTGCCACAATAACATCTCCTGCATCCGGAGTAATTAAGGTCGCTATCATTCGTAATGTTGTTGTTTTACCAGCTCCATTTGGTCCTAATAATCCAAACACTTCCCCTTGATAAGCTGCAAACGATAAATTATCTACTGCTACTTTCACACGTTCTTTTGACTTTTCAAGCTTTTGTTGTTTGGCGGAAATCTTAAATGTTTTTCTTAAATTCTGTACCTGTAATAATTCATTCATAATTTTCCCTTTCTATACTCATGTTTCTGTTATCTTCCACACTATATCATATCTGATTGTTTCTGATTTATCAACTTCTTTTCATAGAAAAAACGCCACGTTTTTTATTCAAAATCGTGGCGTTTTTTCTATTCTTTTATCCAATTAATCCAATTCGATATCCTTTAATTCTTTCGACGGCAGATTACTTGTAGATGTTTTTACAATCTTGCTTACCTCTACTTTTGCCTTGTTAATTGGGATAATAGTGCCTGCTCCAGCCACACATCCACCGGGACATCCCATTCCTTCAATTAAGCATCCATTCATTTTGCCCGCTTTGGCAAGCATCAGTGCTTTCTTGCACTCTGCTAGACCCTCCACATGTTCAATCTTCACTTCCACATCAGGATAATACTCATGAATACATTCTGTAACTGCATTTGCTACACCACCTGCTACAGCGTAGCCACGACCTGCTCCAGTGGCATCATGCATAGAACCATCTCCTGGTGTATTCTGTGGGTTAATTCCTTTCGCTTCAAACATCGCACTTAGTTCTTCAAATGTAATAACAAAATCCACATCACTGCGAATGGTTCTGCGCATTGCTTCTAATTTTTTTGCTGCACAAGGTCCTATAAATACTACTTTAGCATTTGGATATTTTTTCTTAATACTTCTTGCTGTTGCCACCATAGGTGTTAACTCAGAAGATACACTTTCAATCATATCCGGAAACTGTGTCTTCGCAAGCATGGACCATGCGGGACAGCAGGAGGTTAGTAAGAACGGAAGTTCTCCTGTTGCTACATGATGGGCATAATGATGGGCTTCGGAAACTGCTCCAATGTCTGCTCCTAGTGCCACTTCATACACTTCTGAAAATCCCAATTCCAATAAAGCTGCTTTTACATTTTTAGGGGTTGCATCTTGACCAAACTGACCTACAAATGCCGGCGCAATTTCAGCAATTACATTTCCCCCTTCTTTCATACTGCGAATCAACTGGAAAATTTGTGACTTATCTGCAATTGCTCCAAAGGGACAGCTCACCATACATTGACCGCAGGATACACATTTATCCGTGTTAATGGTTGCTCTTCCTAGTTTGTCTGTTTCAATAGCTTTTACTCCACAGGCCGCTGAACAAGGGCGTTCTTTCTTGGAAATAGCATCATATGGACAAGCCGCCTTACATTTTCCACATTTAATACATTTACTTTGATCAATTATGGCACGGCCATCTACCTGAGTAATGGCATCTTTCGGACATACTTCCATACAAGGATGTGCGATACATCCCTGACACATATTGCTTACTTCATACTTATTATCATCACAAAAATTGCATGCAGACGGAATGACCTGCATCAAAGGCGGCTCATAATATTTTTCTGAAATATTACTTTCTTCCACACCATCGGTAATATGCACCGGGTGATCCTCCGGTCTTAGTGATAATCCCATAGCCAAACGTACACGTTCAGATGCGATGGCACGTTCCCGATACACACTTTCACGAAAACGTGGTGCATCGCCTGGAGTTATCTTATAGGGAATCGCCTCAATGTCATTATTGACATGATCTGATTCATAAGCTACTTTTGCTACTTCTACAAAAACCTGTTTTCTCAACTGGTTTACGGGGGTATTAATTCCTCTCATTTGTAACCTCCTGTTATATGAAATATAGTTATATAGTTATATTTTTAACAATTTTCTTTTCTAATTTACCATAGGAAATTGTGTTTTACAATGAATTTTATCAATGTATGTAATAAAATCCAAAAGTTTTAATCACTTTATTCTTAACACATTACAGAAATAAAGAACCAATTTGAAAAATCAATGTTGCCATTCCCCATGCCATCAAAAGCTGGAATACAATTACTTCTAAGGTAAACTTTAAGGAGTGAGTTTCCTTTTTAATGGTTCCAATCGTTGCTGCACAAGGCACATACAGCAAGCAAAAAATCATCATGCAATAGGCATTGAGTGGTCCAAATCCCACAGCTGCAAGCTGATTAGTGAGCTCCATCATTCCTGCGGAAGAATTTACATTTCCAATGCCAAACAGAACACAAAAACTAGATACCACAACTTCTTTTGCTGAAATTCCTGATATTAATGCCACTCCTATTTGCCACATTCCAAGACCAGCGGGAGCTAGAATTGGTTCCATCCAATGTCCTACCATCGCTCCAAAGCTTTCCGATACTTCACTGGTCAATCCATGTGCACCGAAATTTAGTAAAAACCAAATGAGAATGGAAGCAATAAAAATAGTGGTTCCTGCCTTCGTAAGATAGTCTTTCACTTTTTCCCAAACATATACTGCAATTGTTCTTGCGTTTGGTACTTTGTACTCCGGCAGTTCAATTAATAACGTTTGATGTTTAGAAGGTGTCTCCGTCTTATGTAATATCAATGCTACAATCATCGCAATCAATAATCCAATGACATACATGGAAAATGCTGCAAACATGGCGTATCTGCCAAAAAACATTCCGGCAAACAAAACATAGATGGGAAGTCTGGCCGAACAGGACATAAATGGTGTGATTAAAATAGTCCTTCTTCTATCTTTTTCCTGTTCCAATGCCCGAGTTGCCATAATAGCTGGAACAGTACAGCCAAATCCTAGTACCATAGGTAAGAATGCTTTTCCAGACAACCCTATTTTACCCATCAATCCATCCATAACATAAGCAACCCTTGCCATATATCCGCTGTCTTCTAAAAAAGCAAGTGCTAAAAACAAAATAAAAATATTAGGAAGGAAGGTCAATATTCCTCCTACTCCTGCAATAATTCCATCTACCACCAAAGAAATCAGCCACGGTGTAACCTGTACCTCTTCCAATACATGCAACATACTTTGAGAAAACCAGGTTAAAAACACTTCAAATATTCCCTTTAAAGAATCTCCTACAAAAAAAGTTAGAAAAAATACAATTGCCATAACTCCGAAAAAAATAGGCATTCCCCATACTGCATGCGTCAATACTGCATCTACCTTATCAGTAAATGCTGATTTTTCAGATTTATAAAATAACGTATCTTCTATTATTTCTTCTATATAGTCATATTTTTGATTAATGATATCTTTTTCATAACTTCGATCTAAAAGATTGGAATCCAATATAGGGTATTGTTTTGTAATTTCTACATCCTTTGCCAATAATTTAATCGCATGCCAACGCAGATTCTTTGTAATGCCATATTTTATTTTCACTTGTTCTTGCAATATAGTAATTTTATCTTCTAAGTAGTTTTGATAGGTTACTACGTCCGCTCGGTGTCCTTCCTCATAATGATGTACTACGGCATGCATCAATACATCCAAACCAGTACGCTTTCTTGCCGATACCGGTACTACTGGAATACCACCTAGCATTTCCGGCAAACGGTGTAAATCAATTTCCATTCCTCGTTCTTCTACAATATCCATCATATTTAATGCCAGAATTACCGGTTTTCCTAGTTCTAATAACTGCATAGTTAAAAATAAATTCCGTTCTAATGCAGAAGCATCTACCACATTAATAATAACATCTACTTCATCCTTCATAATACAGCGTCTCGTTACTTTTTCTTCAATGGAATATGACGTCAGACTGTAAATTCCCGGAAGATCAATTAATGTTAATTTCTGCCCCTTATAAACCGTTTCTCCTTCCACACGTTCTACCGTAACACCCGGCCAATTGGCAACTTTAAGATTGGCTCCGGTATATGCATTAAACAATGTGGTTTTCCCACAATTAGGATTTCCTACAAATCCTACTCTAATGCTTTCCATAGGTCACCTCCTCTTTCGTTTTAGAAGTTACCTGAATTCCAACTGCAATATCTTTTCCTACTGCCCAACGTGCTCCACGAACCTTTATGATAACTGTTCCATTTTTTTTTCGGTTCATTAACTGCATTTTCGTGCCATTATTAATTCCCAAAGATTCCAAACGACGCATGGTTGACTCTTCCATTTGAACATCTGTCACCATATATTCTTCCTGAATTCTGCCTTCTAAAATTGTCATAACTCTGCTCCTAATCTTTTTTCTATTTTATAAGATATTATTAGTATAGTACAATTGAGAATGATTATCAATTGTATTTCTGCATAAAAAACAACCTTACTTTGTACTTTTTTTCTACACAATAAAGCAGCCATCTTCAAATTTTTGTTTTTTGAAAATGACTGCCTGATAACTCTTATTCTGTTACGATAACGACTTTCTACTCTATATCTTAAATCCCTTTACCAATTCGCGAAGAATGGTAGCTTGCACAGCCAGTTCTTCTGAAGATGCTACACTCTCTTCGGATACTGCCATATTACTTTCTACCGCTCCTGTAATCTGCTCTGTTTCTTTTTTCAATACTCCAATGGCATCTGTTTCATTTTTTACTGCCTCTGTAATTTCTTCCATACTGTCACGAGAAGTTTTGGCGTGTTTTAATACCTCTAACATCATTTCCGATGCTTTTTGTGCCACCTGCTCTCCTTGCTTAATCTGGTCTTGTACATTGGTTATTAATTCTCTAGTCTTCTGGGAGGATTCTGCGGTCTGCTTTGCTAAAGCACCTACTTCATTTGCCACCACTGCAAATCCTTTTCCTGCTTCTCCTGCTCTTGCGGCTTCAATGGAAGCATTTAAAGACAGTAAATTAGTCTGATCGGAAATTTCATCAATAATTGCCATGATTCCACTGATTTTTTGGGAACTTTCAGAAATCTGCTGAATGGTATCTGTTAATTCCTTCATTTTACCATTTCCAAGTTCTAAGGCATCTCCTGCATTTTGTACGCTTAACTTAGCACTTTGTGCATTCTCCTGTGTATCTCCTGCCATTTGGTTCACCTGTTCTACGGTTTGATTTAATTTTTCCACAGATTCGGTCTGTTCTCCGGAAGATTCTGCTAATGCAGTTGCTACCTGAGAGATTTGTTTGGCACCTTCTTCTACCTGAACTGCAATTTGATTCATGTTCTTTAATGTATCCGCTAATCTTTGCTGAATTTGAAGTAAACCGGTTTTTAGTACAGCAAATTCCCCAGCGTAGGCTTCTTTTAATTGAAACGTAAGGTCACCCTCTGCTATTTTTCCTAGTACTTTGGAAATTTCATCAATATATTTAATATATTCCTTTAATCTGGATACCGTATCGGTAATGGCAGACCCTAGTTTGCCAATCTCGTCATTGGAAGTGACTTCCACTTCTATTTCCAAATTTCCTTTTGCAATTTCTTGTGCAGTTCCTGTTAATACTTTCAGCGGCTTGACCACAGCAGATGCGATTCCACGTACCATGAACACTACAATGAAAATTCCTACTAAAAACAATACTACAATAAATACCGCTAATTGTATTAGTGTGGCATTATATTCCGTAGCTGGAAGCATACTAGTAACACTCCAATTAATGTTTTCTATATTTGTAACATATCCATAATTGGCAACGTTATCTCTGGTATACTTCATAAATTCATTCTTGTCCTTGGTAATGGCATCTATCACGTTTTTGGAAAGTCCGATTTCATCTACTTTTTTCCCTTGTAAGGATTCCTCTTTATTATAAATAATTTGTGAATCTGCATCTGCTAAAAGAAAACTCCCTTTCTTTCCAAGTGTGTACTTGGACATAATTTTATTAAGCTGCTCCAAGGTAATATCAATTCCAGATGCTCCAATTGCCTCTCCTGTTTTTTCATCTATAATAGGTGCCGCTGCTGTAATAATCAGCTTTCCTGTACTGGCATCTTCATAGGGCGAAGTTAAAAACACCTCTTTGGTTTCTTTTACGATATACCAAGGTCTTCTGGTAACATCCCAACCATCTTCTGTAATAAACCCATCTGACTGCATTGCCTGACTGTTTTTAAATCCCGACACCCACACTGCTAAAATATTTTCAGTATCTGTCTGAGCCGACTTAACCAAACTTTCCAAAATAGCATCACATTCCGGCATATTTTCCATTCGTGTGTTCCCTGCATTTAAAAGAAATTTCTCATAAGTACGGTTTGCTGCAATCTGCTCTACCTCCGATAAATAGGTGGTGAAAAATTCACTTACCTGATAAGATGCTGCTTGGGATTTCACTGTTAGTTCTGTTTCGGACATTTTGTTCACCGATGTCTTCGCCATCCATAAAATCAAGGTTCCAGCAATTAGAAATACCAATACCACGGGAATAGAAATTCCACGCATAATCTTACTCCTAAGGCTTTGAAACCCTTTCTCTTTTGATTCCTTCTCTTTTGATTCCTTCTCTTTTACTTTTTCTTTTTTTGCATTGCTTTCTTTCTTTTCTTCCATTGTATTTCCCCCTTTCATTTTATGTTTCAATCAAGATGACCTATTTACAAGGTAAACCGTTTTATATCTTAAATCCCTTTACCAATTCACGAAGAATGGTAGCTTGCACAGCCAGTTCTTCTGAAGATGCTACACTCTCTTCGGATACTGCCATATTACTTTCTAC
>JAVVUO010000006.1:0-92671 GCA_036653135.1 Lachnospiraceae bacterium
TGCAATCCAAGTCCTTTCTGAAATCGGTGGCGATATGTCTGTCTTCCCCACAGCCAAAAACCTCGTTTCATGGGCTGGATGTTGTCCTCGTAATGACCAAAGTAATCAGAAAATCAAATCAACTAGGATCTCCCGTGCTGGTTTCTATTTTAAACCAGTTCTGGTACAAGTTGCAAATGCTTTAGTCAAATCGAAGAAACATCCTGAATTTACCACACGTTACAGACGTATCAAATCACGTCGTGGTCACAAGAAAGCCATCATTGCTATCTGTCGTATGATCCTGACCGCTATCTGGCACATACTTACAGATTTAAAGCCATATACACCAGAAGGTTTTTTTGAATCACGTCCTGTTAATGAAGCTAAGGTATTAACTGCTTCACAGGCACTTAATCTACTGCGTCAGCGAGGTTATGTCATCAAAGATGATATTTCTCCTGCCATGAATTAGGTGTTGTGTATATATTCAATTTTTTTGAAGCCACCAAAAGATGGCTTGTTTGCTATGCTCTTTTGTTTTTCTCTATCCGCTACCTCTTTGTTTCAAACTTTCACCTTTCTTGCTTTTATCTAGATTTTTGTTTCTACTAATTAGTATTGTAGCTTTTTTCTACAAAAAACACCATGATTTTTATATAGACTTTTCTTTCAAATAATCTCACTCAAAATCATGGTGTTTTTGCCATCCCTGCATTTATGATTCAATCCTAATTCCATATGGACTTCTAGAAGATAACGCATTTTAATACCATTTTTTATCACAATCAATTTCTTTTTCGTATGCTGCTTTTATTGTATCCCGGTCTATATAATTGCACATCAAATCACTTATGTAAAATCCTCGCTCCATATATTTCGCACTCTTTTCCTGGTCTATCGCCCTCCATGCATCGCTTTTTGCCGCCGTGAATCTTACCAGTCCCACACCCCGTTCACACTCCAGAGAAAGCCACATTCCTCTCTCACATATCTTAATTGCTTCATTTCCGTATCCTTCATCTGCTAAATACACAGCTAAGTTTCCTATCAGAGCTATATATATTTCAAAATGATATTTCACATCAACCTGACTTTTCTCGTACATCTCTACTGTTTTTCTTAATAGCTCTATTGCTTTTTTTCTCTGATTGCTGCATTTATAATAGATCGCCATATGGTTAATCAAATAACCTTCCCACCCCATAGGCACTCTTCCTATTCCTTTAGTAAAATCAGGGTATGTATAAGCTAGTGCCTCCCTGCTTATTTCCATTGCTTCCTCTGGGGTAAGCTCCCCACATTTCAATCCTAAGATGCCCTCCATCATCAATGCATACTGACAATGATACAAATTTTCTTTATCTAGTTTTCTTACTAGGTTTTTCACTACCTGATACCCACGTTCATATTCATGCCGTATCATCAGACCTTGAATTTCTCTCTGCGTTTCATGAATCCGAATATCCTCTGTTGCCAGATAGACCTGATATTTCCCTCGTGTGATTCCAAGCTTTTGGAATAATTGTTCCATTTTATTCCGGCTTGGCATCTGACTTCCATTTTCAATTCGAGAAATACTTTCCGGATACCCATAAATCCCTTCCGCCAATTCTTCCTGCGTCAGTTTCTGAAATTTTCTTTCTTCTGCAATTATTTCACTGTACAGATAAAATTCCTGCTGCATATCCAGGAATATAGGGCATTCAAAATATTCAAGTACTCCATATTCTTCATAAATTTCCTGCAATACCATCTGCTGTTTCTGATATTTTTCTGCTTTTTTCTTTTTTCCTGTCTTTTCCAGACAAATCACCCATATCTTCAATAATTCATTGAGATAAAAAAGGGTTCCTGTCTGTCTCAAAAGTTCTACACTGTGTGCACAGAGTGCTTCTGCTTTTTCCCAGTGTTCCCGGCTGATTTCATACTTCACTAAAAAGTAAGACGCCTTGGACACAATTCCTACCTTTTCTTCCTTATCCTCATAAAAGGTTTCCACGTAATGAAGTACCTTCCGCAGTAGAAAAATGCCTTCCTCTACATTTCCTATCTTTAATTTTTCATTTCCCAGCAACAAAAATAAATGTAACTCCTCTTCACTAAAACACTGATTTTTCCAATTTTCTTCCTGCCAATCCGGACAGGTGGCTTCTGCGGCTTTTTGAAAATAAAAGGCTGCTGTATGCTCCTTGTCCCCTTTTTCCTTTTTTTCCAAAGAAAGTATAATTCCTTTTATTTTATATAGATACTGCCGTTGCAAAGGGTTTTTCGCATCTGTCATTTTTTCTTCATATGCATCCAACAGATTTTGTGCTTTATTGAAATCTTTGATACCAATGGCTTTTTGAATCTGTTCCCGTTCCTGATAATAAGCATATTCCTCCATGGATAGCACCGTATCCAATTTATTTTGGAACACCCCCAGACGCTGTAATAAGGTATCCAGCAACAGCTTATCCGGAATACTCTCCCCTTTTTCTATTCTTGATATCATCTGTTTGGTACATAAGCCACGACAAAGTACTTCTTGCTTGATATTTTTTTTGTTTCTCAAACATAAAATAATCGCTCCTACTTCTTTTTGCTCCATACTGCTCCCCTGCTTTCTTTTTTGGAGTCTTGTGCTTTACATTCCTATTGTCATAAAGAACTTCTCTTAAAATATTTAGGTAGACTTGTACACCCTTTGATCATTCATTAAAATAAAAAAATCTACTATCTTGTGTAGTTTCAGCATGATATGTAACTTCCCACAACACATACCTCTAAGCATAAATTTACCACCTTTACTTTAAATATTATTACAATAGTTGTATCATATTGAAAAAAAACATTCAAGGATTTTATATGTACGGCAGCGGTGTAGGAGTCATCAGTTCAGTCGAAGGCTACACTCTTACAAGTTTTTTTAAAAAAAGAAAAGCGGCTCTGAAAATCAGAAACCGCTAAATGTAACTATTAATTTACTTATCTAAGTGATATTGTTGTATCAATATGGATAACTTGTATTATACTTTTATTCCAGTGGATATTTGTTTGTTAATTCTTTCACTATTTTCATTACTTCCTGAGAGGCTGATTCTCCCTCTTTTATCATTTTGGCAATACATTCTGCAACTTGATCCATATCTTCTGTCTGAAATCCTCTAGATGTAATTGCCGGTGTCCCTAATCTTAGACCACTTGTTACAAATGGTGATTTAGGATCATTGGGAATTGTATTCTTGTTGCAGGTTATATTTACAGAATCCAATAATTTTTCTACTGCTTTTCCTGTTAGGTCATAGGGTGTTAAGTCTACTAGCATAAGATGATTATCTGTTCCTCCAGAAACCAATTTAATGCCACGGTTCATCAGTCCTAGTGATAATGCCTGTGCATTATCTAAAATCTGCTTCTGATACACTTTAAAGCTGTCATCTAATGCTTCCTGAAAGCAGACTGCTTTTGCTGCAATCACATGCATAAGGGGACCGCCCTGGATACCTGGAAAAATAGCCTTGTTAAAATTAAACTCTTTGGCTGTTTCTTCATTTGCTATAATCATTCCACCTCTAGGTCCACGCAATGTTTTATGAGTAGTTGTGGTAACTACATGAGCATATGGAATTGGACTTGGATGAAGACCTGCTGCCACAAGACCTGCAATATGAGCCATGTCTACCATTAAATATGCTCCAACTTCATCTGCAATTTCACGAAATCTCTTAAAGTCAATGGTTCTTGCATAAGCACTTGCCCCTGCAATAATCAACTTGGGATGACACTTCTTAGCAATTGCTAGAACTTCGTCATAATCAATAAATCCCTCTTCATTTACACCATAAGGTTCTACTTTAAAATAAGTTCCTGAAAAATTCACAGGACTTCCGTGGGTGAGATGTCCGCCATGGTCTAGGTTCATTCCCATCATGGTATCTCCGTGCTCTAACATTGCAAACTGCACTGCCATATTTGCTTGTGCTCCAGAATGTGGCTGAACATTTACATAATAACCACCAAATAACTCTTTTACACGCTCTATTGCAAGGTTTTCCACAACATCTACACATTCACATCCACCATAATAACGCTTTGCGGGATATCCCTCTGCATACTTATTGGTTAATGGGCTGCCCATGGCTGCCATCACCGCTTTACTTACCCAGTTTTCAGATGCTATTAATTCAATATGGCTGTTTTGTCTTGCCATTTCATCTGTAATAGCTTGTGCCACCTGAGGATCTGCTGATTTTATTTCTTCAAATGAATACATAGTTATTTCCTCTTTCTCTTTCTGTCTGAATTTTATTTCCTTGTTCAGATTAACATTCGTGTAATACCTATGATATTATTTTATTTTCAAAATGTCAATGAACATTTTTACCACTTTAGAACAACGTTAAAAGTTCCTGTCTTAGCAGAATGCCACCCACTGCCTGTATTCCAAAAATAATTGGCATTCCCCATACAAAATACCAGTGTCTTGTCTTATGATGAAATAAATACATCCCACACCAGCTTCCAAGACTCCCCCCTATCAGTGCTACTAAAAATAGAGTTTTTTCGGGAATCCTCCACTTCTTATTCCGTGCCTTTTCCTTATCCAGCCCCATTAGTGTAAATCCAATCACATTAATTACACTAAGGTAATATAGAATCAAATTTCTTCACTTCCTTTTATCCAAATTTTGTTCAAAAAACACCGCATCTTTATGAGATGAGCCTTATTTTCTATTCTTCACCTAATTTCAAAGCTCCTGCTACTCCTACTGCTAGAGCTGCAATTCCTGTTAGAACCGTTCCAATGGTAAGTGCACCAAAGCTGTTCATCATTAGAATTGCAAAGGGAGAGGCCACGATCAAACCTATAATTGCCCAGTATGCCATATACGGAAATTTTGCAAATATAATTTCAATGACTTTGGCTATTGCAAAAATTCCAATGACTACCCCAATCCCAAAGGGAACCAGTATCGTACAGCCGGATAATAACCCTGAAACATTGAAGCTTAAAAGATTATCAATAAACTGATTTACTTCGTTTAAAATCGGATTATAATAGCCCATAAGCATCAACATCATAGAGCCGCTGACTCCTGGAATTACCATGGTGGCAGAAGCAATAACGCCAACACCAAAAAGCTTAATAACATTTACTAATCCAAAGCTTAAATCTGCTGCTGCACCTTCGCTTTCTCCTAATGCTGCTAAACCTACAACCAATGCAAAGAAAATAAGGCAGGAAAGAATATGACCGATTCGAATGCTTTGTCCTTTTACCTTCTTTGTCATTGCCGGAAGTCCTCCAATAATAAGGCCAATAAACAGCAAGTTTGTCTGAAACGGAATTTTTTCAAACATCATTTGAATAATGCGGGCTACTACCACAAGTCCTAGCGCTGCGCCTATACCAATGGGAATAATCAATTTCATACTTTTTTTAAATTCTGATATTAAATGAGTTGCTGCATGAATCATTTTGTCATAAATTCCCATAGATACTGCCATGGTGCCGCCACTAACGCCTGGAATAATATTAGCTACACCTATAACAATTCCTTTTAAAATCATTTTTAACATAAAATTTCTCCAATTCTTTAAGTTTCACAATATCAAGTTAACACCTATTCTGTTCCTGCTATCATTTCATTTTAATGCAGTTATTGTATGTATTTTTTTAAAAATGCAAGCAATTCATCCATTTCTTCTTCTGTACCAATAGAAATCCGCAAATATTCTTGAATACGTGGCTTATTAAAGTATCGTACATAAATATCTGCTTTTTTTAAAGCTTCAAACAATACTTTTGCCGAATACCTAGGATGGGTTGCAAAGATAAAATTGCTTTTGGAATCTGCAAATTCAAATCCCAGTTTCTTTAATTCTACTTTCACACGTTCTCGGGTTGCTATTACCTTTTCCAGTGTTTTAGTGAAATACTCACGGTCTTTTACAGCCTCTGCCCCCAGTGCCAAGGTTGTGGTATCCATAGTGTAAGAATTAAAGGAATATTTTACATCCTGAAGATACTGAATCAGCTTCGGATTACCAATGGCATAACCAATCCGCATCCCTGCTAGACTCCTAGATTTAGAAAATGTCTGTACTACCAACAAATTATCATACTTCGGAAGTAATGATAACGCAGAAGTACCTCCAAAGTCAATATAGGCTTCATCTATTATTACAATTATTTCCGGTTTCTTAGCAACCATAGCTTCTATGTTTTCTAAACTCAGTGCTACGCCAGTTGGTGCATTGGGATTGGGTATTACAATTCCGCCACAGTCTTTTGCATAATCTTCAATTCTAATCTGAAATTGATCATCCAGTGGCTGGCATTCATAAGGAATACGGTATAAATCTGCCCACACATCATAAAAAGAATAAGTAATATCCGGAAATAAAATTGGTTTTCCTGAATTAAAGAAAGTCAAGAAACTCATAGCAAGTACATCATCAGAACCAACTCCTACAAATATTTGATTCTCCTTTACCTGATAATAGTCTGCCAGTGCCTTTACTAAGGTTCCTGCACTAGGATCTGGATATCTGCGTAAGCTGTCTGTATCTAGCTCTTGTAATGCCTTGGTCACTTTAGGTGATGGTGGGTAAGGATTTTCATTTGTATTTAATTTAATCATTTTAGGTCGATTGGGCTGCTCTCCTGGTGTATAAGGTACCACTTTTCTCACATATTCTTCCCATGCTGCCATAATTGTATCCTCCTGCTTGTTCTGCTGCTTTTTTCCTATCTTCTTTTGCCTGTTCCAGCTATTACTTGATTTATTAAAATAATTAAGCACCGTATCTATGACTTGTTAATCCTCATACTACTTTATCCTTTTAATCCCCACTCCAATGCTAACTGCCTAAATGCATTCAGAGAACGTTCTATGGTTTCATAGGATACACAGTAAGCTAGTCTTACATAACCTGGACATGCAAATGCACTTCCTTTCACCAGTAAAATATGATATTTTTTAGCAGAATTTACAAACACTTCTTCCTGATCTACTGGAGATTTTATAAATAAGTAAAAGGCTCCCTGAGGCTTTACACATTCAAACCCCATCTTGATAAGATTTTCATAAATTAATGTTCTGTTCCTATCATAATATGCCACATCCGTAGGTGCATCTATACTTTTTTCAATGGCCTTTTGCATTAAGGACGGTGCATTTACGTATCCTAACATCCGATTTGCAACAGATAGGGCGCCTACTACCTGTTCACAATCTGCCATTTGATTTGGCACTGCAATATAGCCAATTCGTTCCCCCGGAATGGATAATGATTTACTAAAAGAATACGTAATAAACGTATTTTCATAATAGTTGGTTAAGAATGGCACTTCCTGTCCCTCATATACCAATTCACGATATGGCTCATCTGATATCAAATAAATTTCATGCTGATATTCCTGCTGCTTTTCTTTTAAAATAGAAGTAATCTGTGTAATCGTATCTATTCCATACACAATTCCCGTTGGGTTTACCGGATTATTGATGATTACTGCTTTGGTGTGAGGCGTAATTTTTTGTTTCAAATCTATAAAATCAGGTTGAAAAGAAGGAATTTGAGGTTTTACTTCTTTGAGTATCCCTTGATGGTTTCTAACGTAACCTCTATATTCTCCAAAATAAGGGGCAAATACCAGCACTTCCTCTTGAGGGTCTAAAATGGTTTTTAACACTACATTTAAAGCTCCTGCTGCCCCTACCGTCATAATGATATTTTGCCATTTAAAGTTGACTGCAAATCGTCGGTTTAAGTTTTCTGCCACAGCCTGACGCGTAGCCGGATAGCCTGCGTTGTCCATATATCCGTGAAGTTCCATGGAATTTTGATTCTTCACTGCATCTATAATCGCCTGATTTACTTCTTTTGGTACCGGTGTCATAGGATTACCTAGACTGAAATCATACACATTTTCTGCTCCGATTTCTTCTGACATTTTTTTTCCTTCCAAAAACATGCTGCGAATTGCGGAACTTCCCGCTACTTCTTTTACCATTTGTTTTGCTATCATGATGATTCCTCTCATTATTCTTTTTTGATTGCCACTGTTCCTATTTTTTACTGCTATTTCAAATATACTGATTTTCACACTTTACCATATTGCTATGCAAAATTCAAGATTTCCTTGTGATTCCAATGTAAAAGGGCTGTCACACCGCTGATTTGATTCAGTCCGTGAGACAGCCCTTTCTAATTACCAAATACCTTGGTTCTGTTTAACGCTTATTTTTGGTACCTACAACTTGATTCCTTATTTGTACTGCATTCTTCTTCTACGGAATGCATCTGCTGCAACTAATAATGCTGCTGCCATGATTACAATCATACCTGCGATTGGAGAAGCATCTCCAGTCTTAACAGAGTTTCCTTGATTGTTTACCGGATTGGAAGTTGTTACTTTTTGTAAGCCCTTCATAGCATTTTGTAACTTGGTTACTGACAACGCTACCTGTTCATTTGTTGCATTCTTATTACTTGCGATTGCTTTTGCTTCAATTAAGGCTTTTTCTACTACTGCAAAACTTTCTTTCGTGTAATCAGCCTTATTAAGTTTAGATGCATCTGCAATTGCCTTATTTAATGCGTCTTTATTTACTGTATTGTTGTTATTGTTGTTATTGTTGTTATCGTTGTTATTGTTGTTATCATCTTTTACAGGTTTTAATTCTAATTTTCCAGCTGCATTTACTAATGCATCTGTTGCATCTTTTACAGCTTGTGGTGTAGCTTTAACATCATTTAGAACCTTTTCTGCCTGCTTAAGTGCTGCTGCAAATACACTCCAGGTACTTTCTGTATAATCTTTTTCTACACGTTTTTGTGCTTCTTGATATACACTGTTAAGTCCTGTTTTATCTGCACGAAGACCTTCTATTGCTGCATGTAATATTGCTGTCTTCACACCTACTTCAATCTGTGTTGCATCTTGTCTGTCTCTTACTGCAATTGCTGCATTTAATGCATCTGTTAACGCTTTGAAGCTTTCTGCTGTGTAGCCATCTTTTGCAATGCCCTGAGCCTTTGCAATGACTGCATTTAATGCATCTTTATTTACAGTTTCTCCTTCTCCTGGCTTTAATTCCAAATCTGTTTCTGCCTGAATTAGGTTGTTAATAGCAGTACGAACTTCTTCTTCTGTTGCATCTGTGTTTGCTGCTACTGCTTCTGCTGCTGCTAGTGTATCTTTTAATACTTTCCATGATTTTTCTGTATATTTGGATTCATCAAGTGCTTTTGCTGCTTCAATGGCTCCTGTTAGTCCAGACTTATCTACACCTTTTTCAAGCATACCTGCTGCTGTAGTAAGATCAGTCTCAGCTCTTAATACCTGTAGCGCTGTAGCGTTTTGATCTTTTAATACTTTATCTGCTGCATCTAACGCTGCTTTAAATCCTGTCCAAGTAGCTGGTGTATAATCCTGCTGTGCATAAGTTGCATAGTTATTGTAGAGAGATTGTAAGATAGCCTTATCTACTTTTTCTGGATTTGTTCCTGTTGAAATTGGTTCTGCTACAATATATCCTTCTGATGCCTTTACTTCTACATTTTGTGTTCCAATTTCTACATTGTTTTCTTCTGCTTTGATTACATACTGTCCAAATACTACACCTTTAAAGATATAATATCCGTTCGCGTCTGTCTTTGTTGTTTTAACAACATTACCTGCTTTCGCACGTGCTAATGCTTCTGTTGTCTGCTCATTTAATGTTACGGTTGCCCCTGCTACTGGTTTTCCATCTTTTCGAACAGCACCTGCGATATTTTGGATTTCGCCTTCTGGCTGGTCATAAGAGGTTACCTTTACGTTGCTGACAACTGCTGTATTACTACTTCTTGTATTAAGACCAATAGGTCCTGCTTCTGTTGGCATAGCATCCATTACAAGTCCGTCAATTACTAACTGTTCATTTACCCATAATGATATTTTTGTTCCAACTAGTTCTACTTTTAAATGCATATTCGTATTTGCTTTAAATTGTGGTCCAGAATACATGCTTGACCAGCTATTTCCGCCCTTGCCCCAGTGCTCTGCAAACCACATATCTTCTGCATCTCCGCCACCAATATAGATACGGTTATTCATATCTTTTGCACGAAGCAGGATACCGAAACGTTTTCCGCTTCCTGTGGTCTTAATATCCATTTCCACACATCCGTTTTGGAAACTTGGTGCTTGTGTTTCGTACACATTGCTATGTCCGCCACCTGCAAAGCTAACTTCGACGCCTTCTGTAGTCTGTGTTACTTTATTACTACTTGTATTTCCTGCTAAGGAAGCCCATGCTCCTTCTGCTGCTTCTTTACTCATTCCTGCATAATCAGCATCATAATCAGCTCCAGATATAGGCTGTAACATAACATTTAATATCGATGCTTTGTCTTTAGTTGTGGTAATTATTTTAGAATATTCATCAAATCCCGTTACAGTTACTGCAATTGTACTTGCTCCTGCTGCAACCCCTTCAAATTTATAATCACCATTTTTATCTGTTATTGTCTTGTAAGTTTCTCCATCAACTGTTTTTAAAACAACCTCTGTATCTGCTGCTGGAGTATCTACTGTAATAACTTTACCTGTGATGCTAGTAATAGCTTGAGTCAATACAAATTCCTGTGTTAATTCCAGTGTATCCTTAGTTGCTGTAACTTCATGAGAAACTGGTTTATAACTTCCGTTTTCTGCTGTTACATTCCAAGTACCAAATAAAATACCAGGAATTACATAGGAACCATCTTCTGCTGTTACTGTTGTTAATTCTCTTCCCTGAGCATTCTTTGCTGTTACTGTAATATCAGAAAGACTATTGGTACCATCTGTTACAGTTCCCGATAAAGTTGCTCCTGTTACTACTAAGCCTGCAATTGCTCGTTCTAATCCTGCTTTTGCTATGTCTACTTCTATCTGCTGTGCATCAAAATTATCTAATGCTGCATTTGCTGCATCCATGGCATGCATAAATGTTTTCCAAGTTGCTGCGGTATAATTCACTTCATATTTGTTACTATTTTCATTTACTAAGTTTTCTAATTCTGCTTTTTGCGCATTGGATTTTTCAATTACCAAATTGTCCATAACAAAATCCGAATAACCTCTAAAGCTTGCATTTCCGCCGCCATCACCCTGAGTATCTGCACTCTGATTTGTAGAGTAAATACCAATCCAGGTCTGTCCGCTTTCTGCTCCGGTAACACGCATCTTGTAGCTTCCGTTTGCTGCGTTCTTTGTAGCTTCTGTTGCTTCTGCTGGAGTCTGCTTTACTGATTCATCTCCTGTTTTCTTTAAGTCGTAGGATGGAATAGAACCATTTTTTTCAAAATCTCCATCACCGACTACAAAACTATAAGTATCATCTGAACCTGCTTCATAATCAAAATATACATTGTAAGTTACGCCTGGCTCAAATCTGAAGTTCTGTGGTATGGTCTGGTATACTATGTTATTTCTTTTAACAAGACCATTGGTCTTTAATGACCAGTTTCCTTCAATAACATCATTTACTTTCTTGCCATTCCATGCGTACTGTGTATAAGGTGCGTGGAATTCTGAAAGATGAGTTCTGTTATCGGATACTCCTTCAATAGCTCCAATTACAAATGGATATACACCTTGGGCTACTTCTTCAAAATTCTGCTCAAATCTATTAGCTGATACCTGATTTTTTGAGTTATTCTCACATACACGGATATCATCAAAGTAAGAAATTCCTTCTCCTGCTTCACGACGAAGTGTTAAGGTTACTTCTCCAGATTCTGGAGCTGTAAAGAATACATACATATTTTGGAAGTAACTTCCTTGTTCTGCAATTGTTGGACCGCCTGTATTATGTGCGTATGCTGAAATATAATTCTTTGCAATAGATTCTTCTGTATAATTAGATACCGTCTTGCCATCTGGTGTGGTTACGTCAATATATGCTTTTGCTGTACTTCTATTATCAATACCAACATAAGCTGCGTACTGTTTACCAGGTTTTAAATCTGTTACTTTTTGAGTTACACTGGATGCTCCTGAAAGAGCTAACATATCGTTGCTTGCTGCACTTTTTACAATAGCTGCATTTTCTTTTCCAGTAATTTCCCAATAGCTTAATGGATCTGCACTGTTAAATCCTACATCTGTTAAGTGCATTCCTTCACTCCACTCAACCTGTGCATTTGCTCTTGCTGCATCTCCTTTATATACTACATATGGAGTTGTTGCTTCTGCATTTAAGGTAATCTTTCCACCGGTAACAGCTACTGTCTGCTCCTGTGCTTTTCCGTTTTCTGTTAATACATATACCTTTACATTGTTAACATCCCAGCCAGCTGGCAATGTCCATGTGGATTCTCCGCCTGCTTGATTCCAATGATATAATTTTTCATCTGCTGCTGCTAAGTCATTTCCTTTTGCATCCCAGAACCATGGAATTAAATATTTCTCTCCATCCATAACTGTTGTTCCGTTATAAGTCATAGTTCTCAGCTTATATCCTGGAGCAGTTACATCATTGCTTTGTCTTTCAATTACTAAGGTGTTTTCACTTTCATCTTGTAATGTAATTTTCATATCAGGTGTGAAATTATATGTTTCCCCATTATCTGTCATGGTAACAGGTGTTCCATTTTCCCACTTCATTACTTGATAGTGCTGAACAAATTTAGTTGCCAGGTCATCATCGAAAAGATTGTCCATATATCCTTCGTAGTCATTACGACCCTGCCATCCTTCAAAATCTTTCATATCATAGCCACCCAGTAATGGGTTCACTGCTGCACCACCGTATTTTGGATAATCTCCTACCCATGAATCTTTTTGTTCGTTACGGATAAAACGTGCAATATTACTGTTAATACCTTTTAGTGCATATCCACCATAGGTTAAATCTGTTGCCCAGTGCTGGAAGGTAGAGTCATACTCATTTGCATATCCCCACTCACCTGCTACACGCCATCCACAGTTTGTAATTTCTTTTGCTAACTGACGGCTTGCCCAAGTCCCATTGTCACCGGATTGTCCATTGCCCCAAACGTCTACATAAATAAAGTCTAATAAATTTCCTGCATTGTATTTATCTAATTCTGTATATAAATCTTTAAAGCGATCTGCACGACCATTTCTTAAGTCATAATCTGCATCAATGTTTACACCTTGATCTAGCCAGTTCCAACCATAAGCATAATTTCCGTTGGCATCTTTCTTTAAACGATCTTCTGTAAAGTAAATAGATTCTGGATAGGTTTCACTTGCATTTACATGAATACCAAAAGTTGCGCCATAATCTGCACCTTTCTTTAATAAGGTAGCCATATCTTCTGTTCCACCCATACGTCTTCCAATATCCGCATAATTCAAATGTCCGGAATCATGTCCTTCACTTCCGTATCCTTTTAATAAGATTGACTGTCCCAGTCCGTCTGTATTTAAGTATACTTTTTTGGCATTATCTAATGTCATCAAGAACGGATTTTGTGCCTGTGAACCAAAGTTCATGGCAATACGAAGTGCTACAAGATCTGGCACTGCTTCTGATCCTAATGGTACATTCATAATGGAACGATATGCGATAGCACCATCCTGCCAGTCTACTACTGCATCTTGGTTCTCATCACCAGTAATTACAATTTTTGTGCTTGGAAGTTCTGCAGGTGTATTTTCTGCACGGTATTCCTCGCCTTTTTGATATGTCCAGAAGGTACTGCTTAAGCCCATCTGTTTGTATTCGCCTTTGTCGTTTGTTTGAGTACTAGCAACTCCTGTTACTCTCTGCCAGTCAGCTGTTACATTATTCTCTGAATTGCTCCAAAGTCCTGCGCTTAAGCCATCTGCAGAAACAAATGCATACATATATCCCTTAATACCATTTGACATGTCTTTTACATTGGCATAAGTATCCCCATTCTTATGGGTATTTGTGGACATTTGAGAACCACCAAATGTTGCATCTTTTTGAGTATCTCTTACCGATACTAAGTTGTGATTTGGTATTTCTATCGTTGTAACAATATCACCTTTGATATTTTTAACTTCTGTAATATCAAATGCAAGCTCTCTTCCTGTTACGGTTAAGGTTCCTGTAATGTCTGCCTTGATTCCTTCATCATTTACATGCATTACATATTTTGCCTGATTTGCACTTACTTTTGTATAATCTACCTTAGGTGTAACAGTCACACCAGGTTTTTTGTTCTTATCCTGCCCTCTGTTTAAAAGAAGGGTAGTTAAAGATTCAGCCTGTCCATAGAATTTTTTACCATCTAATTCGCCACCCTTTAAGGTGTAGCCTGCAACTCTTGGAAATACATTGTCAATTCCAACAGACATACTTTCAGATTCGATAGTATCTGGTGCAGTATATGTTACTTCTTCTGGATCAGTAATTTCTGTGTGAGTGTCTACTGTGTATGTAATATTTTTAATATCTACACTTGTGTCCATGTTCTGATGACGTCCTGCTTTAAATGCAATTCCGCCAGCTGGAAGCTGTCCGAATGCATCAGGCATAGTCTTTCTCCAAACTTCTGTTCCTGCAAGAGATAAAGCAACATCATTTCCAGAATAAGTCACTTTCACTTTAAGTCCTTCTGCCGGAATAATTGGATATGCAGCTGTTGCTTCACTAATAGCTGGATACTGTCCAGAACCATTATTCTTGTACTCAAAGAACCATTTGTTTTCTTTATCGTATCCAATATAGCCCCAGTTTTTATTATTGGAATAACGGAATCCAATACCAAATCTTGTCTCTGACAAGTCCGTATTTTTAGGAATCACCGTAAATTCCACAGATCCATCTGAAAAAGCTGCCTGACTCTTATCCTGAACAAGTGCAGGTTTAGCATCAAAGTTATTGTTATTTGTTGCTACTGTTTCCAAATGTAATGTTTCTTCTCCACCTTTGGTAATCTCTTTTAAGATTTGTCCTTCACGAGGTGCAATTGCAGTCCAGCTACTCTGTGGAACTGCTATTTTCTGAAACATAATGTCTTTGCAGTTAATGGAAGTTACTTCCTGTCCATTGGCACCTTTAAAACTTCCACAGCGAAGTACTGCACTTCCTGTTAAAGCATCCAAAGGAGCTAAATCTGCATTGGTAGCTGTTGCTGTTTCATCCCCAGCTTTTACAGTCAATGTATCTTTATTTAAGGTAATGTTCATTGCCAACACGGTATCTGCTGCTGGTTTTGTAAGTGCTAAATTTGGATAACCACCTTTACCATCTACCTTGTATTCATAGTACCATCCAGTGGTATTTAATCCAACATAAACCCAGTTATTATCATCTACATATTTAGGATAGAATCCAATACGATTGGTTGTTACCTTTCCTACATCTACTGATAATGATAATTCAGTTGCACCAGTTGCTGTTTCTGTAGTTTTTACAGCAAAGGCTGCTCCCGGTTTTGCCAATTCATGCTTATTCATGTCATTGACTCCGGATTCTATGTGCAGCCATTTCTCACCACCTACTGCTAGTTTTTCAAATATCCCATCTCCTAATAACTGCCAATCATGGGTTTGGGCATTTTCGATTGTTTCTGTGGTTGTACTTGTATATGCAGATGCTTCCATTGTAGGAAACAAAGGCAATATCATAGCAGCAACCAATGTTGTTGATAACGCTTTTGATAAAAATGCTCTTGTTTTGTTTTTCATTACAATCCTCCTTAAACTATTACATTGCGATGACATATTTTGTCTTTCCCCTTGTTTCTACCATCCCGGGTATGTAGAAACGTTGTCTTGTTTCTTCACTATCTTTGTTATCTTTGTCATCAGATATTGCAATTATACATCATTTTTTGTGCAATTTTCAATATCTTTTCACATTTTCGACACAATCGTGCAAACTTTTTACTCATTCATACACATGTGATTTCTTGCTTTTTCGTCATATTGCTGTTCTTGTTATTTATCTTGCTTTTTTACTTCCATAATAGTTCTAATTTTCAATTTCATGAAAGAAAAAAAGTGTTGCAAAATAATATATTGTTACTATTTTGCAACACCTTTTAAAACTTTAGTACAATTGTTCTATTTTATTTTATACAATTCCTTTAAAGGTAAAATTCAACGTAAGGGGATTGGTTACATCCAACAAATATTCCGGATGTGGTCTTGCACCCCAGCTATCGTCACCACCTATACCCATTTGCTGCTTTGCGACCCGCACCACAGTATAATGTACCTTAGGAAGTTCATACTCATGCATGGCATTTTCCATCTCATGAGGTGTATAGGGCAGTGCAGAAAAGCTGACACAGTCCCCACGAAACATAATTCCTTTTCCTGTATTGTCTGTTATTTTTGCCCAGCGCACCTGTGTTTTATTACCACACTCTTGCGGAACTAGATATTTCGCTATATTATCCGCTACTTTATTTTTGTAAATACCTAATTTAGCACCAAGTTGTCTGTCACAGTAAGTTTCACTTGGACCATTTCCATACCATTCTACATTTTCGTAGTCTGCATTAAACTTAAACATCATTCCAAATTCTGGCATATCCTCCAATTCTTTGACTGGTTTGTAAGACAAAGTTGTGGATATTGTTCCATCTCCAAATACTTCATAAGAAACACTACATGCGCTTTCTGGTGTAGTGGGCATCAAATAGTAAAAAGTAATCACTGCACTATGCTCTTTTTCTATTAAAGTAGGATTTTCTTTTCTGCTCTTATCCATCCAGCAATACATACTGGCAATCTTCCACTGAGCATAACGCCCCATCATACGGCTTCCGCAATCATTATCCACCGGTGCCCGCCAGAAGTTTGGCATTGGAATCTTCTCTATCATTTCTTTTCCGCCATAACGATAAGAAGCAAGTCCTCCATTTAGGTAAGTAAACATACATTCAAAATGTTCTCCCCGAACGCCAATATTTAATTTTCCTCGAATGACGGTAAGCGGTTCTGTAATTGGCTGTTCCTGCGTCTTTACTTTTATTACCGTTTGTCCAAACGCAATTTCATATCCTATGGGTGCCCAGTCTTCCTCTGTTTTCAGCCGGAATGAAACAGTGATAGCATATTCTCCCGAATTCTTTGGTAAAGAAATGGGCAGTTCGTATTCTTTTTCACTTAATGGCTCTACACAGGTGAGCATCTGTGCTTTTTGTAGCAGTTTTCCTTCTTTTTCCAATAGAACCACACAGTCATAATTATCTGTATTGATAAATAAATTCTTATTCTTTATTAGAACTTTATCTTTAGAAACCACAGCACTAATATTTTGATAATTGAATTTTACTTCCTGCATCTTAGGTGATTCATCTCGTTCTCCACCATATACAATTCCATTTCCACTAAAATTATAATCGCAAGGATGCTCTCCGAAATCTCCACCATATGCTTGGAATTTCTCACCATAACGGTCTTTTTTCTCAATAGACTGGTCAATATAATCCCATATAAATCCACCTTGATAAAGTGGCTCTGTGTCTGTTAAATCCGTATATTTGTGCATAGCACCACAAGAATTTCCCATTGCGTGAGTATATTCACAAGCAATAAAGGGTTTGCTGGAATCATGTTTCAAAAATTCCTTGATCCGCTCCACCGGTGGATACATTTGGCTTTCTATATCACTGGTATCATTATAACGCCGGTCGCTGTACACACCTTCATAATGTACCAGTCTAGTATCATCTAATATGCGAAATAACCGTGACATGTTATAAATAACACTTCCTCCAAAAGATTCATTTCCGCAAGACCAAATCACAATGGACGGGTGGTTCTTATCTCTTTGGTAGCAGGAAGTCACACGGTCTAACATCATAGGTTCCCATTCTTTTCTGTCTCCTGGTACTGCTGCTGTAATATCTGCTTCTCCTCGTATAATTGGATCCCAGGTACCATGACTTTCCAAATTATTCTCTGCAATCAGATATAGACCATATTTATCACATAATTCATAAATTTTAGAATCATCTGGATAATGGCAGGTACGGATTGCATTGATATTATTTCTTTTTATAGTAAGGATATCTTTAATAATTTCTTCCTCTGATACCGCACGTCCTGTTTTAGAACTAAATTCATGACGATTGACTCCTTTAAACACAATTCGTTTCCCATTGATACACATGATGTGATTTATGAGTTCAAAACGGCGAAATCCCACCATTTGAGAAATCACTTCTGTAGTCTGTCCATTGACATCTTCCAATTCTATTGTCAGTTCATAGAGATTTGGTTCCTCAGCACTCCACAGCAATGGTTTTTTTACTGGCAGCAGTATGGTAAGCTGCTCTGTTAAATCATGTTTGGTCTGAGCTACTACTTCTTCTCCATCGCCAAGTATCATGCTTATTTTTCCAGTTCCCTTACTTTTCACCATTACTTCTAAATAAGCGTCTTTGTATTCATCATCTAATTTCGTCTTAATGCGTATATCCTGCACATGTACTTTGGGTGTTGTATAGAGGTATACGCTTCTGTAAATACCGGAAAAACGGAAAAAATCCTGGTCTTCACACCAACTTCCAGATGTCCACTTAAATACCTGTACCGCTAATTTATTCTCTCCTTCTTTTAAATAAGGTGTGAGTTCAAATTCAGAAGGAGTAAAACTGTCTTCACTATATCCTATATAGGTACCATTTAGCCAAAGTGCCATACCGCTTTCCACTCCCTGGAAAGAAATGTATACCGGTGCTTTCTGCATACAATCTGGAACTTTAAAATATTTTACATAACTTGCTACCGGATTAAAATACTCTGGTATTTGTCCTGCTTCAATTTGCTCTCTTCCATCCCAAGGATACTGCACATTAGCATATTGGGGTACATCATATCCTTCCATTTGAATATGAGCTGGAACTTTAATATCCGCCCACGCTTTGCAGGAATACTCCGGCAATTCAAATTCCGGAATTATTGATTCAAAGTTCTTGGCATAGGAAAATTTCCACAGTCCATCTAAGGAATAACGCAGACTGCTTTTTCCTTCTTCCAGTTCTGCTTTAGATGCATAACACACATGATTTGAATGTGCCTCCATGCGGTTTTCTGCAAAAACAAGGGGGTCTTTTACTTTTTCGTAGTTAAAACATGACATCTTCTCTGTCCTCCTGCTCTTTGTTGTGTAATAGACGGTATCAAATAAAACTTTCTATTATGATGAATTAAGCTGATTCAGCAGCACTAAAAGACAGTGCTGCCGAGTCAGTTCCTTATGCTTTCAAATATGAGATGATATACTATTCTTTGGAATAAACCGTAGCGCCTATTTTACTGCTCCGGTAATACCTTCTGCAAAGCTCTTCTGTAACAAGAAGAAAATAATGACTGTGGGCAATGTACACATTAAAACAGCTACCATAAGCATACCATAATCTGTTACATATCCCTGAGTCAGGTTGGCAACTAGCATAGGCATGGTAATGCTGGTATCATCTAGCATAATTACCTTAGGCCATAAGTAGTTGTTCCATGCATTCATAAAAGTAATGGTCATTGCTGCCGCATACGTAGAACGCATGGTAGGAACGAACATTCTAAAAAAGATTTGCATTTCATTCAATCCATCAATTCTAGCCGCTTCTATAATATCATGCGGAAAGCTTCTTGCACTTTGTCGAAACAGCATAATTAGAAATGGAGTGGAAATAGTTGGTAAAATAAATCCTAAGGTAGAGTTCAAAAGTCCTGCTGAGGAAAACATCCGAAACAGTGGAATCATAGTTGCTACAAAAGGAACCATCATTGCCAAAAGTAGTAAGGACATTACAGCATCTTTTCCCTTGTCATGATAAATTTCAAATCCATAACCCGCCAAGGAACAAATTACCAAGGAACAAATCGTAAGTAATATTGCATACTTAAAGGAGTTGAACATGGCTGCCTGCACATTTTGTGCTGCAAATAAATTCTTGATGTTTTCAATGAGATATGTTCCAGGTAGCATAGTTCCCCCCAGTATATCCACACTTTTATTCGTTGCCGATACTGCCATCCAGTAAATTGGAAAAACCGAAATGATTGATACAATAGACAACACAATATACATTAAAACATTTGCTCTTTTTGTCTTAGTCACGCTTGTCACCTACTTTCATCTGCACAAGTGCCAGAACTGCTACCAAAATAAATATCAGGAATGACATAGCTGCTGCATACCCAAAGTTTGGCACATATTTAAAGGACACGTTATAAATGTAGTGAGACATGGTAATCGTTGCATTCGCAGGACCACCGGCTGTTAAGTTTACAGATTCATCAAATAACTGTAATGTTCCATTTGTTGACATAATAGCTGTCAATAAAATGGTTGGTTTCAGTAATGGTGCTGTTATTTTAAAGAATGTCTGGAATGGGTTCGCTCCGTCAATCTTTGCCGCTTCATATACTGAATACTCTATATTTTGTAATCCGGAAAGATAAAACACCATATTATATCCGGTCCATCTCCACACTAACGCGAGTATAATAATGATTTTTGCACTGGTTGCATTTCCCAGAAAATTATATCCTGTATTTAAAAATCCAAATTTAATTAAAATAGTATTTACAAATCCGTCTACCGCAAAGAGTGAACGGAAAATAATTGCATAAGAAACAAGTGATGTTGCACAAGGAAGAAAAATTGCGGTACGGAATAATCCTTTGCACCGAAGATTCTTATTATTTAGCATAGATGCCAATACCAATGCTAGAATCAGCATAATCGGTACTTGAATAATAAGATATAAAAATGTATTGATAATGGATTGTACAAATATCTTATCATCAAACATGCGCAAATAGTTGCTAAATCCTGTAAATCGTAAATCAATTCCTTTGCCGGCCTGTAGTGATAAGAGGAATGCCTGTATCATAGGCAAAAAGCTCATAATTGCAATCATAATTGTTGCAGGTGTTAAGAATGCCCAGCCGGTTAGATTCTGTCTTTTATTTAATGATATTTTTTTACTTTTGGGTTTCGTTGACTGACTCACGCGTATGCCCCCTTTATTTAATAGGGAACAGCCTTTGCTGTTCCCCACTTACACTCCTATTGCAATCTTTTACTGTTCCATTGCAAAGTTTATGGTATCCTGTGCTGTCTTTATTTCACCATCAATATCTGCTCCGCCTACAACATTGATAATTGCTGTACCGATAGCATCACGTGCTTCATAGTAATAAACACCTGTGTTGTTGCTAGGAACTTTGCTAGCAAAATCTGTGATTTTAGAGAATACTGCATCTCCACCAAAGAACTCTGATGGTTTTGCATATGCATCGGAATCACCAGCTGGTAAATAAGTTGCTAATGCACCTGATTTAGGAAGAATTGTTTCATATAATCCAACGCTTCCTGCAAATGTGGTTGCAAGGAAATCTTTTGCTAATTCTGGGTTCTTGCAGTTAGAAGTAACAGCCCAAGAAGAACCACCGTTATTAGAGTAATTAGTTGCTGCGTCTACACCATCCATTTTTGGCATATTGGTAATTGCCCATTTGCCGCTTTGATCTTCTGCTGTCTGAATGGATCCCATAATCCAACATCCGTTGATAGTTCCTGCTACACCACTATTTGTCATGCCGCCAACATACTGATCCCAGTCATTGTTTTCAACTAAAACGCCTGCTTTAATCATTTCAGCATAGGTTTCCATAACTTTCTTTAATTCTTTGTTTCCTACCATGCTTGGATTTCCTTCTTTATCAAATAGAGAAGAGCCTGTGGACTGAAGCATCATAGTAATAACATCGGATTCCCCTGATACGCAAGAAAGTAATGGTTTTCCTGTTTTAGCTAAAACTTCTTTACCTTTTGCAATATAATCGCTCCAAGTAATATCTGTAAAGTCTGCAACTGTATATCCTGCTTCTTTTAAGATATCCGTTCTGTAACAAGCAATCACTGCGCCGTTATCAAATGGAACACCATAATTTTTATCATTTACTACGGAATAAGCTGTTTTTCCTGTTGCGAACTTAGTATAATCAATTCCACTGTCTGTTAAGTCAAGGAATGCATCTGGATATGAAATAACATTTTTCTGGAATGCGTTATCCTGCATCAATAAGATGTCAGGTAATGTGTCATATTTTCCACTAGTTGCTGCTGTTGTCAATTTGGTCTGAATATCTTCCCAAGGTGCTTCTACAATTTTTACATTGACATCTGGATTAGCTGTCTTATACTCTTTGGCTGCTTCTTCCATTGCATAAATGTTAAATGCTGGATCCCAACACCATACAGTTAAAGTTTTTTCATCCCCTTTATCTGCTGTTTTGTCTGTTTTGTCTGTGCTGTCTTCTGTCTTCTTGTCGTCACTGCCTTTGGATGTATCATCTGTTCCACCACATCCTACCATGCTTGCTGTCATTGCTAAGCAAAGTAATACGCCTAAAATTTTTTTCTTCATATTGTTTCCTCCCATGAAAAACTTTTTTTAGTTTCTGGACTGTCTGATCTACTTTATTGTTCAATCGGTTGTTCCATGGATAAAGTTTACCAAATTTACCGTTCATTGTAAATGTTCATATTTTCCATATTTTCATTCCTTCTTTTGTCTATATTGTCCAATGTTTTTTCGTCATTATTACTATATTTTTCATTTGCGCAATCGGTTGTTCTTCTTATTTTTTCAATATTTCTTACATTTTTTTTATGTTTTTTACTTCACGAAAACGTTTTCACACTGATAAACACTGGATTTCTTGATATCTCCTCTATTTCCCTTTATGTATTAGTAAATATTATCAATGTTTTACCATTTTTTTACCTGCATGTTTTACTAAATACTTTTCTGAATATTTACTAAAACATTTATCTTTAAAATTGTTGTCGCTCAATACGATCTATTTGTGCGCAAGTTCCTTCTTTTTAAAAAAGTGCCCCTATTTTTAGGGCACTTTCTGATTATTTTATTCTTTTTCTTATTTTATTCTTTTTCTTATTTTGTTGATTCTTTTAAGATGACTTCATATCCCAATAACGTATGCTCTTCCACAATATTGTTTTCCATCCTGTCCGTAAGAATTCTACATCCAGTCATTCCAAGCTCCCTTGCATTAAAGGTAAGAGATGTAATGGAAGGCATATTGTTCTCAAGTACAGAACTATCATAAAAAGATGCTACTTTCATTTGTCCCGGTATTGAAATATGCTCTTTTCTCAATTTATTTAACACATGTATACATACTGCATCATCTAAGCAAATAATACAGTCTACCTTTGCCTCTAGCAGCTTGTCCACGGCACGTTCTATCATAACTTCTCGTTCCACATTGATAAACATAATGCTTTCATCAATAGGAATTCCTATCTTCTCATGGGCTTCTCTATATCCTTGTAAACGCCTTTGAGTAACTACATGCGTTGCAGTTCCTCCTATCAGTCCTATTCGTTCCATCTGTTTCATAAGAAGAATAGAGGTAAGTTCTCTGCATGCACTTTGATGGTCGTTATCAATTTGTATTACTTTAGAATAAGTGCTGCTGCCAATTGTTACAAATGGAATTCCAGCTTCCAGTAAATACTCCACATGCAGATCTGTTGTAAAGGTTCTCATCAGTATTACGCCATCTACTTTATGATTATCCACCATACGTTTCAGCTGAGTACAATCGTTTTCTCTTCCCATGGTAAGCAGAATATCATAATCTAAACTTGCTGCTATTTCACTAATTCCCATCAGACAGGTCTGAAAGAAGGGCAAATCTACCAATGTATACTCTTCTGGAAGTACTACTCCGATATTATATGTCTTCAAGCGTGCCAAACCTCTTGCCATTACATTGGGTCTATAATTATGCTCCTTAATATATGCCTGAACACGTTCCTTTGTATCATTTCCAATTCTTCCTTTTCCGGAAATTGCCCTTGATACTGTAGTTGTAGATACTCCAAGAGCTTGTGCTACATCTGAAATGGTAATCTTCTTGCTGTTTTCTCTTTGATATTCCATATCTCTTTTGACCTTCGCCTTGTCCTAACTTACTGTGGTGCTGCTGCAAGTTGTGCAATCACGCCTTCCGCAGCCACCAGTACATTATAATTTGTCACTTTTTCCTTTGCCGGCCCAGACAATGCATTATAGCGAGCACGAATCTGTTCGACTTCACCTTTTTTGTCCAATGTTATGGTAATGCCTGAAATTCCATTGATCGCGTTGATTACCGGTTGGGCTTCAGACTGTAACTGTTTATTTGTTGCGTCTGCTGCTGCCTGAGCATCTAACTGAGCAATTTGAGCTTCCGCAGAAACCAATACATCATAATTGCTTACAAATCCTTTGGCTGTATCGTTCAAACCATCATACTGTGCCCGTGCGCCTGTCACAGCTGCACGATTTGCTAAAGTAACTTCTCCTATACTCTTGATGGTATTTGTCATAGACTTTGCCGCATCTTGAGCTAATGCTTTTGCACTTTCAGTTCCCGGTAATTTATAAACTAAAACCGGACAATCTGACTCAATAGTTTCATACAGTTTTTTCGCTGAATTATAGGGCATATTGATACATCCATGAGAACCATTGCTCTTATAATAATTTCCACCAAAATCTTTACGCCAAGTAGCATCGTGAAATCCTACCCCATTATTAAATGGCATCCAAAAAGATACCGGTGTGGCATAGCCTTCTCCACGAAGTGTCTTATCTTTTTGTTTATATGCTAAACTATATGCTCCTGTAGGGGTATCATAACTTTTAGCCTCATTTCCTGATACAAAATCAGTATCTAGAACCAACGCTCCATCTTTATAATAGTACAAATGCTGCGCTGTAATATTGATCTCCACATAGGTATTTCCATAGTCATTGGCACCATGGCTTCTGGCTGTTTTGGAATATGCCGGTTCCTTGGATATACTTTCACCTGACTGAATGCTTGCCATTAACGCCGCTGTCTCAGTCCCTTTATCAATCTTCCAGCCATAGTTTCCACTGTTCACAGTAACCGTACTTCCATAAGAAGTTGCTAAAGATTTTGCTTTTCCTGCTGTATTGTAGGTTTCAGCTAATGTATTAATATATTCTTTTACTTTTTCTTCTGATAATAAAACCTCTTGATTCTCACCTACCGACAGCCATTGGCTGATTGTAGTACCATCTAATACTTCCTTTTTATCTCCAAACTCATACGTTACTGCTGTTTTTGTATAAAGATTCATGGTATCTGCCAGCTTCTTAAGTTCTGCCGATTCTTTTGTGCATTCCGGTTTTACATAACATTTTTCTTTTTCTAAGGATACTTCTTTTTGAAGATTTGTTACAGCTTTTCCAAATACTTCTAGAAGTATGTCCTTATTAATGGTAGTTCCTTCTATTTCTGATATAATTTCATATCCTTTTTCTTTGGAATAATCAGATAGCTTAGCATTTTCTGGTGCTACCATGGTAGAGGCATTCATACATTCTAGTTTTTCTATTCTAGCTTCTAATTTATTTTTGTCGTAATCCACCATGGTTTTTACTTCAATTTTAGAATCGCGAAATAGTGCCACTGGCCATGCAAATCCATTTTGCTTAATTAGTTCTTCATTTAACGCACCATCAAACACAGGTTTTAATGCAATGTCTGTTCCCTTCATTGTTTCTTTTTTATTGTTTCTTTCTTCTAAAACAATACTGTACCCATTGATTTTTTCTGAAATAAGATTCTCGATTTCTTCCACATTTTTTCCTGATGCTGGGATTCCATTTATCGTAGTACGTGTTAAAAAATGATTTTGAAAAAATGCTGCAACTCCTAAATATATCACGAGTAATACCAAAACAAGTATTCCCACAATGCCAAATCCTATTTGCTTATGGTTAAATTTTTCTGTTAATTTCATAACCTTACCTTTCCTTTATTTATATTTTCATTCGTGTTGTATTACATGAATTTATCCTGCAATGTTATACGGTTACCTTTTTATTATAAAGCCATTTCTCATAAAGTCAAATAATTTCATCAAATGTAATGAAAATTTAAAATTTGTAACTTGATTTTGATATTTTTGTATGATATAATATTTTGCGTATGATATATACGGGGTATGGCTCAGCTTGGCTAGAGCGCACGGCTGGGGGCCGTGAGGTCGCAGGTTCGAATCCTGTTACCCCGATTTTATTCTAAATCATTTTCTATAACCTCTGCAAGTCCAAATTATAAGAATAATTCCTTTATGAAACAACCATAGGCTGTTTTCCTTGCCTTTCTTCACCATTCATGATATGGTGTGAGAAACGAGAAAAGAACCGTCTGTTAAGAAAGGCTGTTGGTATGCACCTTTGGGTGTGATATGAAAAGCCTTTCTTTTTTTATTTGATGTTAAGAACAGCCTTTCCTTTTTGTGATTCATAGTAAGAAGAGCCACGCACTCCTCGGAAATTACGAGAAAACAGCATCTAGGAGGATAAAAAAATGAATATTGTTACTGCAGAAAAAAGAAATGGTATTACAAAATCAAAAGCATTAAGACGTAGCGGCATGGTGCCTTGTGTAATTTGTGGCAGTACCTTGTCAGAGTCACTTCCTATTCAAATGGAAATGATGATTGCAAATAGAATGTTTAAAGAAAAACGAGAAGGAAGTACCATCCAGATAAAAGTTGATGAGCAAATTATTCCAGTACAAATCAAAGAAAAAACTTGGGATTTTTTAAAAAATGAACTTGTTCATATCAATTTTCAAGCTTTAACTGCAAATCAGAAAGTCAACAGCATCACCCATATTATTTTGCAAAACACAGATAAAGTAACCGGTATCTTAGAAAAGGTTTTATTAGAAATTCCATATTCTGCTTTTCCTGATAATATGATTGATACCATTGCTGTTGACCTTGACGGTCTGCCAGTTGGAGCATCATTGACCGTAGGCGAAATTTCTCAATTCCAAAACGACAAAATAGAATTGCAAGTATCCCTTGACTCTCTTGTGTTTAAAATAAACGAGAAAAAACACTTGTCCGCTTTAGAGGAAGAATAGGTTTTATGGAACATTTCGATTTGTAAATTAACACTGCTTTTGTTGGGAGGTATTAAATGTCTGTACAAACATTAGTCAATACAAATACAACATCAGAAATTCCACAACCTTTTTCTACCGATACGGATTCTATCAAACAATATTTTGCCTGGGCAGGAGAAGCGCCCTTGCTAAGTAAAGAAGAGGAACGTCAGTTGGCAATTCTTATCTCACAGGGAAATTTGAAAGCAAAAGATAAAATGATTTGTTCTAATTTAAGGCTTGTTATTAATATTGCCAAAAAATATGTTCCCTGTACTCATACTTTGTCCTTATTAGATTTAATTCAAGAGGGTAATTTAGGGTTGATAAAGGCTGTGGATCGTTATGATTATACTCTTGGCTTTCGATTTTCCACCTATGCCACCTGGTGGATTCGACAGGCTATTACCAGAGGAATTTCTGATCAAGACCGAACCATTCGTTTACCTGTTCATTTAGGGGAAGACACCCGTAAGATCATGAAAGCTTCCCAACAGTGTTATCAGCAGCATACCATACCAACTTGTGCAGAATTAGCAGCAATCACAGGATTCACCATGGAAAAAGTAGAACAAATTCTTTTAGTTTCTGCACCTACTGTTTCGCTTGACACGCCAATTGGAGATGATGAAAGCAGTTTTTTAGGGAGTTTTATTGAAGATAAAACCATTGATTCACCGGAAAATATGGCAATTGATACTATGATGAAACTAGAAATCAGAAAGCAGTTATCCACTTTAACCCAGCGGGAACAGACAATTCTCAATATGCGCTTTGGGTTAAATGGACATAGACCCCATACATTAGAAGAAGTAGGGGATTATATTGGTGTTACTAGAGAACGCATTCGGCAAATTGAAGCAAAAGCATTGCGAAAGCTTCGTCACCCAAGTCATAGTAAATATTTAAAAGAGTTTATGTGATTCCATACTATTTTGTAATCCTATCTTTCTGATGATCCATACTTTTATCAAAATTATAAAAAGTGCTGAAGAAATTATATTTCGTAATTTCTTCAGCACTTTATTTTCTCTATATTTTTCTATACTTCTCTATATTTTTCTATACTTCTCTATATTTCTCTATATGGTCTGTCATATACGCGTTTTCTACTTCCTTGCCAGTTCCTTCCATATACAAAGCTATACATCACCACTGCCATAATACATCCTGTAATTAAATCAAAAATAGAATGTTGCTTTAAGAATACGGTAGATGCTACTATGGACACCATTAAAATACACGAACTCCACTGAAGCCATTTCTTCTCTTTTAGTGATTCACTATGACTGATTGCAAGATGTACCCCTATGGAATTATATACATGAATACTTGGAAACAAATTCGTAGGAGTATCCGTTGCATATAAAAGCTGTACCATAGATACAAATATATTATCCCGTTCAAAGACTCTTGGACGCAAATAATGACCATTTGGATAAATCGTAGAAATCACAAGAAATACTGTCATTCCCACAAATAAAAAGCAACACAATTTATAAAAGTCCTGCGTATTCTGAAATAAAAAATATACTACAGTAACTGCCACATACGCAAACCATAAAAAATACGGAATAATAAAGATCTCCATAAACGGAATATAATCATCTAAAGCCATATGAATTACATGAAATCTTCTGGTTACTGTATTCTCCAAATATGCAAACCATATAAAATAAAAAATCACATAAGATAATACCCATGCATGTTTATAACGGCAAAAAATATCCTTTAACTTTTCTTTCATATGATCTACCTTTCTTCCGACTTTATTCTTTCCTATATTATATGGATTTTCAATGGAATTATAGCATAGCTTTTCATGAGAAACAACGAATTTCTCCTAATTTAAGAAATTCTTATGAAATATTTTCTTAAACTTTTAGATTTCATTTTTCTGTGTATTTTATCCAAAACAAGCATGGTATTTTCTTGACTTTTATACATTTCGATGATAACATATTGTTAAATAAATAACAGTCTTGCATTTCTAAACTATGCAGATTCAAAAATGTAACTAATATTATACTTTTTTTCAAATAGGAGGTTATCATTATGGCACGTTTTACATTACCAAGAGATTTATATCACGGAAAAGGTTCTTTAGAAGAATTGAAAAATTTAATCGGTAAAAAAGCAATGGTTGTAGTAGGCGGCGGTTCTATGAGACGCTTTGGCTTTTTGGATCGTGTGGTGGCTTATTTAGAAGAAGCTGGCATGGAAGTATCACTTTTTGAAAATGTTGAGCCCGACCCAAGTGTAGAAACTGTTATGAAAGGTGCTGAGAAAATGCAGGAATTTGAGCCTGACTGGATTATTGCCATGGGCGGTGGTTCTCCCATCGATGCTGCCAAAGCAATGTGGGCATTTTATGAATATCCCGAAACTACTTTTGAAGATTTAATCACACCTTTTAGTTTTCCTGCTTTGAGAACAAAAGCTAGATTCTGTGCCATCCCTTCTACCTCTGGAACTGCCACAGAAGTAACTGCTTTTGCTGTTATTACAGATTACGAAAAGGGTATTAAATATCCTTTGGCAGATTTTAATATTACACCGGATGTTGCAATTGTAGACCCTGATTTAGCTGAAAAAATGCCTCAGAAATTAACTGCTCACACCGGCATGGATGCTATGACACATGCAATTGAAGCATATGTTTCAACACTTCACTGTGACTATACAGATGCTTTGGCACTTCATGCAATTAAGATGATTCACGATGATTTAAAAGCATCTTTTGATGGTGATATGGATGCAAGAGATCGTATGCACAATGCACAATGTTTAGCCGGCATGGCATTTTCCAATGCACTCCTTGGTATTGTTCATTCTATGGCACATAAAACCGGTGCTGCTTATAGTGGCGGACACATTGTACATGGCTGTGCCAATGCAATGTACTTGCCAAAAGTAATTAAATTCAATGCACAAAATCAAGAAGCTGCAGACCGTTATGCTAAGATTGCAACCTTCATGGGACTGACTGGTTCTTCCACTACTGAACTTGTCGATGCTTTAATTGCAGAATTAAATGCTATGAATGCTTCTTTGTCCATTCCTACCTGTATTCGCGATTACGAAGGTGGAATTATTGACGAAACTGAGTATATGGATAAACTTTCAAAAGTTGCCGCACTTGCAATTTCTGATGCATGTACCGGATCTAATCCACGCATCCCATCTCAAGATGAAATGGAACACTTATTAAAAGCTTGTTATTATGATGAAGAAATTGATTTTTAAGACATCACAATTTATTTTACGTCATTTGTAACTACATGAAATTTATCTCAAATTAAAAATAAATCCTCCCACATGGTAATCATACACTGTGTGGGAGGATTTTGATATCATTGCTTTATATCATAGGAAGCATATGTTCTACCAATGCAGATGAATGAGCTGCCGCAGCCTTTTCAAATGTTGGATAGTCCATTTCAGCACTATCGTCTGCTTTATCGGAAATAGCACGGATAATAACAAATGGTATCTGGTTTAAGTATGCTGTATGAGCAATGGAAGCTCCTTCCATTTCCACACAAAGACCACCAAAATGATGTATAATATTTTCTTTTACCTGCTTGTCCCCAATAAACTTGTCTCCGCTGACAATTCTTCCCTGATATACCGAAATTTCAGAATTTACTTCGCGGCAACAAGATATGGCTAGTGTAGAAAGATGTTCATCTGCGGGAAATGCTAGACATCCCACTTCTGGTACTTCTCCTAATGGATACCCCAAAAATTGCACATCCACATCATGATGAAGTGCATCTGACGATATTACAATATCTCCAATATTAATTTCTTTTTTCAAAGAACCTGCTATTCCTGTATTTATAATATGCGTTACATGAAATAAATCACATAAAATCTGCGCACAAATAGCAGCATTCACCTTTCCAATTCCACTTCTTACAATCACTACCTGTGTTTCATTTAAAGTTCCTTCTAAAAATTCCATAGAAGCAACTTTTTGAATACTATTTACTTTCATTTTCGATTTCAGTGCTTCTACCTCTAATTCCATGGCTCCGATAATTCCTATTTTTTTCATACTATATTACCTTTCTCTTATTGTATTTTTGTATATAAATGTAGCACCCAGGTGTTCTAGTGTATGGGCTTTTGCTATATTCATAACTGGTTCTTCATTGGGCGACGTAATACGGATATCAAAGGTGGTAATGATTTCTGCACCTACATGGTCTTTTTAAGATACGTAAATCCTCGCTTCTAATTCCATGGTAAAGCTTGTTATTTTTTTTCATTCTAACTCCTCCTTTATTTCATCTAATTTTTTCGGTAATTCCCGCAATTCTTTAATAAATGGCACCTGAGTATTTATGGTTCCA
This sequence comes from Lachnospiraceae bacterium, assembly GCA_036653135.1. Lineage (GTDB taxonomy): Bacteria > Bacillota > Clostridia > Lachnospirales > Lachnospiraceae > Petralouisia. The sequence goes on from JAVVUO010000006.1 coordinate 31,267, forward strand.
TATCCTGTTTTGGCATGAATAAATGGAATTCCTGCAAATGCTGCCGCATCATAATCGCCTTGTGTATCCCCTACGTAAATTGCTTCCTCTAATTGATTGCGCTGTACTACCAGTGCTATGTTCTCTCCTTTGGGACGCATTGTGGCTCCATAGCTTTCAAAATCATCAATGTACGTTCCCATCTGATGGTATTCTAAAAACGCTTCTATATAGCCTTTTTGACAATTGCTGACAATGGAAAGGTGGTAACCTTCCTGTTTTAATGCAATTAAGGTTTCTTTCAGATCTGGCAGCAGTTTTCCACCATGCATACGCAAGTACTCATTTTCTTCTTTACAGCAGTATTCCAATAGCTCCATACGCTTTTGGGGTGCATATTTTTCAAATAAAACATCTGCAATTTTATTCATTGTCATTCCCATAATTCCTTGTACATCCTGAACAGTTATGATGACATCCACATCTGGACATTTTTCTAATGCCTCGTTCCATGAAATTGCCACTTCCTCCGACGAATCCCATAGTGTTCCATCTAAATCAAACAAAATCCCTTTTTTCATCGCTTGCTTCCTTTACCCTAGATTACTATTTTTTTTCAATTCCTGTCTTGTATTCTTTTACTGTCATTTTTTCAAATTTTTTAAATACTTTACTAAAATAGCTGCTTTCATTGTATCCCAAGCGAAACGCAACTTCTGCAATACTATCCTCTGTAAAGTAAAAGTATCCCTTTGCCAGATGCATCTTTTTTATATGAAGATATTCTGTAACGCTAATTTTGTACTGTTCACGGAATATTCTGCTTAAATATCCCTGGCTGATTGCACATTCTTCAATAATTTTATTTAACGTGATTTCTTCTTTAATATGTTTCTCAATATAAATGAAAATATTATCAAGAAGAGGATAACGTTTCATACTATTTTGCTGGAACAAATAATCCATTAATCGAAACAGCCACAATTCCGATGTTTTCTTTTCTAATATTAAACCTTCATTAATAGGAAACAATTCTGTTATATTTTTACTGTCTTCATAAAAATTTCTGATATCTAATAAATTTTGTCCAATATAAGTAAAAATCTTAATTAATCTTAAGGAATCATTACCTGCAATATTATATATTTCATCAATTATATCGGGAAGTCGTTCATAAAACTGCTTAAAATCTCGATTTCGAAGCATATCTGTTAATTCTTCTAGCTGTTCCTGAAAAGAATCTTCATGTTCTGTTTTATAGTTTTCTAAAACTTTGCATAATCGCCCTGATGTAATTGGTTTTTCCAGTACTTCTTTTACCAAATCTCCAATCAAACTGCGAATCATTCCACCTGTTCCATATTCTGATATCATATAAATCGTTATTTCAGGATGTGCCTGTAAAATGATTCTACTGGCTTCTATCCCATCTATTCCAGGCATCCATACATCCATAAGGATAAGGTCAATATTCTCTTCCTTGCAGGCTTTCACTGCCATCTCCCCAGTTGACACTACCCTTACCACTTTAAATTTATTTTCTTTGGTAACCATAATACGCAATGCTTCTCGCATTAATATATCATCATCTGCAATTAGTACCTTATACATACTTTATTCAGTCCTTTCATCTAAATGCTCAGGCCAGAACAAAACACATTTTCGCCCCTTGTTTTTATATTCCTCCACCATAATATGAAACTCTTCTCCAAACAAATGTTTCATCTTTTCTTTTGCACATTCCATTTCAAAATTTATGTAATATCCTTCATGTTTATTCTGGTATGCTTTAAATTTTACTTCTAATTCTTCCGCTGTTAATCCCAATCCAGTGTCTACAATTTTCAAGAATACATTCCCATCGTTTATTTCAACACTAACGGTAATCTTACCGCCTTCTTTTTTCATCATAATTCCATTATAACAGGCATTTTTTATAAACGGCATCAACACATGAGAAGGGATTTTTTGTAACTGCATATTTTTGGGAACTTGAATGGAATATTCCAATCGTTCTCCTAGCTTTTCCTTTTGAAAGATTAGATACTGCTCTGCATGTTCCAATTCTCCTGTAATATACACCGAGGATTCTTGTTCCATATAATCATATTTTAGATATTCAATAAACAATGCCAGCATTTCATTGGTCTTAGCTGCTTCCTCCATTATGGTCAGGTTTAGTAATGACGTTAAATGATCCAACATTTCATATGGATTCACATGCGCTTTTAGTTCCTGAATTTGTATTTGCATCTGCTTGTTTTCTTTGAGGTAACGTTGATTTGCATTTTGTATCTTACTGATTCTTTTCTTAAGAATATCTTCTTGCATATGCTGACTGATTTCATTCTCACTTAACTGATTTATAACCAAAAAAACAAGGCTTGCAATATCCTTAAATTTTTCATAAGAGTACACCGATACCTCACTCTTCAAACTTCCATACTGTTCCAATGCTTCCTGCATCTGCTTGGAATGCATAACAGAACCTAAGCGGCTAACTGAATCCGGTGCATCTTCACAGCGTATCTGTCCTCCAATAAAACCTCCCAAATAATGTCCTTTTACAATAATTGGAATTGCTACTTCCAAAAGACCACAGGGACAAAAATACACATTAGGTGTCTTGGTAACTGCAGCTTGTATGGAGCCAAATGCATCAGATGATTTACAACATTCTCCTGCTATGGATTCCTGACGCATCTTACTACAAAATTTACAAAAAAAAGTTGCTTCCGTAATAGGTTCTCCTCTAAAATCTACCGTAACAAATGCCAGTCCTGTTGCCTTGGATAAGCTTTTCTGTATATTTTCCAATTTTTCTTTTCCAAATAAATGCTCAATATCCAGCTTGCGAATATTACTATCATCTAACCCATTCATATCCTCTTCCATATTCATAGATTCCAGTTCTTCCCTGATATCGTTGTTTTGACGAAATTCTTCCATACTCCACCTCGCTAACTTAGTCATATTCTATCATTTTTAGTTCTAATTTACAATTTATTTTTCCGAATATGATACTTTTTCCCTTTTTGTAACGCCCAAAAGACCGAAAGGATCTCCTTTCGGCATTTTGGATATTGCTTTTCTGTAAATTACTTCTTTTCTTTAATAAATATTAAGTAACATAGTTCTGATTTCTGCTGTTCCAATTTTTCTTGGAGTTGTAGTCAGGCAATTGTCCATCCACGCGTGATTCACCATATTCTGAATTTGATTTTCGTATTCCTCTTTATCAATATCTAATTCTCGTATAGTAAGAGGCATATGCATACAGCGCATCAAGGTTGTAATAAGCTCCTTTAATGCCCTCACTGCTATTTCTGGAGATTCTTCTATTCCTGCAAGCTGCACCTTATAAGACATAGATGCATACTTTTTCATAACATCAACATTTTCAGAGTTATAATCAATCACTTGATTAAGCAGAATTGCATTTGCCAGTCCATGGGGAATATGAAACGTCCCCCCCAGTTGATGTGCTATGCTGTGATTCACTCCAAGACCTGCTGTATTAAATGCCATTCCTGCAAGAGTAGAAGCTTCATGCATCATAGTTCTAGTTTCTAAATTCTTTCCATTTTCATAGCAACTTAAAAGCGCCTGAAGTAACAGTTCTACTGCCTTTTCGGACAACGCATCCGAGAATGCATTGGCTCCTGTTGCAACATATGCTTCTAAGGCATGTGTTAGCACATCCATTCCTGTATTGGCTGTAATTTCTGGAGGTACTGACAGTGTAAGTCTTGGATCTAAAATTGCAACATCTGCCAAAATATCATCTGAAGATATCAAATGCTTCGTCTTGCTTTCTAAATCTGTAATAACTGCTGCTGAAGTGACTTCAGAGCCTGTTCCACTAGTGGTTGGAATGGTAATAAACATGGGCTTTACAATTAAATTCTTAACCTGAGCAAAATAAATAATTCCCTTTGCCGTATCAATGGCAGAGCCACCACCAAAACCAATGACAATGTCTGGTTTCACACTACAAATCTGGTTTAACCCTTTTCCAATTACTTCAATGGTAGGATCTGGAATTGCTTGATCAAAAATAGTAATCGCATTACTGGAATCCAAAGCATCTGTAATATAACTAATGGTTCCACTCTCTGCCAAAAATTTGTCACAGACAAGAAAAATCTTCTTTTCTTGAATGTTTTTCAAATATTCCATGGCATAATGTCCACTGTGTATCCTTGTTTTAATATATACATTTGACATATGCGTATCTCCTTATATCACTTTATTTTTATTCCATCAGCGAATACTAAAGGAATCACAGAGTACACATTTGCGCTTTCTGCAAAAAGTTCTTGCACTGGTAAGTCCTTCTCCTGTAGGTCCTGCAATGGTAAATGTGGTATGACCTTCTCCACCAGAACCAATTCCTGCAAAAGAGGGTCCATTCTTTACAAAAATAGTTGTTTCTAATAGTTTAGCCATTTTACTGAGTTTTTCCACATTTTTAGAATGCATTATCGCAGTATGACGATTTCCGTGTTCCGCAGTCTGTGCATAAGCAATTGCAATATCTACATCTTGAACACGTACCACCGGAAGAATTGGCATCATCATTTCTTCCTGCACAAATGGATGCTCATTTGAAACTTCCATCATAATAACTCTTACTGTGTCATCTACTGTTATTCCTAATTTATTTAAAATATATTTTGCACTTTTTCCTACAAATTCTGTCTTAGGTCCACCTTTTTCTTTGCTTACCAATGATACAAGTCTTTCTATCTCAGCAGTATCTGTTATCTGATATGCACCATTTATTTTCATATTGTGAATTAGATAATCACAAATTGCATCTACTGCAAATACTTCTTTTTCTGCAATACAAGGTACATTATTATCAAAACTACAGCCATCTATAATATCTTTTGCTGCTTTTTCAATATCTGCTGTTTCATCTACCACAACTGGCGGATTTCCTGCTCCTGCTCCAATTGCCTTTTTTCCAGAAGAAAGTACTTTTTTAACAATGGCTGGACCTCCTGTAGCAACTAAAAGACGAACTTTGGGATGTTCCATCATTTTGTTGGTATTGTCAATGGAAGGCTCTTCTACCATAGTAATCATATTTCCAGGAGCTCCTTGTTCCTCTAATGCTTTGTTTAACATTTTTACCAGCATCTGTGAAACCTTTTTAGCTCTAGGATGAGGACTAAATACAACCGTATTGCCTCCTGCTATCATAGAAATAGAATTTCCAATAATAGTTTCTGTTGGATTTGTGGTTGGGGTAATTGCCCCAATAACTCCAAATGGACAATACTCTACTAAGGTAAGACCATCATCACCTGTCTTTGCTTCTGTAAGTAAATCCTCTGTTCCTGGTGTTTTTTCTGCTGCCAGTCTATTTTTTAAAAGTTTATGCTCATACTTTCCAATTTCTGTTTCTTCCACTGCAAGACGAGATATTAATTCTAGGTTTTCTCGTTTTAAAATAGTTGCCCTTATTACATCTACATATTTTTGGCGCATGGAAACTGGTGTAAATAATAATTTTTTCTGTGCTTCCTCTGCTGCATCAATTGCTTCGTCCATGGTATCAAACACACCATATTTACTCACATTGGATGGAACAAACTTTTGCGGCTCTTCTTCTTTGATTTCTTTTAGTGCCTGTGCTACTAACTGTTCAATTATTTTTATATCCATATCCAATTTTTCACACCTTCTTTTTTTATTTTGCTGTTTGGGATGCTACACTCCATGCAATTCCAAGCGGTGTAACAAATAGTGAATCATTTGTTTTGATTGTGGCAATGCCCAATTCTTTTTCAAATGTACTTTCAAATTCACGAAAGCTACTAGCACCACCTACTACATAGACATTTTCAACCTCATATCCTTCTAAAAATTTTCTTACAATAGAAGCCATTTTTTGCACTACTGGTCTGATAATAGGGAAAATATCCTGTTCCTTCGCTGTATCTTTCTTTAATTCTTCTGCTTCTGCAATGGAAATACCATAATAGCCAGCCAATACCAAAGACATATGTGTGCCACCAGTAGCTTCATCTGCTGTAAAAATTACCTTTCCATCTTTCAAAATGCTGATTCCGGTAGTTCCACCACCTACATCCACCACTGCCCCATCTGTAATTTCAAGCACTTCTGCTGCTGCCGTTGGTTCATCCACCACATTAACAACTTCAAATCCTGCGCCTTCTACTACATTGGCAATGCAACGTACATTTCCTTCTATAATTCCTGGTGGAACTGCCGTAGCAGCCGTATCCAACGTTACTCCAAGCATTTCTTCCAGCTGAGCTTTTAATCGCCGAACTGTCTGCACTGCACCCACAAAATCTACTACAATACCATCTTTTACTACTTTGGAATCTGCTGTTACACCTGCCACCGGACGATTATTTTCATCTACCACAGCCACTACAATATTGGCAGTTCCCAAATCTACACCTGTTTTTAATTGTCCACTAAATTTGTTGTATTTATTTTCATGTACCAGGTCTGCAAATTCAGACAGTACCTCATTGTTTATGAGCATCCGATTCCTCTTTTCTGTTTCTATGATTTATGTCTTATTACAATATAATCCTTATTATTAAGAGAACATGCATTTGCCTCATCTACATCTACATGCATTTCCAAAGAAAACTGTTCTGATACACGAATGAGTACATCACCAAATACTCCATGCCGTTCTCCAAAAGTCTCGACTTCCACAATATCTTTATCTTTTACGCCCATTGCTGCTGCCTGCTTTGGAGTCATATGAATATGACGAAGTGCAATCATAGCTCCTTGGGGTAATATTACAGTTCCTTTAGGTCCTTCTATTTCCAATCCAGGTGTACCTGCCAAATTTCCCGATTCACGGATTGGAGGTCTAATTCCAAGACGAAAGCTATCTGTTTTAGATATTTCTATCTGACTTTGACTACGAACCGGTCCTAATATTCTTACGTGCTCAAATTGACCTTTGGGACCGCGTATCGTTACCGTTTCATTACTGGCATATTGGCCCGGCTGTTTCAAATCACTTTTCTTGGTAAGCTGATACCCTTTCCCAAATAATATTTCCAAATCTTCCTGGTTTACATGGACATGACGATTGGATACTCCTATGGGAACCTGATAAGTGTTATATTCTTTTAATTTTTTTACTACTCTTTGGGTCACCAGCTCCAACAGCGCATCATCGGCCATACTTACACCTCCTTTGGGAATTGTTTTTTATCTACAGTGTTTTTGGTAAGATTTTTTCTACGTCAGAGTGTGGTCTTGGGATAACATGTTTAGATACAACCTGACCTACATTGCCTGCTGCACTTGATCCGGCATCTACAGCCGCTTTTACTGCTCCTACATCTCCACGTACCATAACTGTTACCAATCCAGAACCAATTTTTTCATATCCTACTAACATTACATTTGCTGCTTTAGTCATTGCATCTGCTGCTTCAATCGCACCTACTAATCCCTTTGTTTCTACCATTCCTAATGCTTCATTTGACATATTTTTTTCCTCCTGCTTAAAATTTTGATTTACATCTGATTAAAATGCTAATTGGCTTAAAAGCCACGCTTTATCTGTTTCTTCCCATCGGAATCCTTGATCTTTTCTTCCAAAATGCCCATAAGCTGCTGTTTTTCGATATTGGGGTTTTCTTAAGTCCAGTTCTGAAATAATATCTGCCACTCCAAAAGAGAACACATTTTCAACCAATTCTTCCAAGTTTCTGTCGGAACGTATTCCTGTTCCAAAGGTATTAATGGTAACTGCCTCTGGTTCGATTCCACCGATTACATAAGCTAATGACACTTCACATCTTTTTGCCAGTCCAGCTGCCACCACATTCTTAGCCACATAACGTGCCATATAGGCTGCGGAACGGTCTACCTTCGTGGGATCTTTTCCTGAAAATGCTCCTCCACCATGCTTACCAATCGTTCCATATGTATCCACCATTAATTTTCTGCCAGTAACACCCGTATCTCCTGCAGGTCCTCCTATTACAAATCTTCCAGTAGGATTTATATGAATTTTGGTATCCGGTGTCAGCCATTTTTTATCTATCACTGGATCAATTACAGTACAGCGTATCAATGCTTCTAGCATCTCATGTGATATGGATTCACTGTGCTGTGTGGATACTACAATGCTCTTAATTGCAATGGGAACGTGTTCTTCACTATATTCCATTGTTACTTGAGTCTTTCCATCTGGATATAAAAAATCTACATTGGGCGATTTTCTGACATCGGCCAATTGTTTTGCAAGGCGATTGGCCAAATCACAGGGCATAGGCATCAGGCTTTTCGTCTCGTCAGAAGCGTATCCGTACATAATTCCCTGATCGCCTCCACCGAGCATTTCCTTATCTCCTTCTTCTCCATGATTATTCTTGGTAACCCCCATGGAAATATCTAAAGATTGATTGTGAATATTGGTAATAATCAAACAGGTATCTGCATCAAATCCCTTCCCATGTTCCACATAACCAATCTCTTTTATAATAGCTCTAGCTGTTTGAACCACGTCTACTGTTCCATTAGAAGTAATTTCACCTGCAAGCATCAATGTATTGGTAGACACCAGTGCCTCTACTGCAACTCTAGATTTAGGATCCTGAGCAAGGTATGCATCTAAAATTCCATCTGCAATCTGATCACATATCTTATCCGGATGTCCTTCTGTTACAGACTCTGATGTTACTAAATAAGTTCTGCCTTTCTTTCCTTCCATGATTCCTTCCACCTGCTTTCTTCTTTAACGAATAGAAAAACCGCTGGTCAGCGTACATCTTCTGCGTCTTGCAAAATGCCTTGCTGTGGTGGTTCCCTCTCCTGTGGTGGTAGCAATCGTAAAGCTTGTGTGTCCTTCTTTATCAAATCCAATTCCTAACATAGAAGGTCCATTTTTTACAAATATCGCTGTTTGCATTTTTTTTGCTGCCCGGTTAAGATGTTCAATGGATTCCGAATGAATAGTAGCCGTATGCTTATATCCTTGTTCAATCTCAAATGCACTCTCCAATGCTTCCTCAAAGTTCTCCACGCGCACCAGCGGAACTAATGGCATAAGAAGTTCTAACGTTACAAATAGATGAGTTTTTTCTGTTTCTGCTACAATTAGATTCACATGATTATCACAAGAGATTCCTGCACATTTTAAAATTTCATCTGCATCTTTTCCTTCTAATTTTTTGTTTATGACATAGTCGCTTGTTACTGCTACTTGAAGAAGCTTTTCAATATCAGCTTCATTTTTTACATAAAACACTCCATTTTTTAACAGTTCATATATGAATTGATCTGTAATACTGTCTACAGTAACAATACATTTCTCCGAGGTACACATGAGATTATTATCAAAAGAAGCTCCTCGTACTATATCTCTTGCAGCATTTGCCACATTTGCCGTTTCATCTACAATCGTGACGGGATTAGCCGGTCCTGCTCCAATTACTTTTTTGCCTGATGTCATAGCCTGACGCAAGGAACCACTTCCTCCAGTACATACCACAAGATCCACATCAGGATGATTCATAACCTCTGTTGTAAATCCCATTAAACTTTCATGAAGTGTTACCACTAGATTATCAATTCCACAAACTTTTCGAATGGTATCACTGATGATTCCCGTTACATATTGGGAAACCCCCACTGCTCTAGGATGCGGGCAATGAATCACTGCATTTCCTGCTGCTAACATACCAATGGTATTGCTGATTAAGGTAGCACAGGGATTGGTACATGGATGAACTGCACAAACAACTCCATAGGCTGATAGCTCATATAATGTCATGCCGTGATCTCCCGTATTTACCTCTGTAATTAAATCTTCAATACCCGGTGTCTTGTCAATGGCAAGGTTTATTTTAGCAGTCTTATCAGCGATATTTCCCATATTGGTTTCTGCCACTGCCATAGCAGCAAGTTCCTGCGCAAGAGGGCGTAACACTGCCTTTACAGCTTCCAGTATTTCTTGACGTTCATTCATGGTCAACTCCATATATCGGCCGTATGCACCTTTTGCAGCGGCAACTGCATCCGTCACACTGGAATATATACTGCTTTTCATGTCATGCATTACCTCCTTTCCATTTCAAACAAGCTGTTACATTTAAGAAACATTCATTTCATCCACAATTCCTATAATTGCCATATCTATAACAGCTTCGCGTTTCGTCTTATCTACCCGAACGGAAGAACCTTGTGCAACTAATACGGTTTCGCCAATTCCGGCTCCTACGTAATCCACTGCCACTTCTTCTGAATCAATAAATTCTCCCGTTCCGCCAATTCTTCTGATTATCATTAATTTGTATCCCACCAAGGACTCATCTTTCCTGGTGGCAACAACCGTTCCTATTATTTTTGCCAGTCTCATGCTGTTTTGCCCTTTCCCGGAAAATTACTTATGACTCATTCTTTTTGGTATTATTTGTTTTCCGTGTGGATGCTGTCTTTCTGGAAGTTGCTTTCTTGGGAGATTCCTTAGTTTTTATTTCCTGTTCTTTCAGTACTTCTTCTTTTGGTTCTATTTTTTCCGAAATTTCCGGTTCTTTTATTTCTATTTCTTTTGGTGTTTCTAGTTCTTTTGGTTCTTTTGGTACTTCTGGTTCTTCTGTTTCTTTTGGTTCTATTTTTTCCGGAATTTCCGATTCTTTTATTTCTGATTCTTTTGGTACTTCCGGTTCTTTTGGTTCTTTTGGTACTTCTGGTTCTTTTGGTATTTCTTCTTTTGGTTCTATTTTTTCCGGAATTTCCGATTCTTTGATTTCTATTTCTTTTGGTACTTCTGGTTCTTTTGGTACTTCTATTTCTTTTGATACTGCTGGTTCTTTTGGTACTTCTAGTTCTTTTGGCACTTCTATTTCGTTTGGTACTTCCGATTTTAGTACTTCTGTTTCTTCCGATTCTTTGATTTCTATTTTTTTCAAAACTTCCGATTCTTTGATTTCTATTTTTTCCGGTGCTTCCGGTTCTTTTATTTCTTCCGGTGCTTCCGATACCGGCAATACAGATGGTGCTGGGGGCTGCGGATTGCAGAAGGTACTTTCTACATAATCAGAAGGTCTTGGAATCACCTTTGCAGAAATTAGTTTCTGGTTTTCCAAACCTACCTGTTTCCCTGCATTTACCGCAGCAGTAACAGCACCTACATTTCCTGCAATTTTAATGGTCATATATCCAAGACCTTTTGTATTCTCAACCTCTATAATCTGAATATTTGCTGCCTTTACCATGGTATCTGCTACCACTACTGCGGTAGATAATCCCTGAATTTCAACCAATCCCAATGCCTGTTTCATCCTATCACCTCACTATCCTATTATGCTTTTTTTCTCAAAAGATGCCTCAAAAGGAATGAGGCATCTCCTGCTACCAAGCTAGCAAATCATGTTGTCAGCTTGAATTTTATTCCAGATGTGGAAGAATCTTTTCAACATCTGTATGAGGACGTGGAATGACATGGGTAGAAACAACTTCTCCCACTGCCCTTGCAGAAGCTGCACCTGCATCAGTTGCTGCTTTTACTGCTCCTACATCACCCCTTACCATAACGGTAACAAGTCCGGAACCAATTTTTTCATATCCTACTAACGTAACATTTGCAGCCTTTACCATTGCATCTGCGGCTTCAATTGCACCTACTAAACCTTTTGTTTCAACCATTCCTAATGCATCTGCATTCATATCTTATCCTCCTTACTGAATTAAATATATGGTGTGGTGGTGGACTTTGGTTCATCCCCTAACGCACCAAGCATTTTCTTACCAGCTCCAATTGCCGCCTTTACTGCTTGACGTACTGCACCGGAATCACCAGTAAAGGTAAGGATAACCTCGTTAGAAAAACTGGTTCCACTTGTAGGTGAGCAATATCCAATCACTTCTACATTTGCAGCTTTTACTGCGATATCTGCAAGTACTGTTCCAATTGCAGCAGGACCTGCACAAGTCATTCCAAAGGCTCTTCCTACCTGAGCACCAAGTCCTTTTTCCAAACAATAACTTGCTCTTGCTGTATACTGAAACTCTAGATGACCTGCTTCATTGCCATATACATCGCCAAAATATTTTGGTAGTACTTGAAGTGCAATTTCAACTGCTCTTCTAGCATCTGATACATCATCTGCACCAATATAAATCAAACTACCATGTCCTGCTCCGCCTTTTGTATCTCTTGGAAGCTCTACTGAAATAATCTCCGTATTGGTTGCTTTCACAGCTTCATCCACTGCCCAAATCTGAGGACCTGCTCCAATTCTGCCGCCTATAATACCAATAGAACGATATTTACCTAATTTCATTACATCTACAAGCATTGGGTCTACACTGGCAATTACTAATCCTATGGTATCTCCAATTGCTGTTCCTACGAATTCGGTTAATCCTATATCACCTGTGCAATTTTCGGTTGTTGGTTCTTCCTGTTTAATGCCCAGCTCACTTGACACCTGCTTCATTACTTTTTCAATTAACTGTTGTTCCATCCGTTTTCCTCCATTCTAACCTTTCGTTCTAGCCGCCGATGATGCATTGGAATCCGTAGCTTTCCACCGCACGTTTACATTCTTCTAATTCTTCTGGTTTCAGTGCCTTAATTTCCTTTAACGCATACTCCCTACCTAACAGGTCGTACTTATTCTCACCATATGTATGATAAGGCAACAAGTGTATTGTTCTGATTCCGGTTAATGTTTTTGCAAATTCTGCAATTGCTTTTATTGCTTCTATTGAATAATTAAAACCCGGAACTACTGGAACACGAATTACTGTATTGGATATCTGGCTGATGCGGGGGGCATTTTCAATCACCAACTGATTTTCTATCCCAGTAAACTTTTCATGCTGCTGTTTATCCATACTTTTAATATCCAAAAGTACAGTATCCACATATGGAATTACTTGTTCCACTGCCTCTTTGCTTCCTATTCCGGTGGTCTCTATTGCCGTATTCCATCCTTGCCCTTTACATGCCTGTAAAAGTTCTGATGCAAATTCATATTGAACTAACGGCTCTCCTCCAGACAGGGTAATACCTCCTCCAGATCTTCGGTATGTGGTAGCATCCTTTTTCAATTCTCGTATCACCTGCTGAACGGACATGGTTTTTCCTTTCAGTACAAGTGCTCCTGCCGGACATGCATTTGCACATTCACCGCATCCACTGCATAAATTCCGGTCTATATATCCCGGATTATCCGGGCTGATTGCCCCCCTTTTGCAAACCGTAATACATCGGCCGCAATGGAGGCAATCTTCTTTTTTATACATAATTACCGGATTCCTATTTTGAGATTCCGGGTTACTACACCATTGACAGGAAAGGGGACATCCTTTCAAAAAGACAATTGTGCGGATTCCCGGACCATCATGCAGGGAAAATCTCTGGATGTCAAACACAGTTCCGGTTAAATTATAATTAATTGAATCCATGTCGACTCCCTTCACTGTTTCTATTTTTATTAAAGTGACTGTTCTGTACGACTGATAATATCATCCTGAACTTCTTTTGCCAGTACGGTGAACTGAGCACTGTATCCTGCTACACGTACCACAAGATCCTTGTAATTTTCTGGATTCTTCTGTGCTGCCAATAAGGTGTCCCTATCAATAACATTAAACTGAACATGCATGCCTTTGTGGTCAAAGTAAGAACGAACCACAGATGCAAAACGTAACAAACCTTCATCTCCTGCAAGTGCAGAAGGTAAGAACTTCTGATTATATAATGTTCCATTAGAGTAATTTTCATGATCTAATTTTGCAACGGACATTGCTGCTGCAGTAGGACCATTGGTATCTTTTCCTTGTCTTGGAGATACACCATCTGCAAGAGGAGTCTTTGCCAGTCTTCCATCTGGAAGTGTTCCTACATCTTTACCAAATAGTACGTTTGCAGATACTGGGTAACATCCTGCCTGGAACTGTCCACCACGAGGATTCTTATATCTCTCAACTTCGTGGGAATAAATCTGTCCACATCTTCTGGCAATCATATCTACTTCATCTTCATCATTTCCAAACCATGGGGTATTTTCCATGATTCTCTTAACCTGAGCGTAATCTCCTGTAGCACACGGTGCCGCTGTCTTGCATTCTGTATCACCTAACTGTGCCTGTAATTCTGCTAAGTTAATGGAACCGTTTTGGCTTAAAATTCTCTTAACTGCTTCGTAAATCTTGGATTCATCATCACAAGAAGATGCTGCTGCAGGAGCTGTATTGCATGCATAACCAAAATTGTGATCTAATGCATCTTTTAACTGTTCCATTGTAATTTCTTTGCTTTCGAATACATGTTTTTTAATTGCGCACAGGGAATCTCCACTATCTGCAACACCAAATGCCTGTGGTCCTGTAAAGTTATAAATTGCTCCACCTTCTTGAACACTGATACCTCTTCCAATACAGTCATCTACTAATGCGGAGAGGAAAGGAAGTGGTGCTCTAGCTGCATGAGCAAGGTCTACACAGTTATCTGCTTCTGCTAAATGGCATACGAAGTATTCCATTTGTTTCTGATAAGCTTGTAAAATATCTTCCAAACAGGTAAAGGATGTCATTTCACCAGTTACAGGTCCTAATTGTAAATTACCTACGCGACCATTATTTAATGTAATTTCCAGTACTTTTGCAATATTAAAGAATGCTGCATCATGCCAGCCTTCTGTCTTATGAGGACATTGTGGCTCTACACATCCGATGATACAATAGCTTCTTGCGTCTGCCAGAGAAACACCTCTGTTACAAAGAGCAGGAATAATAACTTCATCATTATACATAGCAGGTACACCAAGTCCCAAACGTGTTACTTCACATGCACGATATAAGAATTCTTCCGGTGTATTCTGGTGAACACGAATAGAAAAAGATGGTGCTGGCAACTGCACATGAGCAACTGCTTCCATACACATATAAGATACATCATTGGTAGCATCTAAGCCATCTTCTGTTTGTCCACCTACGATTAAGTTTTGGAATACTGCATAGCCTGCAAATGCCTGTGCAGAAATTTCATCACGCGTTTTATTAACATCATTTAATTTTACCCAAATACAATCTACTAATTCTTGTGCCATTTCCTTGGAAATGTTTTGATCTTTTTCCAAATATGGATTCATATACTGGTCAAAACGTCCCGGTGAAATAGAATGTCCATTTGCTTCAATCTGAAGTAAAATCTGAACAAACCAAAATGCCTGACATGCTTCGTAGAAGTTTGTTGCTCCTTTTTCCGGAACTCTATCACAGTTTGCTGCAATTTGGAGAAGTTCTGCTTTTCTTACAGGATCTAAACAAGTTGCTGCCATCTCTCTTGCTTTTGCTGCATAGCGGTGTGCAAAATTAATTGCTGCTGTATATGTAATCACAATTGCTTCATAGAAGTTTCTCTTCTTAATGTACTCAGGATCCATTAAATCCATCTTGCCCATTGCTTCAATAGCTTGTTTAATCACACCAGTAAAACCAATTTCTAATACTTTTCCATAATCAACACTTACGTGACCAACACCACCATAGAAATAGTTGCCTACGGTGAATACACCATTTGCAATACAGTCTTTGGTTTCTTTGGACATATAAGAATCTGCCAATGCACTGGTTGTTTTTCCATCCCAATACTTAAATGCTTCGGATAACTCCGCAGCCGTATCTTTTGGAATCTGGAACGGATCCGCTACTCTGCTTCCCATGGTATCAAATTCTTTTTCTACCCAGTCATAAGAGAATTCAGGACAAATTTCCGTAGAACGCAAATTCTTGGTAATTGCACCTACTACCAGCTCATCCTCATGGATTGTAATAGGAAGATTATTGAAAATCTTCTCTGCTGCTTTTGCACGTCTCATAATAGGAGCTAAACCTTCTGTCTCCTTATAAGAATCTGTTACAAGTACTGCTCTTTCTGATTCTACGTATGGTGTAGCATCCACGATAGCTCTTTTTAATCTTTTCACTCTCTCCGTTGGTTCTGTAAATCCTTTTGCAATCATAAAAATCCTCCTTCTATCTATTGTTTTGTTCCCTTTCGGGATTTAGTACGTTATCCCTATGTGCCTTAGCATAACTGATTTTTTGGGAAAGTTATAAATAGTTTCAAGACGTAAAACAAGAAAAATCCAAACTTTTTTCTATATTTGAAAATTACACCTTCAATAACTTGAGAAATCCTTTTAATAATTCTACATTTCCAGGCCAAGCCGGAGAAGTAATTAAATTTCCACTGACTACTGCTTCTTCTGGATTCTTTTCCACATAACAGCCACCAACTGCCACTACCTCCGGCCGAATGGTAGGATACGCTGTAACACTTCTTCCTTGTATCACATTTGCCGCTGTCAGTAGCTGTACCCCATGACAAATAGCCGCTACCGGTTTATTCAGCTGCATAAAAAAACGTACAATATCCAGCACCCTTTCGTTTAATCTTAAATATTCCGGTGCACGTCCTCCTGTGAGAAACAAACCATCATACTCTTCTAATTTCAAATATTGAAAAGAAGCATTTAAGATAAATCTATGACCTGGCTTTTCGCTATAAGTCTGTGCTCCTTCAAAATCGTGAATTGCCGTATGAATTCCTTCTCCAGCTGACTTATCAGGGCAAACTACATCCACACCGATTCCCACTACCTGTAACGCCTGAAACGGAACCATTACTTCATAATCTTCCGTATAATCACCGGCAATCATCAGTATTTGTTTCATTCAATTCCTCCTTTTCTTTCCTGTTCCTCCCATGGAAGTTTATCCTGCTCTTCCTTTAGATACTCTAATATCTCTCCAACACCTTCTCCTGTAATAGAACTTACATAAAAAATCTTCTTGCATCCTGTCAGTTTCAGCCACATAGTAGCTAAGTCTACTCTAGCATCCGGCTGGTCTATCTGAGTGACAATCCCCACTACTTCACGAGTTGCCATGGATACCAGATTAGGGCTATACAAGGAATAATCTTCTCTTGCGCTCATTAAAAGACCTATAATATCTGCTTCGTAAGAATATAAAATCAATGCTCGTGCCAATGTTTTATTCTCTGCATACTCCCCTGGAGTATCTATAATCACGTCATAATGATTGATATACTGGGTTTTATGATATGTGATTTTTTTGCCTTTCATTGCCTGTGTCAATGTAGTTTTTCCAGCTCCGCTTCGACCTACCAACATGATTTTTTTCATAATGCACTCCTGTCTTTGTTCTTCCTATGCCTTAGTAATTCTGCAAATATGAAAGTCAAGTTCTGCTGCTGTATAGTCCAAAATCCGCTCAAAGGCAATGGTGACATCCGAAATATTCCCTGTGATAATTAAAGTTCCGCTGAAACGATCAATAAATCCAATTTCTATAGCAGAGGTCTTAATCGCTAAATCTGCTGCTATAATAGCTGTTTCACTGGGTGTTAGTGTCAATACACCAATAGCTGAATGTCTATAATCAATTTTAGGATCTAATCCTAATTTTTTATAAATAATTTCATCTGGACTTGCTATGATATGAGCCATGGTAATCTGCTTTCCCGGTACAGATTCTTGAATAATACGCATTAAATCCCCTTGTGTTCCATTCCAATCTTTAAGCTCCATTTGGTCAACCACCTTTCTGTTTTTCATACCGCTTATATTGTAACATTACATTTTACTGATATTTCTATATTACACAGACTTATTTCATGTAATTTACAAACATTTTTCTATTTTTCAAACAGTATTGTATTTTACTTATTTTTGGTCTGTGTTGTTATTGTGAATTCTTTCTATTCTTTATATAATGATGGAATGAATGGACTACTTCAAACACATTGATATTATAAACTGTAAATATCATAGAACAATCAATACGAAGGGAGAGTATTATGACGCTGTTGGAACAAATCAAAGAAGCAGGAGTTACCGGATGTGGTGGCGCCGGCTTTCCTACCCATGTAAAATTAGACTGCACTGTAGAATATCTAATTATTAATGCAGCCGAATGTGAGCCGTTGCTACGCACAGACCGGTGGCTTATGATTCATAAAGCAAATGAAATTATTACCGCTGTTACTCTAATGTCAGAAATGGTTCATGCCACACACATATTTATTGCCTTAAAAGAAACTTATCACGATGAAATAAATGCTTTAGAAAAAGCTATTGCTGAAAAAAGCAGTCCGATAAAGCTGTTTTTACTAAAAAATTTCTATCCTGCTGGAGATGAACAGATTATGGTCTGTGAAGTAACTGGACGTACCGTTCCTCCTTCTGGCATTCCTTTAGATGTAGGTGCTGTGGTATCTAATCTTGCAACTACCTACTGTATTTATCAAGCTTCTGAAAATCAGCCTTTTACTGATAAATATCTGACGGTAACCGGTGCTGTAAAAAGTCCTTGTATTGTTCACGCACCACTTGGTACTTCCTTTGCAGAATGTTTAAATGCCGCCGGCGGAAGTTTATTAGAGAATTATCATGTAATTGCTGGGGGACCTATGATGGGAAAATGCTATGATATGAATAGTGCAGATATGCTTATGGTCACCAAAACCACCTCTGGTTTTATTGTAGTATCCAATGACTCTGCTTTGGTACAGAAGCGAAATATTCCAGTAGAAGTTTCCTTGAAACAGGCAAAAAATAGTTGTATTCAGTGCTCCTACTGCACACAGATGTGCCCTCGTTATCTTACTGGGCATCCATTAAGACCCCATATGATTATGCGAAAATTAGCCTATGCCTCCTCCTATGAAGATATTTTAGACGATGAAGATGTAAAGCAGGCTATGATATGCAGTGAATGTGGTCTTTGTGAAACTTATGCCTGTCCTATGGGGTTACAGCCTAGACAAGTTAACATCTTTGTAAAGAACCTGTTACGCCAGAATAATTTCAGATATTCAAAACCTCAGGAAACTTTTACACAATTAGAAGAACGCAGCTACCGCCGTGCGCCTTCCAAACGTATGGCCATTCGTTTAGGTGTCGATCAATACTATGATTATCACATCGACAACTGTATAGAACTTACTCCTGCTCAAGTACGGATTTCTCTGCGCCAGCATATAGGTGCACCTTCTGTACCCAAGGTAGAGCATGGATGTAGCGTAGTAAAAGGACAATTAATCGGTGCCATTGCACCTAATGCTTTAGGTGCTAATATTCATGCAAGTATCAGCGGCACAGTTACCGCTGTTTCAAATTCCGAAATAACTATTTCTGCAGATAGGCAGTAAGAAGGAGGATATTATGATTACAATGGGATTTTTAGAAGTAAACAGTATTGCCAAAGGTATTTTGGCTGCTGATATGATGTTAAAGGCAGCAGAAATCAAACTACTTTTTGCACGTCCCAGCTGTCCTGGAAAATATCAAATATTAATTTCCGGTGAAGTCTCTGCTGTGGAATCTGCGTTAAATATTGGGGAAGAGTCTGCCAAATCAAATGTAATTGATAAATTACTGATTCCAAGGGTGCACCCACAGGTAATAGAAGCCATTAATATGTCTTCCATGCCTTCTCAGTTAAAAGCACTTGGTATTTTAGAGTTTTTCTCAGTGACCGGAGCAATTGTTGCTGCCGATTCAGCCGTGAAGGCTGCTAATGTTTCCCTCATTGAAATACGTCTTGGTACCGGAATTGGCGGAAAATCTTTTGTTACTTTTACCGGTGATGTAGGTGCAGTAGAAGAAAGTGTGGCAATTGGTGCAAAAACAGCAGAAGAAAGTGGTTCTTTGATTGAAAAAGTTGTCATTGCTCACCCAGACAAAGAACTTTACCGCTGCTTGCTGTAAGGAGGTTTTATGGAAAAAAAGGATATGGTATCAGATATTGCAAATCAGGTAATAGAATTGATTAAAATGGAGCGGCTCTCCTTAAAAGATGCTGTCTCCCTAATTCAACAGGCAGAAGAAAAGGCAGCTCTAATAAAGGTTCCTATGGTAATTACTGTAGTAGATGATGGTGGAAATCTCATTGCCCAGCACCGGATGGACGATGCTTTACTTGCTAGTATTTCCATTTCTTATGCCAAAGCATATACCGCCATAGCACTTCGATGTGCTACCAAAGATGCTGCCAAGGATATTCTTCCAGGACAGCCTTTGTATGGACTGCAAGACACACACCCTGGAAAGTTCTGCCTATTTGGTGGAGGAGTTCCATTAATTCGTAACGGAAGATGCATTGGTGGACTAGGCGTTTCTGGAGGTTCTGTGGAGCAAGATACCATTGTGGCAGAATATGTTGTTCTAAAATAAAACATAATTTCACATAAATAACACCCTGCTAAAAGGACAATTTTTCCATGATTCCTTTAGCAGGGTGCTTTTTTTGTTTTCTTTATTCTATTTTTTTCTTTATCGTTCCTCTTGCGTTGCTCATGCTTTATAGTTCTTTTAGTAATTCACTGATTCCTTTTTCCCTAAAAATATCTTTGTAATATCCCATTTCATTCTGAATCAATTCATCAATTACCTGCATTCCCAACACTTCCACTGGAGCTTTTTCATCCGTAAGTAAATATTCTCCCGCCTCATATTTCACTAAATTCTCTCCCACTTCCTGCATCATTTCCTGCAAGCTGGACTGGGTAATATTTTCTGTATTTTTTTGAAATGTATCCAGTACCGTTACATTATCTGTTGCAAACAGTTCTCGATTGGTGGAACCTGCTACATTTGCTGTATACACTTCCTGAAATACTGCCGCAATGGTGTCTGACAAATACTCATTGATATTTCCTTCTTGTTCTGTTTGCATATTCATGTTTACAACCATAACACCATCTTTTGTCAGATGTTCTTTTACCATGGTGAAAAATTCTATTGTAGACATTTGAAAAGGAATGGTAATGTCTTGATAGGCATCTACCATAATCACATCATATTTTGTATTTGCCGCTCCTAGATAGGCACGTCCATCGTAAGTTGTTACTTTTACTTCCTTAGGTAGCTGAAAGTATTTTTTTGCTAAATCCGTTATTTTTTCGTCAATTTCCACACCCTCTATGGATACATCTGAAAAGTAATCCAAACACTGTGTTGCATATGTTCCTGTTCCCATACCTAAAATCAGTATTTGAGGATTTTTCCTTGCACTTAAATCTGCCATAAGCGGAGCTGCAAGGGCATAATCATAGTACATTCCTGTAAGACCTGCATTCTTGTTCCGAATAGATTGAACACCAAACAATACATTGGTAGATAGAATAATGCTTTTCTCATTTTCTTTTACCTGTAAATAATTGTAAATAGATTCTCCCTCATATACAAGTTCCTTTTCCCAAAAAGCAAAACTCTTAGAATTTCCAAGCATACTGGATATTAGAAACAACGCTGCACAAACAATACAAAATACTTTTTTTCTTTTTGTACTAATAAAATATACAAATCCCAACAGCATTAGAATACCTGAAAAAATCAAAAAGGTAATTGAGGTTCCTACTGCTGGAATAGTTACAAAGGTAGGCACGAAGGTACCAATAATACTTCCAATGGTGTTAAATGCTCCTAATGTTCCCACTGTCTTTCCGCTGTCATTCAAACTGTCTACGGTATATTTAACAAGTGATGGTGTTACCGTTCCAAGTAAAAATAATGGAAATACAAAAATTATCATACATGCTAAAAAAGCTGCTAGAATCAAAAAGCTGTTGTTAATGGTAAGAACAAGTACTCCTGATATTCCAATAATAATGTATTTTCCCAGTAAGGGTATTGCTGCAATCCACACCGCCGCTATTAGTAAGCGCAAATATAATTTATCCGGATTCGGATCTTTATCTGCACGTTTCCCACCCCATACATTTCCAAGCGCCATTGCAATCATAATGGTTCCTATAATAATTGTCCAAACAATCTGGGAAGAACTAAAGTAAGGTGCTAGCAATCTACTTGCTCCTAATTCTACTGCCATAACCGACATTCCTGCAAAAAATTCTGTCAGATACAGATAGTATTTATTTTTTAATAATCTTGTTGATTCCACCATGGTTCTCCTCATGCCAATTACAGTTTATTTTTTCACACACATGGTTCTTGAATAGATAATCCCAGTTCATCTAACTGCTTTTCATCTACTAGATTTGGTGCATCTGTCATAAGACAGGACGCATCCTTTACTTTAGGAAATGCAATTACATCACGGATAGAATCACTTTGCATCATCAGCATTACCATACGATCCAAACCAAAAGCCAAACCTGCGTGAGGCGGAACACCATACTTAAATGCATTAAGCAAGAATCCAAACTGCTCATACGCACGCTCTTTGGTAAATCCCAATACTTCTAACATTTTTTCCTGAATATCATTCTGATGGATACGAACAGAACCACCACCTAATTCGGTTCCATTTAATACCATATCATACGCTTTTGCACGCACTGCTCCTGGATCTGTGTCAATCTTATCCCAGTCTTCTTCCATCGGCATGGTAAATGGATGATGCATTGCCATAAAGCGACCTTCTTCCTCTGACCACTCTAACAATGGAAATTCAGTTACCCATAAAAACTTATATTGATTTTTATCTAACAGTCCCAATTCTCTTCCAATTTCCAAACGCAGTGCCCCTAATACATCCCAAACCACTTTATTCTTATCTGCTGCAAAAAGTAATAAATCTCCCGGTTCACCTGACATTTTTTCTACTAACGCCATTAACTCTTCCTGTGTCATAAATTTTGCAAAAGAAGATTTGTATGTACCATCTTCATTTACTGCAAGATATGCTAAACCTTTTGCTCCATATCCTTTGGCAAATTCCACTAACTTGTCAATTTTCTTTCTAGGCATTGTACCTTGTCCTTTGGCATTAATACCCCGAACGGAGCCACCTTGTTCCAGTGCTCCGGAGAATACCCCAAATCCACATCCACACACGGTATCCGATACATTCACAAGCTCCATTTTAAATCTAGTATCCGGCTTATCAGAACCATAGCGATCCATAGATTCTTGCCAGGTCATTCTTGGAATAGGAAGTGATACCTCCACTCCAATTGCCTCTTTAAATACATACTTCAAAAGACGTTCGTTTACATCCATCACATCATCTACGTCCACAAAAGATAATTCCATATCTGCCTGGGTAAATTCCGGCTGGCGGTCTGCACGTAAATCTTCATCTCGAAAGCACCGTGCAATCTGGAAGTAGCGGTCATAACCAGAACACATTAATAATTGTTTGAATAACTGCGGTGATTGTGGTAATGCATAAAAATTGCCTGGATGTACACGGCTTGGCACCAGATAATCTCTTGCGCCTTCCGGAGTAGATTTTGTCAGCATAGGTGTTTCAATTTCCAAAAATCCTTCCTGCTCCATAAATTTACGCAGTAACATGGAAACTTTACTTTTCATCATAATATTGCGTTGCAAATCCGGTCTTCTTAAATCCAAATAGCGGTAGCGAAGTCTTAAATCTTCCTTAGTTTGAGAATTTTCTTCAATGGGAAATGGTGGTGTTTCGGATTCCGATAGTACTCGAATACTTTCTGCAATCACTTCAATATCACCTGTTTTTAAGTTCTCATTTACTGCCGCTGTTCTTTTTTCTACTACTCCGGTAACTGCCACTACAAATTCATTTCTTAAACTTCCTGCTTTTACAAACCCTTCTGTTCCTACTTTTGGTTCATCAAATACAATCTGTAATATTCCAGAACGATCTCTTAAATCTATAAAAATCAAGCTTCCTAAATTTCTTCTTTTTTGTACCCATCCCATAACGGTAATAGTTTGTCCAATCATTTGATTGGAAACTTCTGTACATCTGTGGGTTCTATGTAACCCTTTCATGGATTCTGCCACGATATTGTCCTCCTATTATTTGAAAAATTCCACAAATTCTGTGTATCCTTCTTTTTCCAGCTGCTCTTTTTGAAATTTTTTATTTTTATTCATTCGTGCAACTAACACCTGCACTCCATTTTTACGTTCTCTTTGGGCTTGTGCTATGACTTCACAAAGTTTGTCACCTGGATATTCTTTTTCAATTAAATATACTTTTTTGCCCATAAGTCCCGGTATCTTGAATCCACTTTCCATTAACAGCAGTATAATTCTTTCAAATCCAATAGAAAATCCACAAGCTGGTACATCTTTTCCGGTAAAATTACCTATCATCTTATCATAACGTCCACCACCACCACAGCTTCCACCAAATTCAGGCATGGCAATTTCAAATATGGTTCCCGTATAATATGACATTCCACGCACTAATGTGGGGTCAAAAATCAATTCAAATTCTGCCGTTTTGGTTGCCTCTACACTTGTAATAATTTCCTGTAAATTTTCCCTCATCTTGGAATCTAAAAATTCCCCCAATTCCTCTGCCAAATAGACCAGTCCGTCTTCTGCTGTTTCTACTCCACGGAACAAGGTAAGATATTTTTCAATACTGGATTTTTCAAATCCTTCCTCTTCCAATTCTTTGGCTACACCGGAAAGACCAATTTTATCCATTTTATCTAAGATAATAAATACCATATCGTAAGATTCTTCTGTGAACCCACTATAAGCTGCCATAGCTTTCAGAATTCTTCTTTCATTAATACGAATTTGAAAACTTTTGAATCCAAGCTGTCCTAGCGTGGTGGTAGTTGCAAGAATCAATTCAATTTCTGCCAAATTGCTGGGTTCTCCTAAAATATCAATATCACACTGCATAAATTGACGATAACGACCACGTTGTGGACGGTCAGCCCTCCATACATTTCCCATTTGCAATGCTTTAAAAGGAGACGGAAGTTCATTTGCATGATTAGCATAATATCTAGCTAAGGGTACTGTTAAATCATAACGCATTCCAAAGTCAACCACGTCTTCCTCTTTCTGCGCTGTTTCCAAATTTAGCTTTTCTCCTCTTTTTAAGACTTTAAAAATTAACTTTTCATTTTCGCCACCCTGCTTATTACTTAAATTTCCAATATTTTCCATACATGGTGTCTCAATGGGTGTAAACCCAAAGCTGCGATAAGTTTCTTTAATCACATTCATCACATAATCGCGAATTTCCATTTCTTCCGGTAGAATATCCTTCATGCCATTTACCGGCTTCTTTGCTAATGCCATCCTTGTTCCTCCATCCTGTTATTTTATATATTGCCCAAAGCTTCGCGCTTTCTTTCTATCATTTCATCAATACGCTGTAAATAAAGGGTGATGTCTTTCACATTTTCAGTACGTTCAATCCGTGCACCATGTTCCAAAACATATTTTGAAGATGCCCCTGCACCCAGTGCCATTATAGACTGTTTTTCTTCCATAATCAAGATATTATAAATTCCTGCTTTTTGAGGCTTAGAATATCCAACATTTTCAAAATTTCCCGCCATATTTTTCTGTCTATATAAATAATAAGGTTTCATTCCCATTTCCGCCGCATAGCGAGCTGTTAAATCTATGATTTCCCAGCTATTGGTTAACTGCATCTTATTTTCTTCCTGAAACATACGCAGTCTTGCGGCACGTTTCACAGCAAGGGAATGTACCGTAAGATTGTCCGGATTCAGTCGCTTGATTTGTTCCATAGTTGCTTGTACATCTTCGATGGTTTCTTCTGGAAGTCCTACGATTAAGTCCATGTTAATATTGTCAAATCCTAATTTTCTTGCTAAATGGAAACTTTCCACTGTTTGTTCCACCGTGTGATGTCTTCCAATAAAATCTAGTGTTTCCTGTTTCATGGTCTGAGGATTAATTGAAATTCTAGAAATATTATGTTTTCGTAGTACCAGTAACTTTTCTTCTGTAATGCTGTCTGGACGTCCTGCTTCTACTGTATATTCCACCAAATCAGAGAAATCAAAGCTTTGCTCTATCTTGATTAAAAGTCTTTCCAATTGCTTTGGGGATAAGGTCGTAGGTGTCCCACCCCCAATGTAAACGGTGTTTAACTTCCTGTTTTTGCAGGCCTTTGCAATAAATTCAATTTCTTTATCTAATGCATCTAGATATTCCTCCACTCTGTCTTTCCAGATTCCAAGGGGAGAAGAGGAAAATGAACAATACAAACAAATGCTAGGGCAAAATGGAATTCCAATGTACAAACTATATCCATGTTCATAATCAATGGGTTTTAGCAGTTCCAGTTCCCATTTTGCAATATCAATGCTTAAATCTATCTTCTGCTCTGTAGCATAATAAGTAGATTTCATATACGCACGAATTTCCTCTGCTGGGATTCCTTCTTCTAGCATTCCCAATGGAATCTTTGTGGGACGAATCCCAGTAAGGGTTCCCCAAGGTAGTTCCTTGTTCGTATATCGGTTCAGCATCTGATACAATGCTTTTTTTAATCGGTTCTTTGTTTCCTTTCGATGAGAAAAATCACTTTTAGCTTCTGCTTCTTCCTGCTTTTCATAAGTTCCATCTTCCCATATTCCTCCAGTAACTTTTGGAGTCCATATTTCAAATCGAACAACATCCCAATCTAAATTTGTACTGTCCTTAGAAACATAAGAAACCTCCATATGAAATAGAGGTGTCTTTTCTTGTTCTAATGCTTTGATTTTTTCTTTATCTGCAACTATTTTTACTTCTTCTCCTGGGTAAAATGATTTGACCAGGGAATGGATATCATATTCAAAATTTGCTTCATCCAAGCTAATTGTAATCATAATTTTTCGCTTTCTATACAAATGGGTTATACTTTTTTTCAGAGCCAATACTAGTTTCATCCATATGCCCCGGATATACTACTACTTCTTCCGGCAAATTCAGTAATTTCTCTCTGATGGAACGAATCAGTGTCGAACTGCTTCCTCCTGGAAAATCACTTCTTCCCACTGATTGGCAAAACAAGGTATCTCCACTAAATAAAATCTTCTCTTCTTTAAAATAGTAACAACAGCCTCCTGGCGTATGTCCTGGGGTAAATAGCACTTCTATGCTACACCCTAAAAGAGACACAAGCTCTCCATCTATCACATATCGGTCTGCATGATAGCTTTCACTTTTTCCAAAAGCAGAAGATAGATTCATTCTAGGATTTTCCAATGTCTCTTTTTCTGTTTTATAAGCATAAATTGGCATTTCATATTTTTTTGCTAAATCCTCTGCCGCCTTGGCATGATCCAAATGACCATGAGTTAATAGGACAGCCACCGGCTTTAACTGTTCCTTTTGAATTTCTTGAGAAAGCATAGGGGCATTTTCTCCCGGATCTATTACCAGCATTTCTTTTGTATCTTCGTTGATTGCAAAATAGCAGTTGGTACCAAAATCGCTTACCAAGTATCGTTTTACTTTTATCTTCCCCATTGTCTTACCCTCTTGTTCTTTCTATATCTATGACACTGTCTATCTGACGGATTTTTTCTACTAAACTATTTAATTCTTCTTGTCCTTTAGTTCCAAATGACAACGTAATTGTTGCAATTCCCTGTTTGCTTGTAGAAGAGTGAAGAGCATTAATATCAATTTGACGTTCCGTAAATATCTTTGTAATATCCACCAAAAGTCCGGTTCTGTTATTTCCATAGATCTTAATCTCTGCCATATAGAGCCCAGCTTCGCCTTCTGGATTCTGCCATTCTGCATCCAGTAAACGTGTTCTATCCATCTCTGACATGTTAATAATATTAATACAGTCTGTACGATGTACCGAAATTCCTCTTCCACGAGTTACAAATCCTACAATCTCATCTCCTGGTACCGGCGCACAACATCTAGAAAAGCGCACCGCCATATCATCAATTCCCTTTACTACAATCCCACTTTTTGACTTACTTGTCTGATTTCGTTCTTTATTTTGAGGCGTAGGTGTTGTGCTATTTTCTGCATTTTTTAATATTTCTTCATCTGTAATGGCCTTTTTATGATCTTTTTGGTAGTATTCCAGCATTTTATTGATAATCTGGCCTTCTTTTAATCCACCATGACCTACTGCTGCAAGAGCTGATTCCCAATCCCGAAATCCATACTTACGCATAATTCTAGTTTGATACTGAGTTTGATTCAAATTTGACCAATTGATACTTTTTGCTTTACAATATTGGGAAATCAGTTCTTTCCCTTTGGAAATATTTTCTTCTTTAAACTCACTTCGAAACCACTGATTAATCTTATTCTTTGCCTGAGTGCTTTTTACAATATTCAACCAATCTCGGCTAGGACCTTTGGAATTTTGTGAAGTAAGAACCTCGATACGGTCTCCATTTTGAATTACATAGTCAATATTAACCAGCTTTCCATTGACTTTTGCTCCAATCATTTTATTTCCTACTGCTGAATGAATGCTATAGGCAAAATCAATCGGGTTAGAGCCATTGGGCAGATTTTTCACATCCCCCGAAGGGGTAAAACAAAATACCGTATCTGAAAACAAATCCAAATCACTTTTTAGTAGACTCATAAATTCTCGGTTATCTGACATATCTTTCTGCCATTCCAAGATTTGACGAAGCCAGCTTAGTTTCTCTTCTTCCTGATTCTTTTGAGCTAGCTTATTACTCCCAGATGCTTCCTTATATTTCCAATGGGCTGCAATTCCAAACTCAGAAGTACGATGCATTTCATAGGTTCTTATTTGAATTTCAAAAGGCTGTCCGGTGGGACCTATTAATGTAGTGTGCAGTGATTGATACATATTGGGCTTAGGCATGGCTATATAATCCTTAAAGCGTCCTGGAATAGGCTTATACATCTCATGAATAACACCTAATGCCGCGTAACAGTCCTTGACGGAATTCACAATAATGCGAATGGCAAATAAATCATAAATCTGGTCTATGGTCTTCTCTTGATTAATCATCTTCTTATAAATACTGAAGAAATGCTTTGCACGCCCATCTATTGTAGCATCAATCCCTGCTCCATCAATATGCTTTTTTACTTCTTCTACCAGTTCTTCAATATATTCTTCACGTACGCTTTTTCGAATAGCTACCTTTTCTACCAATTCATAATATGCATCTGGGTTCAAATATTTCAATGATAAATCATCAAGTTCAATTTTAATTTTGGAAATACCCAGCCGTTGAGCTATGGGTGCATAAATATCCATGGTTTCTCTTGCTTTTTCTTTTTGTTTTTCTGGTGTCATATATTTTAGCGTACGCATATTGTGAAGGCGGTCTGCCAGCTTAATTAAAATTACCCGAATATCCTTTGCCATCGCTAAAAACATCTTACGAATATTCTCTGCCTGCACCTCTACCTTATCTGCATCATAAGACAGCTGCTCTAACTTTGTAACACCATCTACTAAAAGGGCGACTTCTGAACTAAATTCATGGGAAATTTCTTCATCGGTCATAACTGTGTCTTCTACTACATCATGGAGAATTCCTGCTACTATGGTTTCTTTATCCAGTTCCAGCTCTGCTAAAATAATCGCAACACAAAGAGGGTGAATAATATATGCTTCACCTGATTTACGTACCTGACCCTTATGGGCAGCCTCTGCAATTTTATAAGCTTTTTCTATCAAGGATATATCCGTGGAAGGATGATAACGTCTTACACTAGCAATCAGTTCTTCATATAAACTCTCCGGACTGACAAATTCCTTGGTCGCCTTAATATGCTCGGTCTGCATTGCAATTTCTTCTTGCTCATTTAACCGAATATTTGTTCTGTCTTCCATATGCATTTCTCCATTTTATGGTTTTCCCATTATTATAAGTAATTTTGTCTAAAAATGCAACTTTTTCATGTATCTTTGCATATTCTTTTCTTTGACTTTTATTTCTTCTGCCCAAACAAACTCCAACTTATCCATTAAATGTATGGAACTTTCATTTCCTTTTTCAATAAGACAATTCACCGTTTCAAATTCTGTTTCTTCTGCTGCAAACTGAAGAATCCCACGGCATACCTCGGTGGCATACCCTTGATTCTGATATGCTTCTCCTATCATGTATCCCATTTCCAAGGAAGGGGTCTGGTGAATGAGAAAATTGTTCAATCCCGCTCTTCCAATTATTTTTCTTGTGCTTTTTTCTAGTACCAGCCACATGCCGTATCCATAAAAGCGATACATATTCTCAATATAGGCTTTGGTATATTCTTCCTCTTTTTTATGGTCTTCATACAGACTTTCCATATATTTGGTAATATTGTTTCCACGGTACAATTGATATAATCTCTCTAAATCTGCAACTGTCATCTCCCGCAGCACACATCTTTGGGTTTCCATTATCGTCCAGGGAATGCCATGTCTGCGTTGATACACACGCTGTAAAAAAAAGAAATCAACCTCATCAAATCCTTCTACTAAGACTTGTGCCTTTGTTAAATCCTGCCCTGGATAACGTGGGTTTAAATATCCAATACTGGCAATGGGAAGTTCCAAAATGAGTGCAAGAACTTTTTGTGTTGCTGTAATGATAAGACATTCTTCCGGCTTTAATTGGTATACACTTAAAAGCAGCTTCACTTTTTCCGTGGAATCTGCTAAAAATAAATCTAAATTCACGATTTGTACCTGTTCATGGCATAAGCTATCCAACAGTTCCGTTAAACCATCTTCCATTACAAAACGTTCTAGATCTTCCTCTTTTACAATATTTAATTCCTGAAATGAAATCAATAATCCTCGTAATGCCATCATCTGTGTCCTTTACATTTATTCTATTACACACTATAACATAAGTTTTATGTTTTATCAAAGTAAAAGCCTGTTAGTATCAAGCAGTGTTGCCCTATGCTTGATACTAACAGGCTTTTTGTTTCCCTTGTTTATTCGCTTTTACTTACTCTATTCACAAATCACTGCTGTTTATCCTTGTTCCGGTATGACAAGTGCTGCAATCAGATAAATAACAAATCCTGTTGTAGTACATCCCAATAATACAAAGAGAAGACGGATAATAGTCGCATCTATATTAAAATATTCTCCAACTCCTCCGCATACTCCACAAATCACTCTATTTTTTTGAGATTTATATAATCTTTTTGGCTCCATTTTTACTTCCTTCTTTCTTTTTCTATTTTAATGGCTATTTTGTGAAATCTACAGATACCTCTCCCACTCCGCAGCTGATGTCCATTTTCTTCTTTCCATCATTTCTTACGTTCTTTGTACTACCTAGTGTACTGTATTGATTGGAACCTACTTCCACATCTCCAACTCCACAGTCAATCTTATATGAGTAATCTGTTTCTTTTCCTTCCATAACAGTATCTACGCTTCCTATGCCGGTGTCAATCATAACTTGATCTGCATTTGCTTCTTCTACTGTAATATCTCCAATTCCTGCCTTTAATTCCATGGTTCCTGCCTTTATTTTGTTTAGGTCTATTTCTCCTGCTTCCACATTTGCCTGTAATTTTTCAGAAGCCGTTAATATCTGATATACATCACATTCACCTGCTGAAACATTTAAAGAAATATTTTTTGCATTTAGTGGAACATCCACCATAATACTTCCGGCATCCTGTTTCAAATCAATAGTTTGAAACACCTTGTCTTTTGGAATCTGTACTGTAATCACCAACGTATCCTTGTTCCTATCATGATGATTTTCAGTTTCATTGATTTTAAGGGTATTTCCTTCTAATGCTGCTATCATTTCACTCCTATGATTTGCCTTACGGTATTCTACTTCTACTGAAATTCCCTGTGTATTTTCATTTTCTTCTATATTAACCTCACCATAAGAGACATCCATGGTGAAGTTTTCAACTGTGCCACATTCTTCTGGTGAAAAATCATACCGTTGGGTCACAGCCTCTTTCCAGTTGGAAGTATCATATGTTTCTTCCTCTTTTTCATCCCATGCCCAATAGGGCGTCCTTACTTGAAATGCTCCTTGTTTTACCATACTCTTAAATTCTGTATAATTAAATCCTATTACTGCTCCTGCAATACAACATGCTCCACCTAAAATAGTCAATACCAAAGTTGCAATCAATGCTATCTTTGTAAATTTTTTCATTTTACTTCCTCCTTTCCTGAAAAGATTCTTCTAAATAATATTACAATTCCCCCCCATGCCCAAGGAACCAATTTTCCAAATATCCATACACATGCTGTGGTTACCAGTATTGCTGCCGCAATTATTAATAAGCTTACACCTAGCAATACCATTCCCATTGCAATCCCGCCTGTTACAAGTTGTGCAATTCCTATTCCGCCTACTGCTATTCCTGCAATATAAAGAGAACCTGCTACTGCAACTACTGCTACAATAATTCCAAAAATTCCCCCTGCAATTCCAAATGCTCCCCCTAGTAATGCTGCAGCCAGTGAAATCCAAATTGGGCTTGTAACAATCATAAGAATTACTATAAGTACTATCTTCAAGGATTTGTTATCTTCATGGGGTTTTTGTTTCTTTTGCTCTTCCTTTGGAAATACTCTCTTTTCATTTACATTTGTATAAGAATCCATTTCCTGTTTGTCTTCAAAGCGTTTGTCACTGCATCCATTTTCTGTAAATTCTACGGTTTCTTTTTCAGATTCTGGTTTCTCTTCCATACCAAGGTCTGCTTTAATAATCTGTGCTACTTTCTTCGGTGATTCCAATTCCCGCATAATGCGTTCTTCATTTTCTTCTCCCGCATCTTCAAAATATCCACGGTAATATTCCATTGCTTCCTGCTTCTCTTCTTTGGTTATATCTGATAGCAGTTCTCCTAACTGTGTCATAAATTCTTCTCTGCTCATACTGATTCTCCTCCCGAAAATAACATTGTAATTTTAGAAGAATAATTTTCCCATTCGGTTCGATATAACTCCAATTGTGCAATGCCTTGTTCCGTTATCTTATAATATCGACGATTTCTTCCGCCACACTCCACATCATATACTTCCAGACATTCATCTTTTTGAAGACGTCTTAGCACCGGATATAAGGTGGACTCAGATACTTCAATTGCCTGTCGTACATCCTGGGTGATTTTGTAACCATATGTGCCTTCTTCTTCTTTGCATACAACTGCAAGTACAATTGCATCCAAAAGAGCTGCACCTGTGTTAAATACCATACAATCACTCCTTTTTTCTGTTTCTATATTACTATTTTATCTGTACTAATATAGCATATACATTACTATTGTCTATGCATTACTATTTCATATTCAATACTATACAGCGTATAATACTATTTGTCAATAATTATTTTCAAAAAAAACATTCTGCAAAAGGCAAAATGTTTTTTGATTTTATATTATTGAAATACCAAAAGTTCTTTTACTCTAGATTCTCCCAAAATCCAAATTCCATGTTCGCTTAAGAGCTCTGCTAACATACCGTTTCCTGGGACTCTATTTCCACTAAAACTTCCATCATAAATGCTTCCATACCCACAAGAGGGACTGTTTTCTTTCAGTAATGCACATCTGCAATCATAAAATTCTGCTAATTTCAAAATTGCGTTGGCTCCACGTTTAAACTGCGGTGTAACATCCTCACCGGCTCTATTTAATACTTTATCGCCCACTCGTTCTGCCGGAATTCTTGGAGTTGTCAGACCACCATATATTTCACTGCATATAGGAATTAAATGGTATCTCTCTTTCAGTTGTTCTACCAGCGAGATGTAGTTATTTCCACCATCATAACGGCAGCCCACCCCTAATAAACACGCGCTTATCAATATATTTTCTTTTTCACACATTTTTTATTCTCCCAATACCTTTTGTACAAATGCTTTGGCTTCTTCCAAATCATTTTCATTGGGGTGTAATAATGCTTCATCAAAGTTTTGAAGCATTTTTTTCCTACATGCTTCCTGTTTGGAATCGGACATAGAAATCTCATACTTTTCTCTTACCTGCATAGGCATTTTCCCTTGACACATAAAACTTCCCATATACTCGCAGTCATCCGGAATCCAGACGCTGACTTTTTGCTCAATGGTCTTATAGTATTCTTCGTCACCACCAAAACCACAAGTTCCAAATAATGCAATCTTTTTGCCATGAAGTTCTGACATCATATCAATGACTGACATATCACAGCTTCCCCGATTAGTCCAAAATCCAATAAAAAACACATCTGCGTCTTTTCCATGATATTCTGATATATTCTGCATATCTTTTGACATGCCAGGGATTGCAGTAAAAATCTCGGTTGCCAATTTCTTAGTATTTCCGGTTTTACTGGCGTACACTACCATATAGTCCATGCTCAACACCTTTTCTTTCTATCATTCATTTTCCATTAATATCTTATATAAGGCATACCACCACCGCAGCATAACCCGCCGCCACCGCAGCATACATTGCAAATCATATTAGCAATGCACAATTTCATGCAAAAGCTTCCACTACCACCCATGGGACTTCCATAACTTTGACGCTGCCCTTGATACCAGCTTCCACCATTTTGAAGCTGATTATAAAGTTGTTGGTATTCTTGATTCCCAGGTTCCATATTTACAGCCATTTTTGCATGTTCTAATGCTGCCACATTATTACCTAATCCAGAATTGGCAATGGCACTTAAATAATACCATTGTGCATCTTTGTTATTAATACTATTTAATACATTCACTGCCTCTTGATAGTGACCACTGCGAATGTAATTGGATGCTGCCCGTTTATGGCTTGTTTCCTCATCGGTTCCTCCGCTTTGCCGCTGATTCTGACTACCTGCAAATCCACCAAATCCGCCAAAATCCCAATAGCTCGTGCCGCCATTTTGTGAATTTCCATATTCTGACTGACCATATCTTCCAGAAACACCTTGTTCTTTTTCATGCATAATCTGCTGATATGCCTGCTGAATTTCTTTGAATTTTTCTTCTGCCTGTGCTTTATTGGGATTATTAATATTTGCATCGGGATGATATTTTCTGCTTAAGGAGCGGTATGCCTTTTTTATCTCATCATCTGTGGCATTTCTATTGATTTCAAGCACCGCATACGGATCATACATATCTTGTATCCTCTCTTTACACTGATGTTACGTACTTACTTAGACTGTGTCTTCTGGCTGTCGGATTGACGCTTATTCCTTACTAATTCATACCGACACCAAACGCCGGAATATAAAATATTCCGGAGAATTTCTGTGTTTTCCACAATAGGAAGACGCTCAAACGCTTTGGAACATTCCGCCATCATCATGGTAAGAACTCCCTGGGCATGCTCTTCAAATCCCGCTTCTTCAAACTGTTTCAAAAATGGATTATAATTTCCTGTCTTTTTATCTTTTTCTATGTCTTCATATGCGTCCATTAAATAAATGAATTTACCCAAAAAGAATCCCATTTGACGTAAATCCTTCTGCCATTCATCTTGAGCATATGCAAATATTTCACTCATGATTTCTCCAAAATAACCGGATATTTCATCTATATTTTCGGAATTCACCTGCTCGCACTTATGAATTTCTTCCATTCTACTGCGAATGAGTTCTGCCTTATCACAATAGCACTGTGTGATTTTATTACAATTTTTCAAAAGAATATCTGCCATGACTTTTTTGGTAACTTTATGTTCATCCTGCCAGTCGTCTAGGCATTTATAATAAGAAAGTAATAAATTCATATCCGCAGCATACTCTGTAAACTCATTACTTCTAGTTGGATGTGCTTCAAATGGATGCGCAATACATTTACACTTTCCATCTTCTGTTTTTGATTCATATAAACTAGTAAGAAGAATAATTACAAATGTCATATCATAGCTTAGTGTTAATTGTCCCCGCTTTCCATAGCGTTCCCTTAATTTTTGACAAAATCCACAATAATAGGACTGGTATAAATCAAATTCTTTAAACTTCATTTCTTGTTTATTTACAATTATATAGCCAAACATACTTACCTCATTATCCTGTATCTTGCAGCTGCTTATTTGTTACGTCCCAAAATGTGACCAAAATCCTTTTCTATTATTCTAATCCTTTCGAATGAAATTGCAATGAATAAATCAGAAACATTCTATAAAATATTTATAAACTTTCTTCCTGCTGCATCAATTCTTCTACCTGCGCAAGCCATAATTGACCGCTGGCATCACTTGGCATACGTAAATCACCTCTTGGTGACACTGCCACAGTACCAACCTTTGGTCCATCTGGCAAGCAGGAACGTTTAAATTGTTGAGAAAAAAATCTTTGGATAAATATCTGTAACCATTTTAAAATACATTTTTTTTCATAAGAATTTTGAAATGCTGCCAATGCAAGCCGGTATAGTTTCTTTGGTCCAAATCCAAATCGAAGCATATAGTATAAAAAGAAATCATGAAGTTCATAAGGACCTACAATGTCCTCCGTTTTTTGGGCAATTTTTCCTTCTTGTGGGGGGAGCAGTTCCGGACTCACCGGCGTATCTAGTACATCCAGTAAAATTTTTTCCAACTCTGTTTCTCTACAGTCCTCTGCATAATACTGTACCAAATGACGTACCAAGGTTTTTGGCACAGAGGCATTCACTCCATACATTGACATATGATCTCCATTGTATGTTGCCCATCCAAGTGCCAATTCTGACATATCTCCAGTTCCAATCACAATTCCATTTTCTTTGTTTGCAATATCCATTAAAATCTGCGTGCGCTCTCTTGCCTGACTATTTTCATACGTAATATCATGAACGTTTTCCTCTTGTCCAATGTCTTTAAAGTGTACCCGTACTGATTCTTTAATGTCTACTTCTTTAAATTCCACCTTCAGACAGCGAATCAAATTCACTGCATTGTCGTAGGTTCTATCTGTGGTTCCAAATCCTGGCATAGTCACAGCCTGAATGCCTTTTCGGTCCATTCCCAGTAAATCAAAGGCACGTACGGTTACCAAGAGTGCTAAGGTAGAATCTAAACCACCGGAGATACCAATCACTGCACAGTGACATCCAATATGTTCCAATCGTTTTTTTAATCCCATCGATTGAATATACAAGATTTCCTCACAACGTTTTTGCCGTTCTTCCTTTTTTCCAGGTACAAAAGGAGATGGATTAATATATCTATTTAACTGGGTCTTTTGTATTTCTAGTGAAATCATAATTTCCTTATAAGTTTCTCCGGTACACTCAAAGGTAGACATTCTTCTGCGCTCTGTATTCAATCTTTGAATATCAATTTCAGAATATATGGATTCATTGGTAAATCGCTTTGCCTCTGCCAATATCGTTCCATTTTCTGCTATTAGGTTATGAGAAGAGTACACCACATCCTGAGTGGATTCTCCCTCCCCTGCACTTGCATAGATATAACCGCACAATAATCTTGCCGACTGACCTGCAATTAAATTCTTACGGTAACAATCCTTGCCTGTAATTTCATCGCTTGCAGACAAGTTTACAATGAGATTTGCTCCTGACAGTGCATGATAAATGCTAGGTGGATTTGGTACCCAAACATCTTCACAAATTTCTACTCCAACCTTTAGTTCTGGCATACAATCCATTGAAAACAGCAAGTGGCTTCCCATAGGAACTTTCACATTCAAAGACAAGGCTACCTCTACCGTTTGTTCCATTCCTTTTGCGAAATATCTTCCTTCATAAAATTCATTATAGTTAGGAATATGGGTCTTTGGCACCAGCCCTAGAATCTTTCCATTCCCCATTACAGCTGCAACATTATAAAGCTTTCCTTGATAGGCAAGGGGAAGCCCTGCAAATACCAGCATATTTTTATCAATCGTATCTGCTGCAATTTCAAAAAGTACATTCTTTGCCTGCTCTAGCAGTATCTCCTGTAAAAACAAATCACCACAGGTATATCCTGTGATACATAATTCTGGAAATACCACGATTACTGCTTTTTCTTCTTCTGCTTCTTTGAGCTTTTCCAGTATCCGCTGTCCATTATATACAGGGTCTGCTACTTTTATTTTAGGTGTTACCGCAGTCACCTTAACAAATCCATCTCTCACTTGACTATCTCCTTGAGTTCCTCTAGTGTAAACACATAATTTTTATCACAGAACTGACAGTTTACTTCAATTGGCTCTTTTTCATCTATCATTTCTTGTATCTCTATTTTCCCAATACTTGCAATGGCTCTAGACACACGTTCTTTGGAACAATTACAGTGATATTGAACCGGTATTCTGTCCATAATTGTTACACCAAATTCTCCTAATATCTGTTCTAATATGATTTCCGGTGTTGCTCCCTCTTCTAATAATTCTGTCACGGAAGTAATTTCAGCAATTTTTCTCTCTAATGCAGCAATTACCTTCTCGTCTGTATTGGGCATCAGTTGAATAATGAATCCTCCTGACTGTTTTACCGTATTATCCTTATTCATTAAAACACCTAGACCTACTGCTGAGGGCACCTGTTCCGAAGTTGCAAAATAGTATGTCAAATCTTCTGCAATTTCAGAAGTCTGCAATGCTACCTGTCCAATATATGGATCCTTTAGTCCCATATCCTTAATCACACTTAAGATGCCTAATCCAATGGCTCCCCCTACATCCAGTTTTCCTTTTGCGTTAGGTGGCAGCATAACATCTGATACCTGGGGATATCCCTTCACTGCTCCTGTGGAATCTGCTGTTACTGTCATTCCTTTGGCAGGACCTGCACATTTAATCTGAAGTGTTAATAAATCATCTTCTCCCTTCATCATAACACCCATCATACTTGCACCAGTTAATAATCGCCCCAACGCTGCTGTTATCACCGGACTTGTATTATGATAAATTCTTGATTGTTCCACCAAATCTCTTGAAGTAATAGCAAATGCACGTATTTGATGGTCTGCTGCTGTTGCTCTTACAATATAATCACTCATCTAGTTCTCCTGCTTTCCTTTTTCTTTGGCAATCACATAGATTCTTTCAGAGTCTGCTCTTACAGGCTCTCTTGTAAATGCATCATATGCTGTTACAAATTCCATTCCTGCCTTTTCTATCAATTGTAAAATTCTAGGAAGCTCATACCCACGCTGAAAATGTGTTTCTTCATATTTACGATATAATGCATTCTCTTCCCGAATAAAAAGTGTCAAATCATATTCATTTCTATGTTCTTTTTCTTCATAATAATTTTCCCAAATAAAGCTTCCCTCCTCACGGTTTTCACAAATTGTATTATCACCTAAGAGTTCCCTATATTTATAAATGGTATTCAAATCAAAAATAAACACACCACCTGGATCTAAGTAATTATTTACCAACTGAAAGACCTGCAAAAGTTCTTCTTCTTCCACAATATAATTCATGGAATCACAAATACTCACTACCGCCTTTACTGTTCCATACAGTTCAAATTCCCGCATATCCTGAAGCAGATACAGAATATCTGTTCCAGTACCTTCTATATTTCCGTCTTTGGCAATTTGAAGCATCTCTTGAGAACAATCCACGCCAATCATGTCGTATCCATTTTGCGCTAAAAGTCTAGTGAGCTTTCCAGTTCCACATCCTAAATCTAGAACCAAACCATCTTCTATTTCATAACTTTTCAATAAGCTGGTGAGATATTCACACCAACTTGAATATGGTACATTATCCATAAACAAATCGTATACTTCTGCAAATCCGGTATATGCTTCCATTCTAATCTCCTTAGTACCTTGATTTTATCATAGTTCTTACTAATACTAACAATTTTATATAAAAAAATCAAGGTTTCCATCCTTGATTATTTCATATAAAAAACGTATACTATCCCTAACGAGAAATTTTTGCCAGATACGTTCTGCATCTTACCTATAAGGAGCCTATATGACTGAGAATTACCACCACTATATTTCCAAGCAAATCAAGCTTTTGTATAAACGGCGGCTAGTTGCCCCTATTATTTATTTATCATTTTTGATTTTATTATGGGTTTTGCTTCCTTTATCGGATATTTTATTTCCACAAGAACTAACAAAACCTGCTAGTTTACCCACTTATTATCAAGGCAAATCTACTTATGTTCAAGCCACATTAAAAAATTTGTATTTTACCGGATATACCAATACTCTTTTTGGACGAACCACCGGTTACTATTATTATACCATGTGGGACGACACCTGCGTAATTGCATTACTTTCTCCTCACACCTGTGAAGAGGGTCTTCCCTTTATTAATTCCGCCTTATTTCCTGGACAGATTTTGCATAACACCCATTCTTTTCAAGGGCTTTTAACTAATCTTGCTAAGGATTTGAATTGGACAGAATCTGGGATTTCCGAAAAGGTCAGTACTTATTTTATCAGTGAACCTGCCTTTCACATGATTCCCAGTATTTTTTTAATGACCTTTTATTTTGCAACTGGTCTTTATGCTTTGGTTCAATTGATATCTTCCCTTATTTATATCCGTTTTCCGGTGCTTTCACCCCCTTGCCAACAGCTGGGGCGTTTTGGAAAGCCTGCCACACTCCTTGCGTTAGCAGAGAATGAACTAGCAACACTACCTCAGCTTGCCACCGAAGATATGTTTATTACGGAACACTATTTTATTGAGATTGCCAATAGTGGAATTGCCATTGTACCTATTGATGAAATGATTTGGATTTACAAGCACTCTACTTTGCATAAACTTTTGTGGTATCATTTCAGTATTTCCTACACACTGCATATTACTGCCAATAAACATCTGTACCTTAGGTGTCCCAAGAATATGAAATCTGATATTGACGGCATTATTGATTACCTATCAGAAGCAAATCACAATATCCTAGTTGGATTTAATGAAGAAAATCGTTTAAAGGTTCAAGAAGTTCAAGACTATTCTCTACAATTAGAAAAATTAATTGCATTTTTAAAAAGAAGAATTTAGTATCATTGTAAGCTCTGTCCATGAATTTCTATCCACAATTTATGAGTTTCTAGAACAAGTGAAAAAGAATTCTGCTTGTAATGGATTAATTTATTGACATGTTGCGTTTTTGCCGCAGTGCGATTCTCGCGGAGCATTTTGTATTCATTGAGACACTTTTCTACCTATTAAAAACAGAGGCACTTTCCCATCTGGAAAATGCCTCTATTTTTATTCTGTACTTGTCATTTGTAACACGCAATCATCTGTAAAAAGCTAATGATACACTGATATCATGAAATATTGTCATCTTCTACTTCCCAAACAATCCTTGGAAGAAGTCCAAAATCGACTGAAAGAAATTTCCGATTTTTGCAAAAAATCCATCTGAATTCATTTCGGAGAGTTTATCATATAAAGACTTTGCTTGGTTCATGATAGAATCCAAGTCCAAATCCAATTTTCCGATTTTTAACAATAATGTAATTAACTGATTTGTTTCATCTTCTGTTAAAGACACTTTGAATTTATCACAGGCTTCTTGAATTGCCGTACGCATTTCTTCTTCTGAATCTAATCCATTTTCAATAATCTGCTGTTTTAAATATGCTAGCAGCTCTTCTGCTTTTTGGTTATCTCCTACTGCACTTGCAATATCACCGGTTAATACCAGTTCATTTAGTGCGGCATCCATACTAGCCTCAGACACTTTTTCTCCTGTCATAACAGAATATGCTTTTAGTGCTCCTACCAGTGCTGCCGTACCTGAAATGGGACTAGGTCCTGCTACAATAATATCTGCATCTGTAATACCCGCAGTAATTAAAGCATTTTTATACATTCCAATGGTACAATAAGAAATATTTTTGGTGGTAATATTGATTCCATGTCCCTTATCCCTTTTTACTACCAATACGGAAGACAAGGAACGTGTTCCTATTTTATCCGAAGAAACATAGGAACCAAGATATTCACGTTCTTCTTCGTTGGTAACATAAATAACATCATATTGAGAAAGTTCAGCCGGATTAATTCCCAAAAGTTCCAGCACAATCCCTTGCTGCTCTTGGGTAAGATTGGCTCCCAGTGCAAGAAATGGCTTATCCTCTTTGGTAATAGGAGTCGTAACTTCTCCTTCCTGCTTAGTTGTGGCATCTGTTGTGGGTTCTTTTTTCTGTGTTGTATCTACTGTGGCGTTACTAGGCGCCGTGTTTTCTGTGCTAGGTTTTGCTGTTGTATTGCTCTCTGTAGTCGGTTTCGTTTCCGCTTTATTCTCTGTTTCCGGTTTTACATTTTCACTTTTATCAACAGAAGGTTTTGTCTCTATGGTGTTGTCTGTACCCGGCTTCGTTTCTATATTATTTTCTTTGTTCGTACTAGGTTGCGTGCTGTCTGTTTTCGTGCTGTCTGTTTTCGTGCTGTCTGCTGTATTTCCATTCGTTACGGTATCCGCTGCCGAATTTGTTGGCTGTTCCGCAGCTGGACTTTCTTTAACATTACTGACTGCTTCTGAAGCAAATACAGTTACCGATGATGTTAGAACCATAGTGCAAACCAATAGTAAACTTACTACTTGTTTTATGTGCTTTTTCATTTTAATCTCCTTGCCATTTCTTTTTTGTAAATTTTATATTAGGATAGTTTTATTCTTACTTGAATCCATGCATAAATATCTTGGTATACGTTTTTCTTATCCAACTCATTTAAAATTTCATGTCTGTCTGTGGGATAAAGTTTCCAAGTGATATCTTCCATTCCTGCACTTTCATATGTTTCATAAGCCTTCTTTACGCCTTCTCCCATTCCACCCACTGGGTCTTCTTCTCCCGATACGAGAAACAGCGGAAGCTTCTGTG
Organism: Lachnospiraceae bacterium; assembly: GCA_036653135.1. Classification (GTDB taxonomy): domain Bacteria; phylum Bacillota; class Clostridia; order Lachnospirales; family Lachnospiraceae; genus Petralouisia. The sequence continues at coordinate 73,677 of JAVVUO010000006.1, forward strand.
GAATTTCCTTCACATGCTTTGGACAATTGATATATGAAATTGTATCAAATAAATTATAAAATCCATTTAGTGTAAAAATAAAATTGCACCTTGGTTCTTTATTGTACGCATTTACAATTTCAATATCCTTTGTCAACCACGCATTGGCTAAATGTTCTTCTGCAAATCTCTTATTGTTCCCAGAAAAAGCCATATTCTGTACCAGCTTGCTTCGATGATTCCATCCACGAAATGTAGCAAGTACTTTACAAACCATTTTTCCCATTTTTACCGTGCTGTCAGGCTGCGTTCCGGTTCCCATAATAATGGCTCCACGCAAACCCATGCCATGCTGAGATAAATATTTTCTTAGCAAAAAAGAACCCATACTGTGTCCTAACATAAAATAAGGAAGCTTGGGATATTCTTTTTGTGTCAACGTCCGCAATTTATGCATATCCTCTACTAAAATATCGCTTCCATTTTCCGATGAGAAATATCCCCAATATTCTTTCGATGCAACTGATGCACCATGACCCAAATGGTCATTTCCTACCACTAGAAATCCCTGTTGATTCATAAATTCTGCAAATTCTTCGTAACGCTCTATATACTCTACCATACCATGTGTAATTTGTAAAATCCCCTTAGGTGTCTGATCTGGTGCCCACTTAACACAATGTATTTTAGTTCCTTTGTCTGCTGATAAAAACTCAAATGTACTTTTCATACGTTCTTCTCCTAATTCTTTATATCCCATATTACTGTTCCATACTTGCTAATTTCGCCACTTTAATCTGTTCTTTTATCACTTCTGAATTCTCGCGAAGCTCTTCCATTGTAGCTAGCTGTCTGCTGAATTTTTCTTCTGCATCTGTTATAGATTTGTTGGCATTCTCATGCTGCTTTGCAAGCACCTTATTATTCTCCGTCATTTTTTTCATATATTCAGCCAGTTTTCCTGTCTTAGATGCAAAATTTTGATGATCTGAATTCTCCAACTGATAGATTGCATTGGTATATCCTCTAGTAACATTCCCTATACATGTATTCGTTTCTCTAATTAGCTGATTTAATCGATTCACCTGTTCTTCCGTGTCTGTTAGTCTGTTCTGAAGTTTTTCAATGGTATCTGTGAGTGTTACCGCATTCTTTTGATATTCATCTGCCAATCCACGCACATTTTCTGCGGCTGCTAGAAAGTCTCTTCCTGATTCTCCTAATCTTCCAGCTTCAATGGCTGCATTCAAAGACACTACTCCCATTTGTTTCCCTAGGTTTTCCATATCACCCAGGTTCTTTTGCATGCCATCTAATTCCAGTGTAACTTCTGTTGTAATCTGATTTAAGAAACGTGAAGGGTGTACAAATTCTTTCCCTCGCTCTACCATATCCATCATTTCTTCGCTTTGTGATTTAATTCCTTTGATTACACCCTGATAAATCTGTTCTGAATTTTCTATTCCACCAGAAATTTTTTCTGCCTGTTTATATAATGCATAGCTTCGCTCTGTTTGTCTGGCATTTACTTCATTTGCACTATTTACATATTCTGTGATTTGTTTTAATTGCTTTCCTATTTCATCTTGATTGGACTCCATGATATCAAATTTTTTATCTGCTTCTTTTTGTCTAACCGCTATTTCAGAAAAAACTTGAAAATATCGATCCAGCATAATCTGTTTAGATAATAGTTCCTTTTCCAGATAACTAGTTTCTTCCTGTTTTTTGCGACTTCCAAACATTTATTTGCCCCTTTCATTGTTTTTCCTTTTCACCTATCTTTTTTGTAACTTTACTATACCACTAATTAGGGGATTTTAACAATAATTCTTCACTATAATTTGTAAACTTATTCTTCCATTATACTCATTTATTTCCGGATAATAAATCAAAGATAAAAAAATATCATGGCCTCTTCCACACTCTGCATCCCTTAACAGCTTTTCGCCATATTTCTCTTTTAAAAATTCCAGCAAGGATTCTGGTTGTCCAAAATAAATAGCTGTCATTTTCGTTCCGCCTTGGCTTTCCACCTGCATTCTACATACATTTTGATGTTTTCCTATTACACGATAAGACAAAAGTTTTACATTTTTATCTGCAAATACCGGTTTCTCATTGGCCTTTCCAAATGGTTCCAATAGCTTAAATTCTTCTATTAGTTCTTGTTTGATATAGTCCAATGGCATAGGTACATCTATGCTGATTTTAGGTATCAAATCTTCTTCCGTCAAGGTTGAATTATCATTCATCTGCTTACGAAATCTGTCAACATTTTCTTCTGTTAAAGAGAGACCGGCTGCCATGTGGTGACCCCCAAATTTCAAGAACAAATCCTTGCATTTTGTCATTTCCTCATACATAGAATATTCTTCAATGGATCTCCCCGAGCCTTTAACACATTCTTCTCCTTTGGTCAGCACAAATACCGGTCTGTTATATTGTTCCCGAATACGTCCTGCTATAATCCCTGCCAGACTTTCATGGCAAGACGGAAGATATAGCACCAGCACCTTATCCTCTTTCCAATCACTGCATTCTAGCAACTCTATGGCTTCTTGAATGCCCTTCTCTGTCATTTCCTTTCGATTTGCATTCAAATCGTATAAATCTTTGGCATATTCAGCTGCTGTTTTTAAATTCGGAGACAATAATAATTCCAATGCACGTTTTGCCGTATCAAGTCTTCCACTTGCATTTAAACAAGGTCCTAATACAAATCCAAGGTGGTATGACTTAATTCCTCCCATTGGTATTTCATTGATCTCTGCCAATGCCCGTATTCCATAGTTTTTGGTATGATTCAGTGCTTTTAATCCTGCTTTTACCAAAATTCTATTTTCTCCAGTAAGCTCCATTACATCACCTACTGTTGCAAATGCAGCATTTTCTAAATATTTTAATGCCTCATTAGGATCTTTTTCCAGTTCTTCATACAGCACCTGTACCAGCTTAAATGCAACTGCTGCACCACATAATCCTTTATATGGATAAGGACAGTCCTCCTGCTTGGGATTGACCACCGCATCCGCCATGGGAAGAATATATTTTCGTTGTCCATCTTCTTCCTCATATGGAACTTCATGATGATCTGTTATAATCACTGTCATATGATGCATTTTGGCTTGATCTAGTGCTTCTTTTGCCGCAATCCCATTATCACAAGTCAATATGGTATCAATGCCTTCTTCTATGGCTTGGGTAATCAATCGTTCATTCACTCCATATCCATCTGCAATCCGGTGTGGAATGGCATAATCAACTTTTGCATGGCAATGTTCTAATGCGGAAAATAGAATATACACCGATTGTATTCCATCTATATCATAATCACCGATAATTCTTATTTTAGCTCCAACTGCTATCTTCTCTTTTAAAATTTTCGCTGCTTTTTCTGCATCTTTCAACAGTCTAGGATTGTGTAAATTCTCTATCGTTCCATAAAGATAGGATTTCCATTCCGTTTCCTCTATGATTCCACGATTTCGTATAATTCTTGCTGTTACTTGATCTATGTTATATTTTTCAGCAATTCCTTTAAAGTCTGCCCGTTTTGCTGCCACCATCCATCGTTCCATTGTATCCCTCTTTTGTCAATATTCTACACTCCAAAGTATCAATCCTAGTGCTGGCATTGTAATTCCTGCTTTTTCTCTGTTTCTTTCTGCCAGTATCTCTGAAATTTCCACCGGTTTGCGCTTCTTTAGTCCCACTTCTACCAACGTTCCGGTTATAATTCTTACCATGTTATGTAAAAATCCATTTCCAGTTATAATAATGTCTACTTCTTCTTCCTTTTGTCTGATTTCAATCCGGTATATGGTACGCACCGTTGATTTTTTCTTTTGACGGTTAGTACAAAATGCAGCAAAATCATGTGTTCCTTCTAAATATAGCGCAGCCTGACGCATTGCCGCTAAGTCAAGTGCTGTGGGAATACAGTACATCCATTTTCTTCCAAATACATTGGGTGCATCACTGTTAAAAATACGATACAAATATGTCTTTCTTACAGCTGCAAAGCGTGCATGGAACTGCTGTGGCACCTCTTCTATTTTAGCAATTCCAATATCCTGTGGTAAATAATGATTAGCATAATCTTTTATTTCTTCCAAAGATAGCTCCACTGACAGATGCACATTTGCTACCTGCCCAGATGCATGGACGCCTGCATCAGTACGTCCCGATCCTTGTACTTCAATTTCTTTTCCCTCTAATTGGGAGAAAACTCCATTTAATTTTCCTTGAATGGTAACATCTGTTGTTTTCTGACTCTGCCATCCTTTGTACCTTGTGCCATCATATTGTACTACTAATTTATAATTTTTTCCCACTCTATTGTATTCCTTTCTTACGCATCATAACAAAATATAATGACTTTTTCAAGAAAATATGATAGCATTGTTTTAACACAACATGGTATTAACACAACATTGTTTTAACACAACATTGCACCAGTAATATTTTTTGAAAGAGAGAGCATCTTATGAATCCAATACATTTAATTTCCCTTTTAGCAGGGCATACTGTATATATACAAACACATAACTTTCCGGATCCAGATGCCATCTCTAGTGCTTATGGGCTGCAGCAATTTTTACTATATCACAATATTCCTTCTACCCTTTGCTACCATGGGCGAATTGACCGATTAAGTGCCAAAAAAATGTTAGATACTTTCCATATTATTATGTATTCTAAAGCAGAACTTTCTCATATGAAATCCTCCGATTATATTATTTTAGTGGATTCTCAAAAAAGAAACAGCAATGTTACTGCTTTTATCGGACAAGAAATTGCCTGTATTGATCATCATCCCATCTTCTATCCTTACTCTTATCCTTATAGTGATATCCGTTCCACCGGCTCATGTGCCTGTATCATTGCCTCTTATTTTCGTGATACCAATACTCCTATTACCAGCAGCTGTGCTGCTGCGTTAGCTTATGGAATTAAAATGGATACTATTGATTTTACCCGTGGCACCACTACATTAGATATGGAAATGCTTTCTTTTCTCTTCCCACATGCGGACTGGAACATGGTCATTCAAATGTATTCTAATACCATGGAATTTGATGATTTAAAAGCTTATGGTGCTGCCATTCAAAATATTCAAATATTTGGCCGTACTGGTTTTGCCTTTATTCCCTTTGATTGTACACAAGCTTTAATTGCAATTATTTCTGATTTTATATTATCTTTAGACGTAGTAGATATTGCTATTATCTATGCCATGCAAACAGAGGGCATTCGTTTTTCTGTAAGATGTGAACAAAATCAAGTACATGCGGGGATTCTCATTGCAACCTTTCTAAAACCCTATGGTGATGGTGGGGGACATCCTTCTATGGCTGGAGGTATGATTCCATTGAGTCAAATTTCTCTCCTTGGAAACGATATTCATACTACCATACAAGAAGGTTTTCTAGAAACCATTGCCCAATTATCTGATTCGTCAACACCATATGATACTTTGATAGAAAAGGCGATTGCCAAGAGATGATATTTATATCATTTAGCGATCGCCTTTCCTGAATTTTTAATTATAAATCACAGTTGTTCACTGTTCTTGGAAATGGAATGACATCTCTAATATTGGTCATACCTGTTAAATACATCACACAGCGTTCAAATCCAAGACCAAACCCTGCATGTCTAGCACTTCCATATTTTCTTAAATCTAAATAGAAATCATAATCCTCTTTATTTAAATCTAATTCTTCCATGCGTTGACACAGTTTATCATAGTCATCTTCTCTTTGGCTTCCTCCAATGATTTCACCAATACCAGGAACTAGACAGTCTACTGCCGCTACTGTTTTTCCATCCGGATTCATCTTCATATAAAATGCTTTAATTTCCTTAGGATAATCTGTTACAAATACCGGACGCTTATATACTTCTTCTGTTAAGAAACGTTCGTGCTCAGTTTGTAAATCCACGCCCCAGGATACTTGATACTCAAACTTGTCATTATTTTTTTCTAAAATTTCAACTGCTTGTGTATAGGTGATATGGGCAAAATCTGAGTTTACTACATGATTTAAACGCTCTAATAATCCCTTATCCACAAAGTTATTAAAGAACTCCATCTCTTCTGGAGCATGTTCCATCACATAGCGAATCACATATTTCAGCATACTTTCTGCCAATATCATATCATCTGTAAGATCTGCAAATGCAATTTCTGGCTCAATCATCCAAAACTCTGCTGCATGTCTGGTAGTATTGGAATTTTCTGCTCGAAAGGTTGGTCCAAACGTATAAATATTCTTAAATGCCATAGCATAAGATTCTCCGTTTAGCTGTCCACTTACCGTAAGATTGGTGGGTTTGTTGAAAAAATCCTCCTTGAAATCTACGGTTCCATCCTCATTTTTAGGTACATTGTTTAAATCTAAGGTTGTTACCTGAAACATCTCTCCTGCACCTTCACAGTCACTTCCGGTAATCAGTGGTGTATGCACATAGACAAAATCACGTTCTTGAAAAAACTTATGAATTGCATAGGCAATCTGAGAACGTACCCGAAATACTGCTTCAAAGGTGTTGGTACGTGCTCTTAAATGTGAAATACTTCTTAAATATTCAAAGCTATGACGCTTTTTCTGTAATGGGTAATCTGGAGAAGACGCTCCTTCAATCCAAATTTCTTCTGCCTGAATTTCAAAGGGTTGCTTTGCCTGAGGTGTTGCCACTAGTTTGCCCTTGGCAATAATTGCTGCTCCTACATTTAACTTTTCCACATCTTCAAAATTCTTTAGTTTCTCATGATATACCACCTGTAAAGGTTCAAAAAAGGTGCCATCGTTTACTACAATAAACCCAAAATTCTTGGAATTACGGATACTTCTCACCCATCCACCAATTTCTACGGTCTTTTCCAGATACTCTTCTTTTTTGCGATATAATTCTTTGATGTTAATCAGTTCCATAGCTCTTCTCCTTTGATTCTATTTTTTGGGCACCGCTGTTTACTTTGCTGCATCACCTTTATCGCTACCATAAGTAATCACTGCTTTTTCTGTTACCATTGATAAAACTTTATCTGTAATAAATATGTTTTTCACATAATCTTCCCCAAATTGCTTAATCAGGGCATCTTCGCTTTCATATCCAAAATCACTTACCACACCTGCTACATATTTTTCAAACTCTTTATCGTCTACCTTCATTTTTTCTTTTTTTGCAATTGCCTGTAATACTAATTCAGTTTCCAGATTTTCTTTCATATATGATTCATTTTGTTTATCAAATTCTTCTTCTGTCGTTCCTATGGTATCTAAATACTCTGCCAATTCCATATCGTAATTCTTCTTAAGGGTTTCTAACATTCCCTTTTTGTATTCTGCTACTCTTTGCTCTAATAATCCTTTCGGAAGACTTTCTACCGTACATGCTTCTTTTAATTTTGTTATTACTGCATTTTGTGTATCAGATTCTTTTTTAGATGCATTGCTAGTCTCTAGCTGACTTTTGATTCCTGCTTTAAACTCGTCTACATTTTTAAATCCCTGTGAAGTAAAATTAGCTGCTACATATTCATCGGTAAGCATGTCATAGGTCATATCTACTCTATTTACAATTTTATTCACTGTTACATTAAATACAACTGCCTGTCCTGCTAACTCTGTGTTTTCATAATCTTCCGGAAATGTCAAATCAAGAGCTACTTTGTCTCCCACTTTTGCACCAATTAGTCCTTCTTCAAATCCTTTAATAAAAGAATGAGAACCAATTTCCAATACATGGTCTGTAGCTGTTCCACCTTCAAATGCTGTACCATCTTTTAATCCTTCATAATCAATATTAACCATATCTCCGGATTCTACCGTTTCCTTGTCACTATCTTCATAAGCTGGATAGGATTCTAAGAAAGATTCAATATTAGTCTTGATATCCTCATCCTTTACTTCATAAGAAGATTCCAATGCCACCTTCAATCCTTTATAGTCTCCAAGCTTTACATAGTCTGATGCATCATATTTAATTCTTTCGCTGCTTGCTGATGTGCTGTCATCCTTCTTATCAGACTTATTGCCGTCTGTCTTACCACAGCCTCCCAGTATCGATATGGTGCATATTGCAGCCAATAATAAAACCATTTTCTTTTTCATTTTTATTTTACCTTTCTTCTTTCTCTTCCTAATATTAAGAGTTTCAACGTCTCATAGTAATATAGGATACCACATTTATTTAAAAATGAAAAGTCTTCCCCATCAGAAATCACAAATAAATCACAATCCAATTGAAAAAGCCACATAATCTATGCTATACTATGAACACTTAGTGAGGTATTCCACGAACTTAGTGTGAATGTACATCTGTACACTTAGTGAGGTATTTCACGAACTTAGTGTACAGGATGCACTAGGAACACTTAGTGAGGTATTCCACATCAACTAGTACTATAAGGAAAAGAAAGGAGCGTTTCTGCCCTATTCTACACACAGACAGAACAACAATCATATGAGTACGTTAAATTTAACATTATTGACCGACCTTTATGAACTGACAATGATGCAAGGTTATTTCAAAACAAATAATCGTGAAGTGGTGGTATTTGATGCATTTTACCGCAACAATCCCGATGGCGGTGGCTATGCCATCTGTGCTGGATTAGAACAGATTATTGACTATATTAAAAATCTTCATTTTAGCCACGAAGATATTTCTTATTTAGGAAGTCTTGGTATTTTTGAAGATGATTTTTTGGAATACCTTAGAACATTTCAATTTTCCGGCGATATTTATGGGATTCCAGAGGGTACTATTATTTTTCCCCGAGAACCTTTGCTTAAAGTGATTGCTCCCATTATGGAAGCACAGCTAGTTGAAACAGCTATTTTAAATATTTTAAATCACCAATGTCTTATTGCTACCAAGGCTGCAAGGGTATGTTATGCTGCAAAAGGTGATGACGTTATAGAATTTGGACTTCGCCGTGCACAAGGACCAGATGCTGGTACTTATGGAGCAAGAGCCGCTATGATTGGTGGTTGCTGCGGAACTTCCAATGTACTCTGCGGACAACTTTTTGATGTTCCGCTAAAAGGTACCCATGCTCATAGCTGGATTATGAGTTTTCCCGATGAATACACTGCCTTTCGCAACTATGCCAATATTTACCCCTTTGCCTGCCTTCTTTTGGTAGATACTTACGATACGTTAAAATCAGGGCTTCCCAATGCCATCCGTGTATTTCAGGAAATGAGGGCAAAAAGCATTCCTCTTACATTTTACGGAATCCGTATAGATAGTGGAGATTTATCCTATCTTTCTAAAAAAGCTCGTAACATGCTAGATGAAGCCGGATTTCCTGATGCTGTTATTTCTGCTTCCAATGATTTAGATGAATATTTAATTGAAAATTTAAAAAATCAAGGTGCTGCCATTACTTCTTGGGGTGTAGGCACGAGTTTAATTACTTCCAAAGACTGCCCAGCTTTTGGTGGTGTATATAAATTGGCTGCTGTTCAAAACGAATCCGGTGTCTTTCTTCCCAAAATTAAATTTTCTGAAAATACAGAAAAAGTTACAAATCCAGGTAACAAAACAGTTTACCGCATTTATGAAGAAGACTCCCATAAAATAAAAGCCGATTTAATTTGCTTGGTAGATGAAACTTTTGATACCAGTAAAGATTTACGAATTTTTGACCCTTTAGTACCTTGGAAAAAAACGACCTTAACGGCAAACACCTATACTATCCGAGAACTTTTGGTGAAAATATTTGAAAACGGACACTGTATTTATCATTCTCCTAAGGTTATGGAAATTCAAAACTATTGTCAGGAAGAGAAAGATACACTTTGGAACGAAACAAAACGTTTCGTAAATCCACATCAGGTATACGTGGATTTGTCCGACAAGCTTTATGAAATGAAGCGTCAGATTCTCAACGAATTAGATTCAAAGAAATAAAACACACTATTTCCGGAATTTCTTTAACAGATAGCAAGCCTAAATTTGTTCCTAATTTGCTTCTAGATTTATTCCTAGATTTGCTTCTAGATTTATTTCTAGATTTATTCCTAGATTTGCTTCTAGATTTATTCCTGATTTGCTTCTAGATTTATTCCTAAATTTGCTTCTATCCTGGATTCTCACCCCCATAGTGAGGCGGGAATCCCAGTCTCTACATACTGCATTTCTTCTTTTTCGACATAAAATGACACCACAGAGATACTAGGGCACTGATAATCAGAACAAAATAGAAGTTCAATCCCCTGGTAATACACATAGAAGCGGTCAAATACGCTCCTGGAAAGATCTGCGCAAATGCTGTTTTATACATGATTTCTGTAATTCCCTGGGCACCCGGAAGTGGCAGCATATCTACTGCAATATAAACAGAAGCCTGAACAATCATGATGGTCAATGCACCTTCGCCGGTAAGATGCATTCCTTTATAAATAAGATACGTAAGAAAAAAAACACTGCAGCGCTGAACTACCGTAATTAGCACAACCATTGCTATTTTATGCTTGTTTTTTGTAAAAAAAAGCACTGCCTGATGATACTGATCTGCCATATCTATCAGTTTCTCCGTACGTTCTTTAGAATGTTTCAAAACTCGTACTTTTTTCAGCAGTTTTTCACCGCCTATTACAATTCCCTTGAAGCAAACCGGACTAATCATAATGAATAAAAGAATAATAACCAGCACACAGTTCAAAAGAAGACCTAAATAGTACAGATAAATATACTGGTTCAAAAATTTTGCAAGTGGATCATGATAGAGAAAAAGAATTCCTGTTCCCATAACCACCAGTACTAATTTGTAAATAACCGCTACTACCATTAATACTACTGTGCTATCTGAAACCTTATGACCTTCCTTTTGCATATAATAAAGCTGCATTGGCTGTCCACCAGTGGCAGATGGCGTAATTCCGGAAAAGAAAAAACCTACAAAAGAATATTTAATGCAATTTTGTAGCTTTGCTCTACTATTTAAAGCACGCAGTAAATACCATATCATAATTCCTTCTGCTGATACAAAAAATAAAGATGTAGCAGCAGCAGCTACCAGATACCCCATCTCCAGTTTCTGCGCTGCTGCTACAACCTCCTGCATATTATTTCCTTTGAAAATAACACTAGCGGTTAATGCTACCAGTAGCAGCAGCACAATAGCACTAATTAAATTCTTCTTGTTCATCTGTTTTCGTACCTCATTTCCAAATTCTATCCTATGCAACTCTGGCAAAAGACCCACGACACTGACCTTTTCCCATAAATTGCCGTAAAGTTCCTTCATATTCTAATGTTGTATTTTCTAATTCATAAAAATCCCTTGGTGTTACCAGAGAAAAATGTTTTTCAAAAAATTCCATTCCATTGTCGTTTAAAATTTTTGCTGTAAAAGAAGAACACGTATAATGATTTTTCTGATAAAACGGAATATGAAACAGTAAAAATACCAATCCTAACACACAATAATGGTATTTATATCTATTTTCAAAACATTCCTTCAAGTCATTTTCTAATTGCTCTTTCTGCTCTTTTGTACAGGTTATACTTACAATTTTATACTTGGCAGTTGGGAATTTCCGTTCAATTTTTTCAAGTTCCTCTTTTTCGAATCCTGCCAGTAATGGAATTGCTGGATTGCGTCTTCCTACACTATATGCTTCTGTGAGCATTTTATCCATGGATAGTACCACATGCACATAATCAATACCGATTACCCTGCGGATAATAGATGCAAAAAATCCTGGTGTATCTACAAAAGCTAAATATATTTTTTCCATTCTTTCTTCCCTTCTTTCTTATCTTTTATCCTTAGTTAAATTGATACATCTTTTGCGCCATTTTATAGCCGGCCAATGTTAATCCTGCTCCTATTTTTCCTGGAAGATATGTAAACCCACTTAATGTTCTTCTTTTTAACCGTAGATATAGTCTTGGATTATGGTTCTTCACATAATTCCAAAGTCCTTCCCTCTCTTCATATGCTTTTGGTGTTCCAATTAAAAGAAGATGTATGGAAGAAATAGCCATCATAATAGAAATATTTCGTATAAGATACTCTGACAACTTAGGATATTCTTGCTGCACCTGTTCTAAATCAGCACATTTAGAAACCAATTTAGTAACACGTATCTGTTGGTCAATACGTTTCATCAGTACCTTTTCATTCACCGACTGATCTTCTCTTCCCAGAAAATAATGATACATATCCAAATTCAAATAACATATGGTTTTTACATAAGGAAGTGGCTGATTTGCAAAAATGTTATCCACATAAAAAGTATGTTTTGGCAACTTTATTCCGGATTCTTTTAATACACCGGTACGGTAAAACAAAGAGTGCATTACCAAATATTGAGATGGACGAAACCGTCTAATTTCATTCCAGCCACATACTGCATTTTGTGTAAATACATTTTCATAGCTCATGCGCTTAGTTCGATTTTCGTAAAGGTGGTCATAGATGTAATTGCATATCACTAAATCTACCTGAGTATTACTATTATCCCATTGTCTGATTTTTTTTAACAATTTCTGCAATTCCGCTTCTCCTAGCCAGTCATCTGAATCCACTACTTTAAAATAAGTTCCTGTTGCAAGTGCAAGACCTGCATTTACCCCTGAACCATGGCCTCCATTTTCCTGGTGCACTACCTTCACTATTTCCGGATAATTTTTAGCATAGTTATCTGCTATTTTGCCTGTATTGTCAGTAGACCCATCATCTACTATAATAATCTCCACACGCTCATCTCCTGTTAATAATGTATCGATGCAGCGTTCCATATAGTCCTGTGAATTGTAACATGGTACGGTAAATGTAATGTCTTTCATTTGTTTCCTCCTTAATACCCTCTGTGTATTTCTGTATTCCTTTTTATGTGTCTCTACTCTATTTAACGAAATGAATCTTGCTTTTTCTTCATTAAATTTCTTAAGAATACCTTAATATCGTGTTTTCTACATTGCTAATCTATTGTTCCTACTTCTGCTTTTTTCATTATATACTGTTTTTCTTAACTTTGCACGCTATTATCCTTACCATATCCTTACATTTGTGTAAGCTTAAAATTTATAGTTGACAATTTCGCATTAGTGTAAGCTTAAAATTTATAGTTGACAATTCCGCATTAGTGTAATATAGTGTACTTATCATTCAAGTACACTATATTACACCTCGGAGGGATATCAGTGGAAATAATTATTAGCAATAATTCTAACAAACCAATTTATGAGCAAATCACAAGTCAGATAAAAGCACTGGTTATGAGTGGTGAACTGGCACAGGGCGAGGCGATTCCTTCTATGCGTGCTTTGGCAAAATCCCTTCATATTAGCGTAATCACGGTACAACGCGCCTATGAAGACTTACAGCGAGATGGATTTATCGATACCACCGTAGGAAGAGGAAGCTTTGTTTCTGCAAATGGCAAAGATTTTTATCAAGAGGAACAGCAGCGGCTGACAGAAGAACATTTACAAGCTGCCGCAGAAATTGGACGTTCCAGTGGTATCAGTCTTTCAAAACTTATAGAACTACTGACATTATTTTATCAGGAGGAGGAATAATATGGACTATGCACTGCAAATACAACATTTACAAAAAGATTACTCGGGATTTTCTTTAAAAGATATTTCTCTTGCACTTCCCAAAGGCTGTATTATGGGATTAATTGGAGAAAATGGTGCTGGAAAAAGCACCACCTTTAAATGCATACTGGATTTAATCCATCCCGATCATGGCTCTATCACTTTTGACAATAGACTGCTAAAAGAGGATCCACTGGAATTAAAAGAAGAACTTGGTGTTGTTTTCGATGAACTGAATTTTCATGAAACACTTACACCCAAACAAATTGGCAGCATTTGTGCTTCCACCTACCGCACCTGGGATACTAAGGTATATGAGAATTATCTAAACACTTTTTCCTTACCACCTACCAAAGAACTCAAGACTTTTTCCAAGGGAATGCAGGTAAAGCTATCTCTTTCCGTTGCCCTTTCCCATCATCCCAAGTTGTTGCTTTTAGATGAAGCCACCAGTGGACTAGATCCGGTTATGCGAGATGATATTCTAGATATTTTTTTGGATTTTGTACAAGATGAAGAACACTCCATCTTAATTTCTTCACACATTACCACAGACCTTGAAAAAGTAGCAGATTATATCGCTTTTATCCATGAAGGACACCTTATTTTCAGTGAAAAAAAAGATACTTTAATCTATAATTATGGTATTATTCGCTGTGGCAGTGCTTTCTATGATACCATAGACCCTGCTGATATCATAGCTTGTCGAAAAACTGATTATCAATGGAATGTTTTAGTTTGTGATAAGCAAGAAGCTGCTTTCAAATATAAAGATGTTGTCATTGACCATGCCACCATTGACGAAATTATGCTTCTATATGTAAAGGGGGAATCAAAATGAAAGGACTTCTTTTAAAAGATATTTATATTATCCAACATAATTCCAAACAAATGATATTTCTTATGCTTTTTTTGGCTTTGACTATGATTCCAACTTTGGGGGGCTATGGTTACATCTCACTTTGCTGTGTTATGTGCTGCATGATGACCATTACCACCTTTTCCATGGACGAACGTGCCAGTTGGATGAAATATGCCTTTATCATGCCTATTTCTCCACGCGTATATGTGCTTGGAAAATATATCATTAACTTAATTTTTACTTTAATTGGAACTATTTTTGGAATGATTATATGTTGCATTTATCAATTGGCAATACATCATTTTGATTTGAATAACTATCTTTTAAATGGTTTTACCGGACTTGTTGTAGGTATTGTTTTTGGAAGCCTTTATATTCCCATTCTATTCCGCTTTGGTTCGGAACATGCTCGGTTCATTATAATTGCAGTTGCAGTTATTCCTATTGCAATTATATTTATCATTGCTAAATTATGCTCCTACTTTGATATTACAATTACACCTAACATGCTTCCTTTTTTAATGTGTATTGGTATCATTGGTCTTCTTCTGATTATAGTAGGACCTTACTTTTACTGTCTGCATTGTCTTTCTAAAAAAGAATTTTAACTGCCTCCATACATGAAAAAGAATCCTGCTTGCAGGATTCTTTTTCATGTGTGTTCTAATATTTGAGAGCTACGTTATGCCTTCTGTTCTTTAGGCTCTGACATCATATATTCTGACATCATACAAGCACCTGCTGCTTTTGTAGATTCAATCTGTGCTAGATTCCATGGATGAATTCCACCTATGGCATACACAGGTATCTTGATCTTTTCACAAATTTCTTCTAAAAATTCTAATCCTTTTGGCGATACTCCACGTTTACAGTCTGTCGTAAAAATATGTCCTGCGGTTACATAGGACGCACCTTGTCGTTCCGCTTCTTTTGCTTCTTCCAGTGAATGAATGGATGTCCCCACTACCAGTTTTTTAAGTTTCACTTTTTCAATATTTTCTAAAAATACTGTAAATGGCAAATGTATCCTCTTGATTCCCTGTTTTTCTGCCGATTTTAGATAGGTATGTGCACATAATTCCATCTGTGGTCTGTCCCTCATCTCACCTTGATTTCTTTGATTTTCACAAGCTTTCTTTACATCCCGCAACAACTTATCATAATCACTTTCTTCTAAGATTTTTTCTCTTAAAATCAACAATTCCGGCACCGGTATTCCTTTTTCTTTTGCCCATTTTCCTAAAAGTGATAAATGCATGATATAATCTTCTCTTGTGTTCTTCGAATGGTACTGCTGATACAGTGTTTCATTGGAAATCGCTATGATTTTAAACATAAATGTACTCATTCATCACCGGCTGCAGTCCCTGCTCTTTAATTGCTGTAAATACTTCCTCCAAATTTCGATTGTCTGCAATTTCAAACTGGTTATCTCCCTTTTTTTCCACTTCTTCTGCATGACTTCCAATTCCTGTGCTGACACCCGCTGAAATCTTAGTTGCAGCAAGACCAATCACATGATTACGAAATTCTTCCCGCTCTCTTGTAGAAATAGTCATTCCTGCAAAAGGCATGAATAAGCGATATGCACACATAATCTGAAGTAATTGTGTTTCATGAACATCTTTGGAATGAATTTCTGCGTGATTCACAATAGGTCTAAGTCTAGGACAAGAAAATGATATTTCCGCATAGGGATATTTTCTTTGTATGTAATACGCATGCAATCCTGTTGCCAACGCATCTTTGCGAAAATCCGAAAGTCCCAATAATGCCGCAAATGCCACCCCTCGCATTCCACCTTTTAGTGCTCTTTCCTGTGCATGGAATCGATAGGGAAATATTCTTTTATGTCCTGCCAAATGCAAGGTTTCGTATACATCTGAATCATAGGTTTCTTGAAATACCGTTACATAATCGGCCCCACATTCTCGCAGATAGGCATATTCTTCCGTATTCATGGGATATACTTCAATACCAATTAGTTTGAAGTATTTTTTTGCTATTTCACATGCTTTCCCAATATATGCAACATCAGACTGTGCACGACTTTCTCCAGTAAGAATTAAAATTTCTTCCAATCCTGTTTTAGCAATGGCGGACATTTCTTTTTCTATTTCTTCTTCATTTAACTTCATACGCTGTATTTTGTTATGACAATTAAATCCACAGTAAATGCAATAGTTCTCACAGTAATTGGATATATAAATAGGGGTAAACATATATACAGAATTACCAAAATGCTTTTCTGTCTCTGCCTTAGCCTGAATTGCCATTTCTTCTAGGTACGGCTCTGCTGCTGGTGAAAGCAAAGCTTTGAAGTCTTCTACATCTTTGGTTTCTTTTTGCAGTGCACGTTTTACATCTTCTCCTGTATATGTTTGGGGATTAAATTCATTACGTTCTCCTATCACCCGCTCCATAATATCAGACTCTATTTGTTCCATTCCTTCCACATATTCCATATGGCTGATTCGCTCTCTTTTATCTTGTTCCATATTCTTCCTCTTTCTAACGGTCTTTTCTCTAGTTGATTTTTCTCTAGTTGAGTTTTCTCTAGTTGATTTTTTTCTAGTTTTTAATAGTTACCTGCTTTTCTAATCCCGTAGAAATCCTGTCATAGGGGAAGATGCACTACCTCCATGTTCTACTACTGCTCCAAGTCCTGCAAGGTATGCCTCTCTGCCTGCTTCAATTGCCTTTTTAAAGGCAGATGCCATAACAGGAATGTTTTTCGCCGTTGCTATTCCTGTATTTGCCATAATTGCCGCTGCTCCCATTTCCATTGCTTCGCATGCCTGTGATGGACGCCCAATTCCAGCATCTACAATAATAGGAAGCTCTATTTCATCTACAAGAATCTGAATAAATTCTTTGGTTACAAGTCCCTTATTCGAACCGATTGGTGCTGCCAAAGGCA
The DNA here is from genome assembly GCA_036653135.1 of Lachnospiraceae bacterium. Lineage (GTDB taxonomy): Bacteria > Bacillota > Clostridia > Lachnospirales > Lachnospiraceae > Petralouisia. The sequence goes on from JAVVUO010000006.1 coordinate 91,010, forward strand.
TTACTGCAGCAGCGCCTGCATTCATTAAATCTCTTGCCACATTTAAATCTGGATACATATACGGCAATACCACAAAGCCTTCTTTCGCTAATATTTCTACTGCTTTTATCGTTTCCTGATTGTCTGGAAGAAGATATTTAGAATCCCGCATGATTTCCACTTTTACGAAATCACCACATCCAAGCTCCCTAGAAATTCTTGCAATTCTTACTGCCTCTTCTGCTGTTCTTGCTCCTGATGTATTGGGAAGCAATGTAACTTCCTTTGGAATATAATCCAATATATGCTCAGAACCATTGGAATTTGCTCTTCGCACTGCTAATGTAATGATCTGTGCCCCTGCCTGCTCTACTGCTGCTCGAATTAATGCTACATTGTATTTTCCTGAACCTAAAATGAACCTAGATTCAAATTCATGTCCTCCTAATATTAACTTATCCTTTTTCATATCATTTTCTCCTTATCGATTTCAATTCTATAGTTTTTGTGTTTTATGGTTCTTGTGTTTTATAGTTCTTGTGTTTTATGGTTCTTGTATTTCTAATATAAGACGTATAATCATATTTGCCTGATGTGCTGCACAAATCGTAACGCGGGAAGCCATAAGGCAGGTGGCTTTTGTAAGCTCTGTTTCTTCATCTCCGCAAAGGTATAACCGCTGCATTTTTCTTTTTGTCTGTATAGTATTGCTTGTTCCATAACCTGCCATTCCTGTTCCTGATACCAAAATTGTGTCTTTTGTTCCTTCTAGCAGTGTATTCACCAGCATTGCTTTATTTTCTGACTTATCAAATCCTTCACACACAATTGGGTATTCCTTAAATAATTCCAAGGCGTTTTTTTCTGTTACATATTTTTTTTTAGTTCTTATATTAATATAAGGATTTATCTCCTTTAATATTTCTTCCATTGCTTCTGTTTTAGATGTTCCAATATGAGATATGCTATATGCCTGACGATTTAAGTTGGTTAACTCAACCTCATCAAAATCCACTAAAAACAATGTTCCCACTCCTGCTCTTGCCAACAGTACCGCCACGTTAGAACCAAGTCCCCCAAGACCCGCCACTGCCACTTTTGCATTGGAAATTTTTTGGTACATTTCAGTAGTATATCGTTCCAATAATGCTTGTTCTAATTGTTCTTTGGATAATTGCATGAACTTCCTTCCTATTCTGTCAAGCCTAAATTTATTGATTTTACTGGCTTTGACGTTTTTATTCACCTCTAAAACAGAGCCGATAGTGATGGATATCGTAGTATCATGTACCGAATAGTTGAAAAATGGGTATCACTTTAAAAGCATCCTTTTTGTTTGCTTTATAAAGGCTATTTTTCCTCTGATCAACTATGATGATGAACCTTCCGTGTCTAAGGGGATCGTGTCCCAACTTCCTTCGTACCATCTACCATACACTGAGTGCCGGCCAAGCTCCTAAACAGGGTCATGCCCCACGGTAAAAACCGATGCCAGCTACAGCTCTTGTTTTTGTGTTTGATTATTACCGACCTACATTTATCTACAATGGCGCTGATTTACTCAGTGGACGCTATACCACCATAGACTCCAGTTAGTCTCTTTGATGATGCAGTCCATTTCAGACTCCATCTTTTACGGGTTTCTGCTCCAGAACCCTGCCCAGTCCCCGATGCTTGTCGGCA
>JAVVUO010000007.1:0-89617 GCA_036653135.1 Lachnospiraceae bacterium
ATACCTTTGACTTCCTTGGTTTCACATTTTACTGTGGAATGGACGGAAAGAAACAGTTTTTCCGTTGTCGGGTAAAGACAAGCAAGAAGAAACTCCGAAGCAAGATAAAACTGATGAAAGAATGGATAAAAGACCATAGAACAATGCCATTGGAACTGATATTTAAAACGGTTAATGCGAAACTGCGAGGGCATTATCAGTATTACGGTGTTACCGACAACACGAGGGAAGTAAAGATTTACCTATTACAGACTAAGTGGCAGTTATATAAATGGTTGAACCGTAGAAGCCAAAGAGAGAGTTATAATTTAGACACTTTCTTTAGTGGATTGCTGAGGACTTTTCCATTACTTGAACCAAGCATAAAGGTAAGTTTGTTTTATAGATAGTTATGAATATAGAGTGAAAAGCCGTATGCGTTAGTAGCGCACGTACGGTTTTGAATAGGGGCATTGGGGCGCAAGTCCCATGACCTACTAGAGAACATCAATAGGGGAGTCTTTTTTATGACACAGAATGATATATCCTGCATCATAAAAAAGGCTCTTTATATGGAATACAAGTGTGTTATGTAGGGTTAAATTAATAGATAGAAAATCGATAGGTCGGAATGTTTTTTTATTGTGGCTATGATATAGTATACCCAAGTGCAGCATAGTTGTGTAAGAGGCAGTGATATGTGGTATGTAATTCAAACAAAGTGTGGAGAAGAGCAGGAAGTAGTAGAACTTATAAGAAAAACAGTGTCAAAAGAATATTATTGGGAATGTTTTTTTCCATTATATGAAAACGTATGGAAATCCCAAGGCATCCATGTGAAAATAGAATCCTTGTTTCAAGGATATATTTGCATAAAGACTACGAATCCGGATGCCTTGTTTTTGGAATTAAAGAAATTGTCAAGGCTATCCAAGATTCTTATTTCGGGAGATAAGAATAGTCAATATGCCTTTCTTTCATTGAATCAAGAAGAGGAAGATTTTTTAAATCATATAATAGGAAGTGATAAGGAATATACAGTGCGGCGTACGTACATAGAACGAAATAAGCTAGGACAAATCGTGGAGGTACAAGGACCGCTGCAATACTACTTAGAAAATCTAGTAAAGGTGGATTTTAAGAATCGTCGGGCATTTATTGAATTGAAATTTTTAGGTGAAGTAAGAAGAATAAAATTAGGAATCCGTTTACCAAAAGATGATGTAATATAGGTGTATCATATCTAGATACAAGCTATTATTACAAAGTTCAAGACGCCTACTTTTGTCATAAAAAATGGTAAAATCCAAGATGTTTTTGGTATAAAATCCAAGATAACTTTATTGTTGACATGTTTTTATCCATTGATTATAATTAATCTATAAATGTAAATATTTTGTCGAGAAAAGAGGATACAATATGGCGGATATGCCTTCTTTAAAAACGATATTAGTAGTTGATGATAATACGATTAACAGAACTATCTTGTCCAAAATATTGTCGGATCAATATACGGTGATTGAAGCTGAAAATGGACAAATTGCATTAAAATACTTAAGTAAGCATAATGATGAAATTGTTGCAATAATGCTTGATCTTGTTATGCCTGTTATGGATGGTTATACTGTGTTGGAAACAATTCGAAACAATGACAGTTATAGTAATTTACCCATTGTTGTAACAACAGAAAATAGCAATTGTGTTAATGAGAGGAAAGCATTATCACTTGGTGCATGGGATTTTGTTACAAAACCTTATGATGCGGAAATTATTATGTTTCGACTTAATAATGTTATTTACCGTAGTCAATTTACGGCTCTTAAACAATTGAAATATTTAACAGATTATGATGCCTTAACAGGACTTTATAATAAGACAAAATTTTTTGAAACGACGCGTGCTATGCTAGATACAAATCGTGAGGAGAGTTTTGTCTTTCTTCGTTTTGATGTAGACCGTTTCCAGCTTATTAATTCTTTTTTTGGTACAGCGGAGGGTGATAAGCTGCTTATTTATATTGCAAATCAAATGGCAACGGATGCAAAAAAATATATAAAAGCAACTTACGGAAGAATTGAGTCAGATATTATTGCACTGTGTGTACCTTATCACACAGATGAAATAGAAGCTATGGTTTGTCAATCTAAAAAGACATTGGCACAATTTAACCCCAATTATGATATCGTACCGTCCATTGGCATTTATGTTATTGATAATCTTAATGTTTCAGTGGAAGAAATGTATAACCGTGCTACTCTTGCAGCGAAGACCTGCAAAGGAAATTATATTGATTTTTATGCCTATTATAATGAAAGCATGAGTGCAGCACTTACTGCAGAACAAATGATTACCAATGACATGAAGTTTGCCTTAGAAAATGGACAATTTGAGGTTTATCTCCAGCCAAAATATAATATTCATACTAATCTGCCTTGTGGGGCAGAGGCACTAGTTCGGTGGAAACACCCCAAACAAGGAATGCTTCCACCTAGTGAATTTATTCCGATATTTGAACGCAATGGATTTATTACAAAATTAGATTATTATGTGTGGGAACAAGTATGCAAGCACCTGAACCGCTGGATTTCACAAGGCATTGAACCTTATCCCATTTCAGTAAATGTCTCTCGGGTAAATATCTATAATCCCAACCTGCTAGATACGATGTTGGAATTGCTAGAAAGATATGAATTGCAGCCTGCTTTGCTGAATTTGGAATTAACGGAAAGTGCTTATACGGATAATCCTATCTCTATGAAGAAAATGATAACAAAACTACAAAATCATGGATTTACCATTCTAATGGATGATTTTGGCAGTGGATATTCTTCCCTTGCGTTATTAAAGGATATCGCCCTTGATGTTTTGAAAATAGATATGCTCTTTTTGTCCAAAACAGAAATTCCGGGTCGAGGTGAAAATATTATTGCCTCCGTTATTCGTATGGCAAAATGGCTTAATATTCCAGTAATTGCCGAAGGCGCTGAAACAAGTGAACAGGTAGATTTTTTAAGAAGTGTGGGCTGTGATTATGTGCAGGGCTATTATTTTGCACGTCCTATGCCCACGACAGAGTATGAACAACTTTATAGCAGCTTAGGGTACACAGCACAAGCAGCGTCTAATTTAGATGCGTATCATTATGATGACTTATTTTCAGATACGCCTGAAATGAAGCTTTTGTTTAGCAGTACGCTGCAGGTGGCTGTTATTTATGAATTTGCAGATGAACAGATTGAAATGATTCGTGTGAATGAAGCTTATTATGCATTATTGGGACATGATGATATGCGGACAAATGCACCAAATGTTCTTGAATTGATAGAGCCAGAATACAGAGAATCCTTGTTACAGGCATTTCGCTCCTGTATTGGAAGAAGAGAAACAGTGGAATGTGAATATATTCGCAATCGTATCAGTGGAACACCTGTTTGGATTCATACCAAGCTGCGCTATGTTGCAATGGTAGGGGGGAAATATATTATCATTGGAGAACTTACCGATATTACCACACGTAAAGAACTTAATAAGGAATTTCAAAAACATAGAGAAAACTGGCGATTGGGAGATTACGATACCCATACTATTTTGATTGTGGATGATGCACAGGTAAACCGTATGGTATTAAAGAAAATACTGCAGGATGATTTTCTTTTTTTGGAAGCAGAAAATGGCGCAGAGGCCATAGAAATTCTGATGAACAATGCAAATCGAGTTGATTTGATTTTATTGGACATTAGTATGCCTATTATGGATGGAAAAGAATTTCTAAAACAAAAGAAAATCAGACCAGAGTTAGATAGCATTCCTGTTATTATGATCACGGCGGATGATAGTCCACAGCAACAAACCAGTACATTTTCCTTAGGCGCAAATGATTATATTGTTAAGCCATTTATTCCAGCGGTAGTGACACATCGGGTAAGCAATGTGTTAGAGTCAAATTATCGATTTAAGGAAATGGTGAGAGAATACAATACACTATCGGTAAAGATAAAAACGGATTTGATGACAGGTCTTATCAATCGAGTTAGTGCAGAAAAAATGATTTCCAGACGACTGGAAAATAAAAAAGGCACCTGCGTTATGATTATCTTGGATATTGACAATTTTAAACAAATTAATGATGTTTGCGGACATGATTATGGTGACAAGGTTATTAATGCGGTTGCCAATCAGCTTTGTTTATACTTTAGAAAAGAAGACATTATTGCACGTATTGGTGGAGATGAGTTTGCAGTTTTTATAGAAAATATTAAAGAGATAGCATCGATAGAAAAGAAAGCACGTCAGCTTTGCGAAAGTATGGCAAATGTCATTCATGATGACAGAAATGTGAAAATCACCTGTTCTGTTGGGATAGCTGTTTCATCTGAAACAGATTATTCCTTTGAATCACTTTATCATCAAGCGGACAAGGCTGTTTATAGTGCAAAATGTCATGGAAAAAATAACATTTCTATCTATAATGAAGAAATAGCAGATTATTTGAAAGTAGCTGATGTGATAGAAACTAAAAACGAAAATCTGCATCGGAGCGAGGTGAATGGGGATGAGAATAAATAGCACAGAACTTATGGATAAGATGAATGAATATAAGTGCCTTGCAGAAAGTTATACACAAGCGGCAAAGCAATGTGGGATAACTATATGGATGCTTGATCTTGCGAATAGGACAATTTATGATTTTAATAATGCAACCCATATCACTGAATTTGATGCCATTACTACCATACATAATGTACCAGAGGTATTTGGAGAAAGTGGCAGTCCACTTCATCCAGATGATGTGCCGGCATTTTATGAAATGACGAATAAAATTTATGCAGGTGAAAAAACAGCGGTATGTATAGGACGTTGGAAAAATAGAGAACAAGAGGAATGGTGGTGGTATAAAATTTCTTATACCACGGTATTTGATCAGGATGGAAAACCAGTTAAGGCAATAGGAACGGCAATTGACATTACAGAGCAAATCCGACTAGAGGAGCGTTATAACGAAGAAATCAAGTGGCGAAAAATACATAATCAGGATGTGGTTGGTTCCTTTAAACTAAATTTGACGAAAAATATCTGTGAAGATGGAGAAACTAATAATGCTGTTATTTTGACCTTTCAGGGAAATGGTACGGTAGATGACTTTTTTCAACATGAATATGCTGCCCATGTAGATGAGGAAGAATTAGAGAAATACAAAAAGATATTCAATCGGGAAAGTTTACTGCAAAGTTTTCGTGAAGGACAAATTAAAGTTACACAAGAATCTTATATGGATTTTGGAAAAAATAAAATTCTCATGACAATAATAGAAGTAGATATGTTTCTAAACCCGAAAAATGGTGATGTGGAAGGTTATATATATGCCATGGATATTACACAGCAAAAAACATCTCAGGCACTTGTAGATGCAGTGGTTGCTATGGATTATGACTATTTGGCATTGCTAGATACCAGTAATGGTGCGTATAGGCTGTTTGCGCAAATAAATAATCATACGGCTATCCCACCACTTCATGCCGGTAATTACCAGCATGAGGTAGAAACTTATGCTAGAAAATATTTAGTGGAGGAAGATATTGAACGAAATATTTATGAGATGTCCTATCAAAATGTATCTGCACAATTGGAAAAACAAAAAAGTTACATTACGTATGTTCGTGTGAAAGAGCTAGATGGTAGAATTAGCCGTAAAAAACTTCAATTTTCGTATCTTGACAAATCACTGAGACAAATCATTTTAACAAGAAGTGATATTACAGCTATTTATAATGAAGAACAGCAGAAAAATGAAGCATTACGCGATGCATTGATGGCAGCACAGCAGGCAAACACTGCAAAATCAGAATTTCTGTCACGTATGAGCCACGAAATCAGAACACCGATGAATACCATTATTGGAATGTCTACGTTGGCTGCTAACTGTGTGAATGATCCGGAGCAGGTAGCAGAATATCTTTCTAAAGTTGGGATTTCTGCGCGGTTTTTACTTTCTCTTATTAATGATATTTTAGATATGTCTAGAATTGAAAGTGGAAAAGTGCTGATTCATCATGAAGAAATTCCATTTGAAGAATTTATCAATGGAATTAACAGTATCTGCCATGCCCAGGCACAGGAAAAAGGTATTGAGTATGATTCTATTCTAACAAGTTTTACAGAGGATAGTTACATTGGTGATGCCATGAAACTACAGCAGGTTTTGGTTAATATTATTGCAAATGCTATTAAATTTACACCATTAGGGGGAAAAGTTCAGTTTATTGTTCATCAGGAAAAAATCACTCAGGATGAGGCGATGATGAAATTCATTATTAATGATACGGGAATTGGTATTAGTGAGAGTTTTTTACCTCAGCTTTTTGAACCATTTGAACAGCAACGTGGTGGTTCAACTGCCCCCTATGCTGGAACCGGACTTGGACTTGCAATTTGCAGAAATTTAATGGATCTTATGGGTGGAAAAATCAGCGTTAATAGTATTGAAGGAGTAGGAAGCGAATTTGTGGTAGAGGTAAAGCTGGGAATTTCAGAGAAAAGCCGGAAAGCCGTAAAACAAAAATTAAATATTCATTTGGAAAATCTCAAGGCTTTGATTGTCGATGATGATATTATTATTTGTCAACACACACAAAAGGTACTCCTGGATATGTGTTTGCAGGCAGAATATGTGGTTTCCGGTATCAAGGCGGTAGAGGCGGTACAAGAAAAATGGGATAAGAAGGAACTTTATGATATTATTTTAGTGGATTGGAAGATGCCAGATATGGATGGCATTGAAACAACCCGCGAAATTCGTAAAATTGTAGGCTCAAATGTTACCATTATTATTATGACAGCTTATGACTGGGCAGGTATTGAAATGGAAGCAAAGCAGGCAGGAGTGAATTTACTTATTTCAAAGCCTATTTTCAAATCTTCTCTAAGTTCTGCTTTTGAAAATATTTACAATGCCAAAGATGTTTCATTAAAGGAAGGCACACCACAGAAATATGATTTTACAGGAAAGAGAATATTACTGGTAGAAGACCATTTGTTGAATATAGAAGTTGCAAAAAAACTGTTAAATGCAAAAAAAATGGAAGTAGAAGTTGCTGAAAACGGACTTCGAGCCATTGAAATTTTTGCCCAAAAAGACGTGGGTTATTATGATGCGATTTTAATGGATATTCGCATGCCTGTGATGGATGGATTAACTGCGGCAAAATCAATTCGTCAAATGCGTAAGGCAGATGCAGTAACTATTCCCATTATTGCCATGACTGCCAATGCGTTTGATGAAGATATTGAAAAAACAAAGGCGGCGGGAATGACTGCCCACCTTGCAAAACCTATTGAGCCACAGCTGCTGTATCAGACAATGCAATCTTTTCTAATTAAGGAGGGATAGGTGTATGAAGAAATTTTCAGAAGTAAAAAAAGAACTCATGCAGCTTTCACTTCCCATTGGACTGGTGATTGTAACAGCTTATCCCGAGTATCATATTATTTTTGCTAACGAAAAGTTTTGTGAAATGATTGGCATTACGGAGAATAATAAGCCACTTCAAACAATTTATAAATCTGCATGGAACTTCGTATACAAAGCAGATGTGGACTGGTTAAAGGAGTTAGCGGCTTTACGCAGCGGTCAATCAGAACCATACGAAGTTGCCTATCGTATGGTGAAAAAGGGTGGAAGTTTGCTGTGGGTGAATCAGTGCTCCCAGCATATGATAGACGACAATGGGAATGAATTAGTTTATGCTTATTATACAGATATTACCATTCAAAAACAGACAGAACAAGCACTTCGGGAAAGTGAATTTCGTTATGCTGCGGCTGTTCATTCTGCGAATATTAATATTTGGGAATATGATTACCATGCCGATACCATGACTATTTATTCAAAATCACCAAAAATAAATTCCAAAGATACTATTATTTCAAATTATACCAAAGATGTAATTTCAGAAGGACATATCACGGAAGAAAGTGCGGTATTGCTTTTTGAAATGATTGCCAAGCTAAAAAAGGGAGAAAAAGAGGTATCCGCTGACCTTTGGATTCGGCAAAATAAAGAGGAAGAATTTTGGTGTGAAAGGGTAATTTATACCAATTCTTTTGATGATACAGGAAAGCCCATGAAAGCATATTGTGTGGGGCGTGATATTACCAAAGAAAAAGAAGCAGAAAAACGTTATCACGAGGAGTTATCTTATCGTGAAGCCATGCAAAAAGCAACCATGGCTTCCATTAATGTAAACCTAACGAAAAATATTATTATGGATTATAAAAGTATTTTTCCAAAAATCACCGCGCATATGTCTGAGGCGAAAACAGTGCAGGAATATTTTGAACAAGTCTATACGGAGCTTGAAACACAAAAGATGCAGCAGGAATGTGCGGCAATGTTTAATCGGGATGCACTCTTGTGGCATTTTGCAAATGGGGAAACAACTGTGTCTATGGAATTGACAAGAATGATTGCAGGACGCAGATACTGGACGGTTATGACGGCTCATATGATGAAAAAGGAAGAGAATAGTGATGTTGTTGCTTTTTTATATTCTACTAATATTACGAATGAAAAGACAATGCAAAATGTTATGAATGCCATAGTGAAAACAGATTATGATTTCTTGGTGGTAGTGGATGCAATTAGAAATTCAGCGGTTCGCTACAGTGAAAAAGAACTGAGTAACAGATATGCATGGGAAAGTAATAATTTTGAAGAAGAAACTTGTGAATATATGCGTCATTATATTTGTAAGGAAGATGTAGAACATGTAATCAAAGAGGTAACCCTTCAAAACATCATTGCTAAATTAGATCAATACAAAACATACAGTGTTTTTTATAAAATCCCAAATCAGGAAGGTGAAATACTTCATAAACAACTGCGCTTTAGCTATATTAATAGTGAATTGAAAAATATTTTAATGACTAGAATCGATATCACAGCAGCAGTTACAGAACAAGAAAAAAAGAATCAGGAGTTAGTAGCAGCAGTGGAAATGGCAGAAAGAGCCAATGATGCAAAATCAGAATTTCTCTCCAGAATTAGTCATGAAATTAGAACACCCATGAATGCTATTATAGGAATGGCGCAAATTGCGCTACAAAATATAGAAAACAAGGAGCTTGCTAAAGAAAGTATTGAAAAATCCCTTTATGCTTCTCAATATTTGTTGATTCTCTTAAACGATATTTTAGATATGTCCAAAATCGAAAGCGGAAAAGTAACATTAAAAAATGGAGTTATTGTTTGCAAAAAATTGTTAGATGCCATTAATACGATTATTGATACGCAGGCAAAAGCCAAGGGCGTTATTTATAAAGTAAATGAATTTGCAGGACACGAAAATAGCTATTTGGGTGATGATGTTCGGATTCAGCAAATTTTAATTAATATTTTATCCAATGCTGTTAAATTTACACCAAAAGGTGGAACGGTCTGTCTTGATATTTTTCAAATTGGTAAAAATGAAGATTCCGTTAATATTTGTTTTAAAATAAGTGATACAGGAATTGGAATTAGTGAGGAATTTTTACCTAATATATTCAAGCCTTTTTCTCAAGAACATAATAGTGCAGCCTCTGATTATGGTGGAAGTGGTCTAGGTCTTGCAATTTCTGAAAATTTAGCCAGACTTATGGGAGGAGAAATTTTAGTAGAAAGCAAATTGGGGAAAGGAACTATTTTTTATGTGAAAGTTGTTTTGGGTATTTTGAAAAATTCTTCTGAGGAAAATGTATCCATGCAGTCTCCCAAAAAGTGTGAAAAATATGATTTTAGTGGAAAAAAGATTTTATTGATAGAAGATCATCAACTTAATATTATGATTGCACAAAAGCTGTTGGAATTTAAAAAAGCAGTAGTTGATGTGGCGGTAAACGGAAAAATTGGACTTACCATGTTTAAAAATGCACTAGAACACACCTATGATGCTGTTTTAATGGATATTAGAATGCCTGTAATGGATGGACTACAATCAGCACATGAAATTCGAAATTTAGATAGTGAATGGGCAAAGAAAGTGCCTATTATCGCAATGTCGGCCAACGCATTTGAAGAAGATGTGGTGAAATCAAAAAAAGCTGGAATGAATGCTCATCTTGCAAAGCCCATTGATTCACAACTGCTGTATCACACGTTATGTAAATTTATGCAAAAGGATGGTGGAGAAACAGATGGATAAAATGTTGAAACAATTGGAAGAATACGGTGCAGATACCAAGGGTACAATGGATCGTTTCTTGAATGATATGGAGTTATATAGAACTTGTTTTACAGCTTATTTAGAAGATGAGGTTTTTCTGAAATTAGGAGAAGCACTTCATAGGAAGGATTATGAAAATGCCTTTGAGTATGCTCATACGTTAAAGGGAACTACTGGAAATATGGGGCTTACACCTCTCTATCAAGTTATTTGCAGGATGGTGGAAGCCTTGCGTAAAAAAGAATATTCTAATTTGCAGAATGATTATACAATTGTTATGGAGCAGCTGAAACAATTGGAAAAATATAAATGAGGAAAATATGACAAAAATTAGTTTGGAAGAATTATTAAAACAGAATAAGGAACTTACCTATCAGGAGAACTATCAAAAGATAATGAAACTGGTAGAAACAGAAAAAATCAAACCGGTAAAGGCTTCTGGGAAAAATGGAAAAAAGCCTGCTTTATACTTGGAATATTGGATTACAGAGCCTAAAATCAATGATTTGAACTGGATAGAAGAATTAAAATATAAAATAGTTCCCACAATTTCTGTGGATTATTACCTCACGCATTTAAAGAATTATGAACAAGACAGAAAGTTTGTGCTTCTTATGAATGACTACTTAAAAAATCATAAAGAGCAGTTAAACTATATGGAATCTATGAACGAAAGAAGTTTTGAAATATGGAAACGAGAAAAGTTTTTAAAGCAGGAAAGAGGAAGAAAAGTTTTAAAACGTATGGGAATCTCTATGGAATTTTTGAATTTGTATGAAACAACAGAGCCATTAAGCTATTATTCACATTCAAGACAGGTGCCGCAGAATTTACTGATTATTGAAAATAAAGATACTTTTTATACTATGCGGCGCCATTTACTAGAAGGCGGAGATAAGATTTTAGGAATAGAGATAAGTACCTTAATTTATGGAGCAGGGAAAGGAATTTTACGTTCTTTTCGGGATTTTTCTTTATGTATGGAACCTTATATGAATCATGAAGATAATAGAATTTATTACTTTGGAGATTTGGATTACGAGGGCATTGGGATTTATGAGAATCTCTATGGAATGTTTCGAGAAAACTGTGAGATATTACCATTTTCACAGGCTTATCTTGCAATGATAAGGAAAATAGAGGATATTTTATCATTGCCGGATACAAAAGAAGGACAGAACAGACATATGGAAACTGTATTTTTAAATTATTTTGAAGAAGAGGAGCAAAATGCGATACTGGATATTCTTTCGAAAGGGAAATACATTCCTCAGGAAATCTTGACAATTCAAGACCTATCATATGCAATGGAGAAAACGGAAAATGGAATATGAATTTTTAAAACAATTTGCACAACGAATGAAACATGTAGGAATGTATGCAGAATTGATTCAGGGAAGTTTTCAAAAAACCACCTGGAAGCAATATGGTTTTCAAAAGACAGATGAGCAGTTAAATATCATATTTGCAGTATTGCTTTATGTGATGGAACAATCTCTAAAAGACGAACCATGTACCATGGATGATATTGGTGCCTATATTGATACGATCAATGGAAAATATTTTCGAAAAGAATTGACATATGATACCAGTAAAGAGCTAGGAGAATTTATTATAAATGTGATTTTGTGCAGCGAAGGAAAAGCCATGTACTTTGACTGTTATGATTTTGAACAAAAGGCATATAAAATTGTAAATATAAATTATATTGCAAATCGAATTATCTATGTGGATTCAGATGTGAAACGCACCTCTTATTATGTAACAGATGATGGATACAATCTTATTTTATCTACACTTGAGATTGAAAATAATATGAAATTGACCATTCACGAAATGATTTTCCAGATGCATTTGGAAAAGGCAAGCTATGATAAAGCGGTAGATGATATAAAAAATATTTTCAATCTCCTACGAATCCAGTTTCAAAAAATCCAGGAAGCTATGGGAAAAATCAGAAGAAATGCGTTGGGATATTCCGTGACGGATTATCGAGATATTTTAGAGGAAAATTTAGAGACAATCAGTGATACTAAAATTAAATTTCAAAATTATAAAGATGTGGTAAAGACTAGAGTAAAGGAACTAGAAGAAGAAAATATCAATGTGAGAAAACTTCAAAAAAAAGAAGAAGAATCTTTAAAAAACTTAAGAATTATTGAGTCCTATCTAAATCGTACCATTGATGAGCATCAAAAAATTTTAAATCGTCATTTTGATTTAAAGTCTTTATACACAAAAGAATTAGAACAGCTATCGCAGATGTCTTTGATTAAACGATTTAGTCTGAGAAATGAATTGTACGAAAAAGTAATGGAACATGCCGGATACTTAGAGCATCTGGATTATTTTTTACGTCCTTTATTTAACAGAGAGATAGATAAAAGTTATAATCTAAACAAGGCATTGGAATTCCAGCGAAAAATCGGGGAAAAAGAGGAAGAAGAGGAAGAGAGTATCCTAGATTTTGACGAAGAACGCTGGGAAGAAGAACAAGAACAACGACTGCAGGAAAAACTACAAAAATATGAGAAAAGCCTTACGCTTTTGTTAGAAAGTGCGGTAAAAAAGGGAAGCATTACATTACAGAAGATAAAAGAAAATCCTGATTTTCAAATGGATATCTTAATTCCTGACACAGAAATATTCAAGGAGATTATGGTAGAACTTTTAAAAAACCAGCGGATGGAAATCAGCATACTAAAGCAGGAACGAAGTGAGAATATCAGCGACTATACAGGGGGATTTCAACTAAATGAAATGCTTTTAGATGTAATAGAAACAAATCATAAGTTAAAGCAGATTACTACAATTGAAGTATACCGAATAGAGGATGGAAGTACGGTGGTGTTTCAAGGAATACAAACAGAGCCACAAAAAGTGTACAGTATGCGTTGCTCTAATGTTTTAATTCAAGTTACTAGGAGTCAGGAGGCAGAAAAATATGGCATATGAAATAGAAGAAATCAAAATTAGTCAGGAAATATTTTATTATTTATTAGAGCGTCGGGAATTAAAGGAGGAAAAGGAAGGAAGCCTTTACAAATCATATACAGAAAATGAGCAAATCCGAAATTTAGTAAAAAGTCAGGCAGAAGTATCGGAAAGCAACGTGGAACGATATGGAAATGTAGTTTATTTAATTCCAAAGGAAGAAAATCATTTCTTGGGTTTTTCTAAGAACCAGTTAAAGCAGATGTTATGTAAGTCTAACGGAACGGATAAAGACTATTATTTATCTCAATTTGTGATTCTTACATTGCTAGTAGAATTTTACGATGGTCAAGGCAGCAGCAGCAAGCTTCGAGAATATATGAAAGTAGGGGAACTTCAAAATTGTATATCCCAACGGTTGAAAGAAGGAACGGAACAAGAAAGTGAGGAAGAAGAAAGCAAGGGACTTGCTTTTTCCAATATGCAGGCAGCATATGAAGCACTGCGCTCTGACGAACGTGGTTCTAGGGCAAAAACCACCAAGGAAGGATTTCTATCTAATATTTTAAATTTTTTGGAAAAACAAGGATTGATTGACTACGTGGAAGAAGATGAAATGATTAAAACCACCAAAAAATTTGATAATTTTATGGATTGGAATTTGCTGAATCACAATAATTATCAACGGGTTTTAAAGGTATTGGGGGTAGAACATGAGTAAAATAAACGCAGTTCGTATCATTAATTTAAATTACAATAACAATGCAATTCGTATTAATGATGAAACATTTCACCTTGATGGAAACAGCACTTTGCTGTCATTGCGAAATGGAGGCGGAAAATCTGTATTAGTTCAGATGATAACAGCACCTTTTGTTCATAAACGATATCGAGATGCAAAAGACCGTCCTTTTGAAAGTTATTTTACTACCAATAAGCCTACGTTTATTCTGGTGGAATGGGTATTGGATCAAGGAGCTGGATATGTACTCACTGGCATGATGGTTCGTAAAAGCCAAAGTGCAGCGGAGGATACTGTAGAAGAACTGGAAATAGTGAACTTCATAAGCGAATACAAAGAACCTTGTACTTACGATATTCATCATCTGCCAGTGATACAAAAAACAAAAAAGGAAATGAATTTAAAAGGTTTCGTGGCTTGCCAGCAGCTTTTTGAAAGTTATCGAAAAAATCAGGAAATAGAATTTTATTCCTATGATATGAATCATCAGGCACAGTCTAAACAATATTTTGATAAATTAAAAGAATATCAAATTAATGATAAAGAATGGGAAAGCATTATTAAAAAGGTAAACTTAAAGGAATCAGGACTTTCAGAATTATTTTCAGATTGTAAAGATGAAAAAGGATTGATAGAAAAATGGTTTTTGGATGCTGTGGAGAGTAAACTGAACAAAGAAAAGAACAGAATGAAAGAATTTGAACATATTGTAACAAAATATATCAATCAATATAAGGACAATCAATCCAAAATTATGCGGCGGGATACCATACGTATGTTTAAAGAGGAAGCACAGGTGCTGCTAGAAGAAGCAAAGGAATATCAACAGGCATCTTTGGAGGTTCAAAAATCACAACAGAGGATTGCAGGTTTTATTCAAGAAATGGAACGGTTAGAAGAGGTAATACAAGAAGAAGAAAAAAAGGAAAAAGAGCAGGAAGAAATATTAGAAAAAGAATTACGCCACATTGGATATGAACAAATTTCTTATGAAATTTACGAGAAAAAAGAGAAGCAGGATTATCATATCAGCACTAGAAATATCATTGATTTGGAACGAGATGGGATGGAAAAAGACTGTGAGAAAATGACAAGAAAAATCCGTGAATTTGAATGTGCCAGATGGCTTGCAGATACACAAAATAGCCAGTCAGAATATGAACTTGCCAAAGAACGACTGGATATAGTAAAGAAAAATCAGGAGGATTTGGCACCAGAACGCAGTAAATTAGGGGGATTACTAAAATCTTGGTATGAACAGGCCAACTTAGCTCTTGAACTAAAAATAGCAGAACAGGAAGAAGCCAAAAAAACGGCAGTAACACAACAAGAAATTCAAAATGAAAAAATAGAAGGTTATCGAGAAGAAATTTTAAAAAATGGAACAAGGAAGGGTGAGCTAAAGTCCAAAATAGAAAGCTATGATAAGGAAGAGGAAAAGTATAATCAGCGGTATCAGGAGAATATGGTTAGAAATATTTTAGGAGAATATGAACCTGCTGCATTAGAATTAAAAAAAGAATCCTGTGAACGAGAAAAGGAACAGAGAAACAGAGCTCAAATTAGCCGAAAAAGAGAAATAGAACAGGGGAATGAGCAACTGAAATCTTTCCAAAGAACGATAGAAGATACTAGAAAAAATATAAATCAGTCCACCCTTCGAAAAGCAGAAGAAGAACGAAATTTAAGCCGTTTGGAACATGAATTAAAAGAGCGCAGGACCATACTGAAATATTTGGAATTACAAGAAGATGTGATATTTGATACGAAACATATTTTGGATGTGTTTAAAAGAAAACGAAATGAAATTGAAATGGGTAAGCGTGCACAGGAAAAAGAACTAGATGAGATGGAAAAGGAACTGAGGAAACTGACACAAGGAACAGTACTAGAGCTTCCCAAAGAGTTTGAAGAAATGTTGAATCATATTGGAATTCATCCAGTGTATGGAATGGACTGGTTGAAACGAAATGGCAATTCAGTTCAAAAAAATCAAACTATGGTAAAGGAGAATCCATTTATTCCCTATGCATTGATTTTAAGTGAACAGGATATGAAAAAACTTACTAAGTATGGAGAACAGATTTATACTTCTTTTCCAATCCCAATTATTAAAAGAGAGACATTAGAATCAGCAAAAAGTTCCTTCCAGGGTGGTTTGATATCCATGGAGCAGTTGTCTTTTTATGTATTGTTTAATGACAATCTCTTAGATGAAGAACAGTTGCGAATACTCATGGAACAAAAAGAAACCTTAATAGAAAAAAAGAAACAGTTAATTGTACAAAAAGTAAAAGAACTGGATGCATATATTGAAAAACAGGAAAAAATCAGAAATCAAGAAGTAACATTAGAGGGTTATGAAAATCTGTTGGAGAAAATAAACGCATTTTCAGAAGAACTGCAAAAGTTAGATGTGCTTCTTGACCAGCAAAAAGAAAATATTAGAACGGCAGAAGAAACATTAAAATTGCTACAAGTGGAATTTACAAAAGAAGAGAAGCATCTCCATGAATTGGAAAGAAAAACAGAAGACTTGCAATTATTGTTTGAACAATATCAACAATACTGTAAAAACAGAAAAGACCAGCAAATATTACTACAGAAAATGGACCAGCTGAATGAGTCCAAAGATAGAAGCCAAAAGCAAGTACAAAAATTAGCAGCAAGAATTGCACAACTAGAAGAAGAATTGTATCAGCGAAAGAACAGTTTGGAAAAACTGGAAGAAAAACGGCATCTTTATGACAGCTTTGAATCCCAAAGTCAAGGAATAAACCAGAACATAACAGAAGATGAAATAATTGGGGTGGAATCTAGATATCAGGCAATTACACAGACTATTTCAGCAGAACAAAAAGAACTGGAAGAAACCCTGAGAAAGAAGAAAGAACGATTTGAAAAAAATCAAGAAGAATTAAAATATTTAGAAGACAAATATCAGTTTTCCAAAGAGAATTACCAAGACGTATGCTTTAGTCGTAAAGAAAAAGAACGAATGGAAGAAGAACTGAATAGGAAATTGCAAGATAAAAGTTTGTCAGATATAAAATGGAATGAGGAAGATAAAAAAATTGCGTTAATCAGACAAAAAATAGAAGACTGTTATGAACGTATGGAAAAAGAATATGAAAAAACAGAACTCGTACCAAAGAAAGAAATTGTTTTTCTAGATTTTGAAACAAGAAAGAATAAAAAAGCGGAAAATTTAAAAAGAAAACAGGAACAATTAGCAGTATTAGAAAGAAAATATCGAGGATATGCAGCAAATCTCAATGCATTAACAGAGTACAATGAGTTTACAGTAGGAGAAAATATCATATGGGAAGTAGATTTTTTCAATATGTCCGATCAAGAACTTGGAAATTTCAAAGGCATGATGGTGCGGGATTACAATGAAAACATTAAAATAGAAACGAACAAACGCGATGTTTTGGTAAGAGAATTAAATCGTATTCTGCGTGTAGAAGCCTTTGCAGATGAATTCTTCAAAAAGCCATTAGAAGTGTTAGTACAGCTTACAAATGATGCCAATCAGGTGATTTTACAGCTGAGCACCACGTTGTCTTCTTACGAAGGTTTAATGGAAAAGTTAGAAGTGGATATTGCAATGATCGAAAAAGAACGAGATAAGGTAGTGGAATTATTAGAAGATTATATCCGTGAAGTACATCATAATTTAATGGGAATTGATAAAAATTCTACAATCACCATTCGAGAACGTCAAATTAAAATGTTAAAATTAAAGCTTCCAAACTGGGAAGAAAATAAAGCAATGTATGAAGTACGTCTTCAAGATTTTATGGAAGAAATTACCCAGCGCAGTATGAAAATTTTAGATAAAAATGAGAATATTGCGGAATATTTAGGTAGTAAAATGACTACGAAATTCTTATATGATACCGTAGTAGGAATTGGAAATATAGAGATAAATTTGTATAAGATAGAAGAACGAAGAGAGTACCCCATTACCTGGGCAGAGGTAGCGAAAAATTCCGGTGGAGAAGGATTTTTATCAGCTTTTGTCATTTTAAACAGCCTGCTGTATTACATGCGTAAAGATGATACCGATATTTTTGCAGATCGAACCGAAGGAAAAGTATTGGTAATGGACAATCCCTTTGCTCAAACCAATGCAGAACATCTATTAAAGCCGTTGATGGATATGGCAGATAAGACTAATACACAATTAATTTGCCTATCCGGATTAGGTGGAGAATCTATCTATAGTCGATTTGATAATATTTATGTGTTGAATTTAATATCGGCCAATCTGCGAAATGGAATGCAATATTTAAAGGCAAACCATATGAAAGGGTCACAGGAAGAAGAAATGATACTCTCTAGAATTGAAGTAACAAAACAAATGGAATTGGAATTTTAAACAGAAATTTTATGGAAAACAAGGTTTAATGATGGGAGAAAATTATAGTAAAGATACAGTAACATAACCTGAAGGAATGAAAGATAAAAGTATTACGTATGGCTTTAGAGTAAAACAAAGCTCACGACCTATTGACAAAGATTTGTAATATGCTAAACTTATTAGTAATCATAAAGCAGAAAGAAAAGGTGGTTTTTCTTATGGAAAGACAGGCATTATCTATTTTGGTTGAGAATACACCCAATGTACTCAGCCATGTATCTGGGCTATTTAGCCGAAGAGGATATAATATAGACAGTATATCTGCAGGCGTGACAGCAGATTCAAGATTTACTCGTATTACCATTGTATCAAGTGGAGATGAATTGATTTTAGAGCAGATCGAAAAGCAGCTGGCTAAGTTGGAAGATGTACTTGCCATAAAAAAGCTGGATGATGGAAACTCCGTGTGCCGAGAGTTGATTTTGATAAAATTACGAGTAGCAAGCAATCAGCGTCAGCAGGTAATATCCATAGCAGAGATATTCAAAGCAAAGATTGTGGATGTAACCAATGATTCCATGATGATTGAATTAATTGGAAGACAAAGTAAACTGGAAGCATTTTTAGAACTATTAGAGGATTATGAAATTTTGGAATTGGCAAGAACGGGAATTACTGGTCTTACCAGAGGAACCGCGGATGTGCGGATGTTTGAATAAGTATATCTTATGCAGTGCATAATGATTTATTTAATAATATTTTAGGAGGATAAGAAAATGGCAGCAAAAATATTTTATCAGGAAGATTGTAATCTTTCATTATTAGAAGGAAAGACCATTGCAATTATCGGTTATGGTAGTCAGGGACATGCACATGCTTTGAACTTAAAGGATTCTGGATGCCATGTCATCGTTGGTCTTTACAATGGAAGTAAATCCTGGGCAAAGGCAGAGTCACAGGGATTTGAAGTATATACTGCGGATGAAGCAGCTAAAAAAGCAGATATTATTATGATTCTTATCAACGATGAACTCCAAGCAGATATGTATAAAAGAGATGTTGAGCCTAACTTAGAAGCAGGCAACATGTTAATGTTTGCACACGGATTCAATATTCATTTTGGAGCAATTGTTCCACCAAAAGATGTAGATGTAACAATGATTGCACCAAAGGGACCAGGACATACCGTAAGAAGTGAATATAAAGAAGGCAAAGGTGTTCCTTGTTTAATCGCAGTAGAACAGGATGCAACAGGAAAAGCACAGGATTTGGCTTTGGCATATGCATTGGGAATTGGCGGAGCAAGAGCAGGTGTTCTTGAAACTACATTTAGAACAGAGACAGAGACAGATTTATTTGGTGAGCAGGCAGTACTTTGCGGTGGTGTTTGTGCATTGATGCAGGCAGGATTTGAAACTTTAACAGAAGCAGGATATGATCCTAGAAATGCATATTTTGAATGTATTCATGAAATGAAATTGATTGTTGACTTAATTTATCAATCAGGATTTGAAGGAATGAGATATTCTGTTTCCAATACAGCAGAATATGGTGATTACATAACAGGACCTAAGATTGTAACCGAAGATACCAAAAAAGCAATGAAACAGATTTTAACAGATATTCAGGATGGTACTTTTGCAAAAGACTTCTTAGTAGATATGTCTCCAGCAGGACGTCAGGTTCACTTTAAAGCAATGAGAAAAAGAGCAACAGAGCACTCGTCAGAGCAGGTAGGAAAAGAAATTCGTAAACTGTATAGTTGGAATGGCGAAGATAAGTTAATCAATAACTAATTCTAATCGAACAGAATAGTAGAAGTGATAATTTCAATGCAGGAAACACCCTTTACAAGAAACCGCAAATGTAGAGGGTGTTTTTCATGTATTTATGAATTACGTTTCGCTTCTCACAGCAAAATCTTGCAACTGGAATGGAATATTGTTATAATAAATGACAGCAATAGAAGAAATTGAAAAGTCAGTTAACCGGAAAAGAGGCAGTTACATGGAGCAGGATATCATACAGGAGGTACTTCTTGAAGTATTTCCCTTTTATCTAGATTTAGAATCAAATATACAACAAGGATTGCATCAGGCAGCTTCTCTTCACAAATATGAGGCGGGAAAGATACTTCATGCAGGAAAAGAAGATTGTGCCGGACTATTTTTAATTAAATCTGGAAGAATACGCGCCTATATTGTAACAGAAGAAGGAAAAGAAATCACTTTATTTCGATTATTAGAACAGGATGTGTGTATTTTTTCTGCCTCTTGTATGATGAAGAATATTACCTTTGATATTTGGGTAAGCGCAGAGACAGAAGTAGAAGCAGTTCAGATTCCCTCCCGTGTGTTTGAACAGTATACCAAGAAAAACATATTACTTTCTCAATTTTCCAGTGAACTCATTAGTGCTAGAATGTCAGATGTGATGTGGGTATTAGAGCAAATGCTGTTTGCCAGCTTTGATAAGCGGCTGGCAAATTTTTTACTGGAACAGTCTGTGCTAGAAGAAAGCAATACCTTACATATTACCCATGAACAGATTGCAAATCATTTGGGAAGTGCAAGAGAAGTGGTGTCACGTATGCTGAAATACTTTTCCAAAGAAGGGTATGTGGACTTAAATAGAGGAACGATAGAAATCCTAGATGAAAAAGCCTTGGGAAAATTGTCGGATTAAGCAAATAATAATAAAAGAGTGCTATTATTCACAGCACATTTATCAACCTACATAAAAACTGCCCTTTACAAAGGATAGTTTTCGTAAAAGGCAATAAAATGTTCCAGGGAATGAGATAGTTTTACATCCTTATTGTAAGCGAATCCAATTTCGCGTTTATGAATAGGAATGTCAAGAGGAATTTCCAATAGAGATCCATTTTTTAATTCCTGTGTGACAAAATCCCGAATAACACAGCCAATACCAAGACTGATTTTAGACATTTCAATTAGTAAATCCATATTAGAAACTTCGATGGTATCTTGAATTTCAATATGGTTATTTTGAAAATAATCATCAATATATTGTCGTGTCATATTTTCTTTATTTAGAAGCATTAAAGTAGAATTTTGTAATATTTGATTTTTTTCTACACCACGAACTTTTAAATTATAAAGATAATCTCTAGTAGCAACAAAAATATCCTCAATGTTGCGAAGACAATAAAAATCAATGGTACGCAGATGACTGGGTTTTCCAATTAATCCCACATCTAGTTTACCTTCTTCTAATAATGTTAAAGTTTGATGGGTAGATTGACAGGAAATAGAAATATTAATGTGCGGATATTTTTTTATAAAATCCTTTAAATAAGGAAGTAGAATATATTTACATAAGGTGGAGCTGACCCCAATGGTTAGGTGACCAATACCAAGTTCCATAGAGCGGCGTATCTTGTCCTCCCCTAATGCAAGTGTTTCAAATGCAGCCTTAACATGTGTATAAAGAAGTTCGCCCTCTAAGGTAAGGGTAACACCACGAGAACTCCGGTCAAAAAGTTTCACACCGATATTGTCTTCTAGCTTTTGAATAGACTTACTAATGGCAGGCTGACTAATATACAATTCTTTGGCAGCTTTAGAAATATTGCCGGTATTAGCAACGGCATAAAAAATACGATAAGAAGAAAGTGTTTGATTCATAAAATGCCCCCTATAACTTAAAATTATAATAATTATATTTAATATGTATTTCTAGTATACTATGAAATGTGCTAAAATAGCAAGAATAGAAAGAAAAATGCGCAGATATGTGAAAAGAAACAGGAGGATTGTAAGATGGGAATGACAATGACACAGAAAATTCTGGCAGCTGCCGCAGGACTTCCACAGGTAGAGGCGGGTCAGTTAATAGAAGCAGAGCTGGACTTAGTTCTGGGAAATGATATTACTTCTCCGGTAGCCATTCATGAAATGGATAAATTCAAAAGCAGCGGAGTATTTCATAAAGATAAAATTGCATTGGTGATGGATCATTTTGTACCAAATAAGGACATTAAATCTGCACAGCACTGTAAATGTGTAAGAGAATTTGCCTGTAAACATGAAATTAGCAATTATTTTGATGTAGGAGAAATGGGAATTGAACATGCATTGCTGCCAGAAAAAGGACTTACTGTAGCAGGTGATGTAATTATCGGAGCAGATTCTCATACCTGTACATATGGAGCACTAGGGGCATTTTCCACAGGAGTGGGCAGCACGGATATGGCAGCAGGGATGGCAACGGGAAAAGCATGGTTTAAAGTACCATCTGCAATTCAGTTTCAGCTAATTGGAGCACCCTCTAAATGGGTAAGCGGAAAAGATGTGATTTTGCATATTATCGGTATGATTGGAGTAGACGGAGCACTGTATCAGTCTATGGAATTTACTGGAGAGGGAATACATAATCTTTCTATGGATGATCGCTTTACTATTGCAAATATGGCAATTGAAGCAGGAGGAAAAAATGGAATTTTTCCTGTAGATGATATTGCAACGGCATATATGAAAGAACACTCTACCCGAGCATTTAAAGTGTATGAAGCAGATGAGGACGCTGTTTATGATCAAGTTTATACCATAGACTTAAGTACGTTAAAGCCTACTGTGGCATTTCCACATTTGCCTGAAAATACAAGAACCATTGATGAAGTAGGGGAAATAGTAATTGATCAGGTGGTCATTGGCTCTTGTACCAATGGAAGATTAGATGATTTACGTATTGCAGCAGAAATACTTCATGGTCAGAAAGTGGCGAAGAATGTTAGATGTATCGTAATTCCGGCAACACAAAAAATCTATCTAGATGCCATGGAAGAAGGATTACTTCGTACGTTTATTGAAGCAGGCGCCATTGTGAGCACACCGACCTGCGGACCTTGCCTAGGAGGGTATATGGGGATTTTAGCAGAAGGGGAACGCTGTGTCTCTACGACAAACCGTAACTTCGTAGGACGTATGGGACATGTAGACTCAGAAGTATACCTTGCAAGTCCTGCTATTGCAGCAGCAAGTGCCATTGCAGGTAAGATTTGCGGACCACAGGAATAGGAGGAAAAGAAGATGAAAGCATGCGGAACAGTATTTAAGTATGGAGATAACGTAGACACAGATGTGATTATTCCAGCAAGATATCTAAACTCTTCTGATCCCAAAGAATTGGCAGAACATTGTATGGAAGATATCGACAAGGATTTTATTAATAAGGTAAGAACAGGGGATATGATTGTCGCAGATAAGAACTTTGGATGTGGTTCTTCTAGAGAACATGCTCCCATTGCTATCAAGGCGGCAGGAGTCAGTTGCGTGATTGCACAGACATTTGCACGGATCTTTTACCGAAATGCAATCAATATTGGACTACCTATTATTGAATGTGCAGAAGCATCCAAAGGAATAGCAGCAGGAGATCAGGTGGAAGTGGATTTTGATAGTGGTATTATTACCAATAAGACGAAAGGAATATCTTATCAAGGTCAGGCTTTCCCGGAATTCATGCAGAAAATCATCAAAGCAGAAGGATTAATCAATTATATTAATGAAAAATAAAAGGGAATAATGAAACAAAAAAGAAGAAATCAATAAAAAAGAAGAAATTAATAAAATAGAATTATCAACTAAGGATGAGGTTTGCACCACTAATATCAAGTGGCAGTACAGACTTCATCCTTATTTTTTGTTGGAAAATGAGGAAAAGAGGCTAAATAATTGGTGTACTTTTTGGAAATCTTAACAGTACTGTAAATTTCTGCATATTCTCGTGGAGAATAATTATCAATATAATTTGTTTGAAAATTTTTAGAAATACCGTTATTTTTTGCTAAATCCGCTGCTTTATTATAGGCAATTGCGGCTATTTCTACCGTAGGATAGGTTCCTACAATAAAAGTACCATTGATATGTATCTTTGCTTGATAAGAAACAATGCCCTTTAGAGAAGACTTGGTCACACCGTGATAGGGATTGATGATTATAATATTGGAATAGCGATAATCTGTGGTATCCTCATTGACAAAGCAGTAATCACGTCCCATAACAGCATAATTTTTAATGCCATAGCGTGATAAAATATTCACTTGCATACCATAGTCACTGACAAATAAATGTCCTAGCCGGCGCATGATTTTGTGACTGGAATAATAGAATAAATCGTCAATATCAAACTTTAGTTCATCTTGTTTGGAAACATAATATAGAAAGAAATTATTCTTTAAATAGATAGGAGTTTTAAAATAAATATGATTATCCCTAAAATTCAACAAAGAAATCACTTTGTCAAAGGGTAAAATCGTAGAGAACAAAAAAGAGTCTTCCAGAGAAACTGATAAATCGTATAAGAGACTGCCGGCTTCTTGATAAGCTTGATGAGCCAAATGTTCCGTGGAATAACTGCCAAGAGAGATATGTTTATTTGAAAATGTAATATTGGAACGGTAATAAAGTGTACCATTTTTTTTAGTTGCAATGTAAACACCAGGCAGCATAGAAACCTCCTACGTTATGAAAAAATTGTAATTATTTAGAATAAGTATAACACATAAATAGAGAACAAAAAAAGAAATTTTGGAATTTTCAGCATAAAAAAGATATTTTATGGTAAAAATCCGTATTAACTGGAGTAAGTATACTTTTATAATATGCTTACTTGTATTGTCTGACATAGAAGAAAAGAGGAGCTATGATGTTAACAATTCAAAACTTACTAAAGAAGGTGTATTGTGGTATCAAAAATATATCCAAGAAATGCTACCGCAATTGCGCAGTGATTGTTTCAGGTTTTATAATATTTGCAGTGATTTCCATGAATGCACAAGGATTTGGAGCTTTAGGAAGAAGCAAAGCGGTACAGGCAGAAGGAAATGTGCCAAAGAAAAGTGAGGAAGACAACCCTAAAGAAACAGAAGAAATCACAGGGGTATTTGCAGGAAGTAACTTTACATCTATTTGTAAACAGGCACTGGAAACAGAACAAAGTAAATTAAAGCAACAGAACAAGATTATGAAACAACAAAAAGAAATGTTGAAAGTGTGCTCTAACATAGAGCCTATACCGGTGGAAATACCAAAGGAGCCGCTGAATCCATACGGAACAATTGCAGTTTCAAAAGAAGATTATGAAACATTATGCAGGATTGTTCAAGCAGAAGCAGGGGGAGAAGACTTAAATGGAAAGATTTTAGTGGCTGAAGTAGTATTAAATCGTGTTCTTGCAAAAGAATTTCAGGATAATGTGTATGATGTAGTATTTGAGAAAAGTGGTGGCAGTGCTCAATTTTCTCCTACAACAGATGGTCGTTTTTTTACGGTTCAGGTTACAAATGAAACGGTGGAAGCAGTAGAACAGGCGTTAAATGGAGAGGATATTTCTCAGGGTGCATTGTTTTTTTCTGCACGAAGCAAAGCGAATGCCAATGATATGGCATGGTTTGATCGAAATTTAAAATGGCTGTTTCAGTATGGAGAACATGAATTTTATACACTTCCGTGAGAATTTCACACTTTAACAGAGTAAAAATGTGCAGTGTTATCATTGACAGAAATCCGGAAAACTTTTATAATCTAAACAATGATGATAAAGTAAAGGATGGAGAAGGAATATGTTGTATTCAAGCACGAGAAATGTCAATGAAAAAGTAACAGCTTCCCAAGCAATTTTAAAGGGTCTTGCTGAAAATGGTGGATTATTTGTACCAGAAAGTATTCCAGTATTGGAAATTCCTATAGAGCAATTGGCTCAGATGACCTATCAGGAAACTGCTTATGAGGTAATGAAATTATTTTTAACCGATTTTACCGAAGAAGAATTAAAAAGCTGTATTGAACACGCTTATGATGCAAAATTTGATACAGAAGAAATTGCGCCCCTAGTAAAAGCACAGGATGCTTATTATCTGGAATTATTCCATGGAGCTACCATTGCATTTAAGGACATGGCACTTTCTATTCTTCCGCATCTTTTAATTACTTCCGCACGTAAGAATGAAGTGAAGAATGATATTGTAATATTAACTGCTACTTCCGGAGATACTGGAAAAGCTGCATTAGCAGGGTTTGCAGAGGTAAAGGGAACTAAGATTGTTGTTTTTTATCCCAAAGACGGTGTTAGTCCCATTCAGCAAAAACAAATGGTAACACAAAAGGGAGACAATACGTTTGTAGTTGGAATTAATGGTAATTTTGATCAGGCACAGACTGGGGTAAAGCAGATGTTTACCGATAAAGAACTGGCAAAAGAAATGGAAGAAGCAGGGTATCAGTTCTCTTCTGCTAATTCCATCAATATTGGTCGGTTGGTTCCACAGATTGTGTACTACGTATATGCCTATGCTAAAATGGTAAAATCCGGTAAAATTACTGGTGGAGAACTTATGAATGTAG
The DNA here is from genome assembly GCA_036653135.1 of Lachnospiraceae bacterium. Classification (GTDB taxonomy): domain Bacteria; phylum Bacillota; class Clostridia; order Lachnospirales; family Lachnospiraceae; genus Petralouisia. The sequence goes on from JAVVUO010000007.1 coordinate 26,587, forward strand.
CCATACCTACGGGTAACTTTGGAAATATTCTGGCAGCATTTTATGCTAAAAATATGGGATTGCCAATTGGTAAACTAATTTGTGCCTCCAATGAGAACAAGGTGCTGTATGATTTCTTTACCACAGGTACCTATGATAAGAACAGAGAATTTATTTTAACCACATCACCATCTATGGATATTCTGATTTCCAGTAATTTAGAGCGATTAATCTATCGTATAGCTGGTAACAGTGCAGATAAGAATCTAGAACTGATGAAGTCTTTACAAGAAAATGGAAAATACGAAATCACCCCAGAAATGAAAAATCAGTTAACAGATTTCTATGGCAACTATGCAAGTGAAGACCAGATAGCAGCGGTAATCAAAGAAATCTATGAAGAAACAGGATATATCTTAGATACTCATACAGCAGTGGCTGCTGCGGTATATAAGAAGTATCAAAAAGAAACGAAGGATAAGTCCATCACTGTCATTGCATCTACTGCAAGCCCTTATAAGTTCACAAGAAGTGTAATGACTGCCATCAATGAAAAATATGACAGCAAAGCAGATTTTGAATTGGTAGATGAATTGGAGAGATTATCCAAAGTTAAGATACCAAAAGCAATTGAAGAGATTAGAACTGCACCGGTACTTCACAAAAAGATTTGTGAAGTAAATGAAATGAAATCTGTGGTAAAAGAATTTTTGAAAATAAAATAATGAGCTGAAACAACAGCATGCTAGTCACAGGCAGCTTATGGAGATTTTACTTGTGTTGATAAAAGGCTGTGAACAGCAAAAAAGTGTGTTCCTAACAAATCATATGTTAGGAACACACTTTTTTCATTTAAAGCTGCTTAATTTTTAATAGATATAATAAAATGAACAGTTCCAAAAGGATAAATAATAGGAATTAGATAACAAGTAGTATCCGTTACAAAAGTGGTATGCTCATAAGTTACAGGCGGCTGTAAGGATAATTCCAAAGAATAGTCATTTGACATATTTACAGTAAACAAACCATTGTGAAGATTCAAAAAATCTTCCATGGAAGCATGAACATATTCATCAAACTGTGTAAATTCATCATCTACATATCTACATGCAAAAGAGATGGCAGTCTGAGGCATCATATCTAATGCCGAGGTGATTTCTAATGGACCTACAATACTTTGAGAAACACAAAAATTAGTAGGAACCTCCGGAAGTGCAATTACTTGCAGTGGTGTAAAATCCTGACCAATAAAGCGAACCAGATTGTTAAAAAAGAGTGTAAGATAAGGAATTAACTTATTACTATGAGGAATATCCTCCTGTATACAGAAGGAAGATAAGAGCTTGTCCACTAATTCCTGCTGTTCACTTGCCATACTCAAATCATCAATTTCATAGATTGACTTATATTCAGTAATTAAATTTTCAAAATCTATGGTAGTAATATAGTCCTTTTCTACTAATGTTTGTCCCAACATCATATAATCAGGAAGCTGAATTTCTAGTAATTCATTTAATTGTTCGTGAGTAAGATAACCTAGCTGAATTGCAAGTTCCCCAAATCTCTTGTCATAATGTGTCTGCATAATATAAACATCTTCTACTTCACTAGCGGACATATAGCCGGCATGAATTGCCAGTGTGCCAACTTTTTGGTGGGCAGAAGACTGGATTCTTAACGCTTCCATTAATTGTTCCGGAGAAATTATTTCTTTTTTTAGTAAAAAATTCCCGAAAAATTGTGTATACATAAATACTATCTCCCTTCAAAGCAATTTTTTACAAGTTTTGTAATATTAGAAGAAAGGTAAGGTTTTTGAACAAAGTCCTTGGCACCTTCCATAATTGCCGCTTTCAGTTGTGATTGCGTACCAACGGAAGAAACAACAATAATATAAGCATCTGGATCAAATCGCCGAATTTCACGAATTGCTTCAATGCCATCCATAATAGGCATTACAATGTCTACAAATACAAGTTGAGGAGTGTGTTCTTTGTATAAATTAATGGCTTCCTCTCCATTGGTGGCTTCCAAAAAAGTGTCATATCCACATTTTTTAATAATATCCATTAATTGCCTACGTGCAAGAATGGAATCATCACAAATCAATATTTTCATATTTTTCATAAAAACGCTCCTTAATGTTTCGAAATTTGTACATATCATAATTTTACACTAACTGACCCAAAGTTTCAATCTTTTCTTTTAGAGAAATATTATTTGCAATGGCTTTCCACAATAGGTATAATAAATGCATCAATTATATTTTAGAAAAGAGGTAACTATTATGATGCTATTATTTGATTTGGCAATTTTTCTGTATGGAGGATATACTATCTATTCTGCTATTCAGATGAAAAAAACCTACCAGCTAAACACATGGTTTCTAGGAAATCAGACCTGCAATATACGTGATCCAAGAGGATACATTGACTATATTTATGGGCGTACTATTGTAATGGGAGGAATGGCGGTATTATTTGGAATTTTGGGAGTCATCAATGATTATGTAATAAAAGTCAACTCTATTATGAAAGCAGCAGTACTTTTATTTTTAACCGTATGTATCTGGTTTTACGCAACCATGAGTAAGGCAAAAAGAAAATTTTGGTAGTATGCAAAAAAAATCAAAAAGTGATATCACTTTTTGATTTTTCTTGCATAACAAATGTAATTATCTTTCAGTCATGGAAATATAGGAACGATGCTCTTGTACATTTTTGTAAGCAGGACGCATAATTTTTCCATTGTAACTTAATTCTTCCAAGCGATGTGCACTCCAGCCGGCAATTCTGGCAATTGCAAAAATCGGAGTATATAGTTCTAAAGGAAGGTCTAACATGCTATATGCAAAACCAGAGAAAAAATCCACATTCGGACTAACACCTTTATAAATTTTGCGTTCTTTGGCAATAATAATAGGAGCTAGACGTTCTACTGTAGAATAAAGGGCAAATTCATCTTCACGTCCCTTTTCTTTGGAAAGACGTTCTACGAATCCACGGAATAATTCAGCACGAGGATCTGATAAAGAGTAAACGGCATGCCCCATTCCATAGATTAAACCGGCATGATCAAAGGCTTTTTTGTTTAAAAGATCTGATAAATAATTCCCGATTTCTTCTTCATCATTCCAATCGTGAATATGCTGTTTCATGTCATCAAACATTTTCACTACTTTTATATTGGCACCACCATGACGCGGACCTTTTAAAGAACCTAGAGAAGCTGCAATTGCAGAGTAGGTATCAGTTCCAGAGGAAGATACTAAATGAGTGGTAAAAGTAGAGTTATTTCCACCTCCGTGTTCTGCATGTAAAATCAAAGAAATATCTAGCAATTTGGCTTCTAAAGACGTATACTTACTGTCTGGACGTAAAAGATGCAAAATGGTTTCAGCAGTAGAAAGCTTGGCATCAGGAGTATGAATAAATAAACTGGAACCATCATGATAATGTCGATAAGCCTGATAACCATAAACAGAAAGTAAAGGAAATAAACTAGTAAGTTCCAAGCACTGACGAAGAACATTAGGAATGGTAATATTGTCAGCCTGTTCATCGTAAGCATAAAGTGTAAGGACGCTTCTTGCCAAGGTATTCATCATATCCTGACTGGGTGCTTTCATAATAATATCACGTACAAAACTAGTGGGAAGTGTTCGATAGGTTGCAAGTACTTGACAAAATGAAGTGAGTTCTTCCTGAGAGGGAAGTGCACCAAACATTAAAAGGTAGGCACTTTCTTCAAACCCAAAATGATTATATTCGGAAAGACCTGAAATAAGATCTTCTACATTATAACCCCGATAGAACAATTCACCAGGTGCCGGAACAGATTTTCCATCCACAACTTTGGTAGCGCAGACATCTGAAATTTCAGTTAATCCAACTAAAACTCCTTTACCGTTCAAGTCACGCAGTCCACGTTTTACATCATATTTTGTAAATAATTCTGGTTGTATGGTAGCAGCTTTTTGATTTAATTCTGATAAGTGTGTAATGGCGGGTGTGATTTCGCAAAAATAAGTTGTATTCATAGAGACCCCCTTTTGATACAAGATGTGTTAAGGTACAGTACTAAAGTAATAACTGAAAAAAATATTTTAACCCCTATATCATAACATAGGATATTAATTTTACACAAGAAAAAAATACAATTTTTAAGAAAAAAATAATATTACAAAGAGAAAACAACAATTGTATTTCACCGTTTTAATGGTTAAGAGATTGTTTATAAAAACTTAATTTCTTTTTATAGTTTTAACATGGATTTTTTTTGCAAAATAGTTTAAAATAAGAGTAATCGTTGTTTGACGTGGAGAGGAAGGGAACAAGATGGAATATCAGGAACTGATTGTCAAAGCCATAGAAGCAAAAAAATTTGCCTATGTGCCATATTCCCATTTCCGGGTTGGGGCAGCATTACTAACTAAAAGCGGAAAAATATATACCGGTTGCAATATTGAAAATGCAAGTTATACACCAACGAACTGTGCAGAACGTACCGCTGTATTTAAAGCAGTATCAGAAGGGGAGATGGAGTTTGAAGCAATTGTAGTAAATGGAGATAATCATGATTATCTTCCCCCTTGTGGTGTTTGCAGGCAGGTTTTGGCAGAATTTTGTGAGTTAGATACATTTCAAGTAATTCTTGCAAATAGTGTGGAAGATTACAAGGTAGTAACGTTAGGTCAGCTACTTCCAGGGGCATTCCTTACAAAGAATTTAAAGCCTGGAAATTATTAATTGTACAATAACACATATTATGACAAAAATTAACAAAAAAAGATTGACAAAAAAATAACATAAGGCTATTCTAAGAGATAACAACGTTAATTTTAACAACGTTAGTATAATGTTAAATTTAAGGAGGAAATAACAAATGGCAACAAAGGCATATTATCCAAGAACAGAAATTGGACCGAAAAAGGTTGGCTTTTCAAAGACACGTTCTATTATCGAGGCAGCTTTCTACGGAAATAACGTAGTAAAAGTAAACACATTAAGAGAAGCTTATGAATTAGCAAAAACTTCCCCAGGTACTGTTGTAACAGACATGCCAGTTTACAGAGGAGAGGAATTTGGATTAGACGCAGATTCTAAAGTACTTCTGTTTAATGATGGTTCTATTACAGGTCGTTATGCAGCAGCAAGAAGAATTACAGGAAAACCAAATGTAAATACCGTAGAATTAGATAAAATTTTAATGGATGCAGTATATGATTCCAGATGGAAGACCATGTATCATGCAGAAGTATTTATTGGACTTGATCCTGAATTTATGGTAAAGGCACATCTTTTAATTCCAGAAGGAGAAGAGAATCTTCTTTATTCTTGGATGCTGAACTTCCAGTACATGTCAGATCAGTATGTTAAGATGTATAAAGAATCCAAAGAATATGGCAATGAGCCAGATATTTATATTTTCTCAGACCCACAGTGGGTTGGAACAGATAAGACAGATGTCTGTGATCCTAACTGCTTATGCTACTTTAACACAGATACAAACTGTGCAGGTATCTTAGGCATGAAATATTTTGGAGAACATAAAAAAGGAACCTTAACATTAGCATGGGCAATTGCAAATAGAAATGGATACGCTTCCTGCCATGGTGGACAGAAAGAATATACATTAGAGGATGGTTCTAAATATGTTGCAGCTGTGTTTGGATTATCCGGCTCCGGAAAATCTACCATTACACATGCAAAACATAATAATAAATACCCATCCATCAAAGTATTGCATGATGATGCATTTGTTATCAATGCAGAGACATGTTCTTCTGTAGCATTGGAGCCAACTTATTTTGATAAAACACAGGATTATCCAACTGCATGTGAAGATAATAAATTTTTACTGACAGCACAGAACTGTTCTGCAACATTAGATGAAGATGGCAAAGTAGTTCTTGTAACAGAAGATGTACGTAATGGTAACGGACGTGCAATCAAATCTAAATTATGGTCACCAAACCGTGTAGACAAAATTGAATCACCAGTAAATGCTATTTTCTGGATTATGAAAGACCCTACTATTCCACCAGTAGTTAAATTAAAAGGAGCATCTCTTGCTTCTGTTATGGGTGCAACATTAGCAACTAAACGTACCACTGCTGAAAGACTTGCAACAGGAGTAGATCCTAATGCATTAGTAGTAGAACCATATGCAAACCCATTTAGAACATATCCTTTAGTAAATGATTATGAAAAATTCAAATCCTTAGTTGCAACTAAGAATGTAGATTGCTATATTATCAACACAGGGGATTTCATGGGCAAGAAGGTTCAGCCAAAAGATACTTTAGGCATCTTAGAAGCAATCGTTGAGAAAAAAGCCAACTTTAAACCTTGGGGACCATTCTCAGATATTGAAATTTTCGAATGGGACGGATTTGTACCAGAATTAGGAAACAAAGAATATGTAGAACAGTTGAAACTGCGTATGCAGGATAGATTGAATTATGTGTCAAATCTAGACAATGTAGAAGAAGGATTTAACAAATTACCAGAAGATGCCGCTGCTGCCATTAAAAAAGTAGTAGAAGAAGCAAATACTCTGTAATAATTTGTTGCGGTTTGTCACAAAATAGAGTATAATCAATTTAAAGAAAGTAATTCCTGGAATGTTCGATACCCTGTTATTTTGAACCTACATCTACTTTTATGGGATTCTTATATTGCCAATTGGATGTCAGGCCGCCGTTTGCAGCGGAAGGCAGAAGAGAAGCTGCGGTTACCCACCTAGCGTGCGCTAGGAGTCAAAATCACAGGAAACGGCATTTTGGGGTACTTTCCAAAAGATAATAAGTATTAAGATACAAAAGACTTTTACAAAAGATAGCTTGCGCATAGATGGCAAAAGAAGAAGAGTAAAAGTACGAAAGATGGAGATACAAAAGTGTAATAAAAGAATACAAAAGAGTAGAAGAAAATACAAAAGATAGAGATACAAAAGATAGAGATACAAAAGCGTAAAGAAAAAGATACAAAAGATAAGATTACAAAAGAGGAAAGGCTGCTTTTTAGAAAAGCAGCCTTTTCGTTATGATTTATTTCATAGAAAAGAATAGGAAACCAATGCATGAAAAAAAGACAGCTCAAAAAAAGACAGTTTAGAAAGAACAAAGTATCCATCTTGATTTTAGCAATGATATTATTATTACTCTGTGTGGGTATGATGATAGTAAACTCATTCAAAAAAGAAAAAAAATTAGCATATAGTGAAGAATATGTACTTTTGGCAGAATTACCTTCTCAATTAAGCTTTACTTATTACGCAGAAACCCAGTGGACAGAAAAAATAAAAGAGATGATCCATAAGAAAGACTTAAAAGAAGCACTTACTTATGAAAATTTAGAATTGCTGTTAGAACAGCTTTCGGTGAAAAATTATGTTACATATGAAAAAAAATCGGAACATAAATTAGTATCACGCTCTCAATGGAATGAAATTTACAAACAAATATTGGATTTGCTGGACACACAAAATGTGGTAGTGCTAAAAAACTTAATTTTTTTAACACCCAATGGGGAACAAAATGCTAAGAAAGATGAATTACCTAGACTGACCCAAGAGGGTTACTATGAAATTGCCAAAGGAGTAGACTATTTCCATTATTATGATACGTATCAAGTATATGTAAAAGGAAACCGAGTCATTGGTGTTTGTGGTATAGGTACGGAGCAAGTAACACTTTCTAATGTTTTTATTCATACAGCAAAAGAAGAAAAAGCAGAGATATTGTATGAAGGAGAGCGGATTTCCTTTGATATGAAAGGTCTTACGGAAGAAATCACTGATACTATCTGTGATATAGAATGGCAAAATAATAAAGTATTGGCCGTGTATAAAAAAGAAGAAATGATTCAGGGAAAGGTATTAAGCTTTAATGAAAACCAGATTGAAATATCAGGATATGGAACCTTGGAGCATGCGGGAAAATTAAAAGTTTATAAAACATATGGAACGGTAGAGCAGTTAGATGAATCCAAGTTGATGATTGGAAATCTTCAAGCAGACTTTGTAGTAGCGGATAAACAGGTCTGCGGCATTATTTTAAAACAGCCTGCAACCAATGAAAGCATAAGAGTGCTTCTTTTAAATGAAACTAAGATCTTCCATGAAAATCCTATATTTGTAGCAGATGTGCAAGGAACGATTACAATTGGAGAACAAGTGATAGATATTACACCAGGGCAAAGTATCAATCCAGGTGCGATGATTCCAGAGGGAAGTACAGAATATGCTAAAATTGCATTAAAAGATGGAAATGGAAGAATCTATTTTTCAGATGGAAATGGTCAGAAAAGTTCCCTAGGTTATAGAGGAACACTGGAAATACGAAGATATCCCAATGGATATGGTGTGGTAAATGAAGTTTCACTAGAACAGTATTTGTATGGAGTCGTACCAAGTGAAATGCCCTCTTCCTATGAAATAGAAGCATTGCGTGCACAAGCAGTGTGCGCTAGAAGTTATGCCTGTATTCAGCTTATGAAGGGAAACTATGCTGAATTTGGTGCACATGTGGATGACAGCACTAATTATCAGGTGTATAATAAACAAGCGGAAGATGTACATACGAATCTAGCGGTGGATGATACCATAGGGGAAGTAATCAAGTATCAAGGAGAAATAGCAGAAGCTTATTATTTTTCCACGTCTTGTGGGTATACAGATAATATTGGCATATGGAATCTACCTCAAGATATTACAAATAGTTATTTACAAGGAACTGGCTTATTAGTAGACGGCTCCCAACAAGATTTATCCAAGGAAGATATCTTTCGTTCTTTTATACAGAATACGGATATTGTGGCATTTGATAGTGAAGCTACCTATTTTAGGTGGAAAATAGAACTTTCAGTGAAGGAACATTTAGCAGAACTCAATGGAGCTATTGGAGAACGTAATAAATTAAATAGTGAAAACACTCAGATTATAAAAGCAGATGGCAGCAAGGCCGAAGCAGGTGAATTATCATCTTTTGGAGGCATTACCAACATGACAGTGGAGGAACGAAGTGCAGGAGGCTGTATTCGAAAATTACAGATTTCCTATGAACAGGGAAATGTGGTATTATTAAATGAATACGATATTCGCTGTATATTGGGAAAAGCGATGACACGATTAACAGATAAGAATGGAAAAGAAACCAAAATGTCAATTCTACCAAGTGCCTATGCAGCAGTGATTCCGGTAGAAGAAGGATATGTGCTATATGGTGGTGGATACGGTCATGGACTGGGAATGAGTCAAAATGGAGCGAATGGAATGGCAAAAACAGGAATGACTTATACTGATATTTTAATGAAATACTATAGTGGAATCACTATAGAAAATATATATAACGGAGAATAAAATATGATTTGGTTAATCATTAAGAGGATAAGATTTTTTTGGAAAAAATGTTATGCAGATGATATTAGTGCATTTGCTTCACAGGCAGCATTCTTTATTGTAATGTCATTAATTCCATTTATTATTTTATTGATTTCATTGGTGCAGTATACTCCAGTAACAAAGAGTATGATAATGGAAATGGTGAATAAAGTAATGCCTGCTTATATTTCTCCATTTTTAATCAATATTATTAATGAAATGTATCAAAAATCAGTGGGAATTATATCAGCAGCAGGAGTGGCAGCTATTTGGTCAGCAGCAAAGGGAATTCAGTATTTAACGAATGGACTGAATCGTGTGTACGATATTAAAGAAACCAGAAACTGGCTGTTTTTACGTTTACGGGCAATTTTTTATACTTTAATTTTGTTAATTGCTATTGTCATATCTTTAACACTGATGGTGTTTGGAAATAGCCTGCAGCATTTTATTATCAAATATATACCATTTCTTGCAGAACTTACCCAAGGAATTTTGAAACTTCGTTCCTTGATTTTGCTTGTGATACTCATTGCATTTTTTGCAGTTTTATATAAGGCACTTCCTAATCGAAGGGCAACGCTGCGCAGCCAGCTTCCGGGAAGCATCATGAGTGCGATAGGCTGGTCTGCGTTGTCGTTTGGAATTTCGGTATATGTGGATTATTTTAATGGATTTTCCATGTATGGCAGCTTAACGACCATTGTACTGGTTATGCTATGGTTATATTTTGGAATATATATTCTTTTGGTATGTGCAGAAATAAATGACAGTTACAAAGAGTATGGAAACTTTCAATAAATGAATAGAACTGTTACCAAATATAGAAGGATAGGAAAAAAATATTTGCATTTTTCATTTTATCGTGATAGAATAAGGGCTATGAAAATAATAAAGGCAATGAAGGTGTTTAGTAGAGAGCTACACTGCTTCCAGAGAGAGAGGATTATCAGCTGTAAATCTTCTTAAGAAAAGAAAGCAATCGAATTTCCCACCTAAGCTGCATATCTGAAATGAAGCCAGTTAAAATGGCAGATCAGAATAAGAGATGACGGATGCTGCACGTTATGCAGAAAAGAAGAGTTTAAGAAGAAATTCTTGAAAATTAGGGTGGTACCGCGGAATATTTCGTCCCTATGTCATATTGGCATAGGGATTTTTGGTGCGCAATTATCTGCTAACTACCATTGTGTCAATACATTTGCTTATAGCATCATGTGATTGAAGTTGGAAATCACCGAAGCACTATGGAAGAATAAAAGGAGAATAAAATGAAAGAAAAACTGGAAAAAATCAAAGCAGATGCAGTCCGTGAGATTCAAAGTTCAGAAGGACTGACAAAGTTAAATGAGGTAAGAGTTGCTTTTCTTGGAAAAAAAGGAGAATTGACAGCTGTTTTAAAAGGCATGAAAGATGTGCTGCCGGAAGAACGTCCTATGATAGGACAGTTGGTGAATGAAACAAGAGAAAGCATTGAACAGCTTATTGAAGAAACAAAAGCGAAAATGGAAGCAGCAGAACGGAATATAAAATTAAAACAGGAAGTGATTGATGTAACGCTGCCTGCAAAGAAAAACAGAGTGGGTCACAGACATCCTAATACCATTGCACTAGAAGAAGTAGAACGTATTTTTGTAGGGATGGGATACGAAGTTTTGGAAGGACCGGAAGTGGAGTATCAAGATTACAATTTTACTAGATTAAATATTCCCCCAAACCATCCAGCAAGAGATGAACAGGATACATTTTTTATTAATGATGAATTATGTCTTCGCTCCCAGACTTCCCCAGTACAAGTACGAGAAATGGAAAAAGGAAAACTTCCCATTCGTATGCTAGCACCGGGAAGAGTATTTCGTTCCGATGCAGTAGATGCCACACATTCTCCGTCTTTTCATCAGATAGAAGGATTGGTAATTGACAAAAATATTACATTTGCAGATTTAAAAGGAACATTGGCAGAATTTGCGAAAGAATTATTTGGAGCAGAAACAAAGGTGAAATTCCGTCCACATCATTTTCCATTTACGGAACCAAGTGCAGAGGTTGATGTTACCTGCTTTAAATGTGGAGGATCTGGTTGCCGTTTTTGTAAAGGATCTGGTTGGATTGAAATCTTAGGCTGCGGTATGGTACATCCGCGTGTCCTTGAGATGAGTGGAATTGACTCAGAAGAATATTCAGGTTTTGCATTTGGAGTGGGACTAGAGCGTATTGCATTGTTGAAATATGAAATTGACGACATGAGATTACTGTATGAGAACGATGACCGTTTTTTAAAACAGTTTTAATTAGGAGGAAATTATGAATACATCATTATCATGGATTAAAGCATATGTGCCTGATTTAGAAGTATCAGCGCAGGAATATACCGATGCAATGACACTTTCTGGTACAAAAGTAGAAGGTTTTGAAGTAATGGATGCAGACTTAGAACAGATTATAATCGGACAAATAGATAAAATCGAAAAGCATCCGGATGCAGATAAGCTGATTATCTGCCAAGTGAATGTAGGAACAGGCGAGAATGTTCAAATTGTTACTGGAGCACAGAATGTGAAAGAAAAAGATAAAGTTCCAGTAGTGCTAGATGGGGGACGCGTTGCAGGTGGACATGATGGAAAGAAAACACCGGGTGGCATTAAAATTAAAAAAGGAAAATTAAGAGGAGTGCCATCCAATGGAATGCTTTGCTCCATTGAAGAATTAGGTTCTACAAGGGAGATGTATCCAGAAGCACCAGAAGATGGAATTTATATCTTTGAAGAAACTGCCATCGTTGGAGAAAGTGCTATTCAGGCATTAGGATTAAACGATGTGGTATTTGAATATGAAATCACTTCTAACCGTGTGGACTGCTATGGAGTGCTTGGAATTGCAAGAGAAGCAGCAGCTACCTTTCACAAAGAATTTAAGATGCCAAAAGTAAAAACAACTGGAAATTTAGAAAATGTAAATGATTATGTAAAAGTTACCGTAGAGAATAGTGAGCTTTGTCCAAGGTATTGTGCTAGAGTGGTAAAAAATATTAAAATTGGACCTTCTCCTAAATGGATGCAAAGACGTCTTGCTTCTCAGGGAATTCGTCCTATTAATAATATTGTGGATATTACCAATTACGTGATGGAAGAGTATGGTCAACCTATGCATGCTTATGATTTAGATAGGATTGCAGGAAAAGAAATTGTGGTTCGCCGTGCATTCAAGGATGAAAAATTTATCACATTAGATGGACAGGAACGTGCCATGGATGAATCAGTACTGATGATTTGTGATGGAGAAAAACCAGTAGGAATTGCAGGAATCATGGGTGGTGAGAACTCTATGATTACCGATACGGTGCAGACTATGTTATTTGAATCAGCTTGTTTTGATGGAACGAATATCCGCTTATCCAGTAAAAAGATTGGTCTTAGAACAGATGCATCTGGAAAATTCGAAAAAGGTCTAGATCCTAACAATGCCATAGAGGCGATTAATCGTGCCTGTGAATTAATGGAAGAATTAGGTGCCGGTGAGGTAGTTGGTGGTGCGATTGACGTATATGAAACAGTGAGAGAGGGACGAAATATTGCATTTTATCCAGAAAAAATAAATCGGCTTTTAGGTACTGATATTTCAGAAGAAACCATGATATCCTATTTTAAGAAAATCGAACTAGGATATGATGAAGAAAAAAGAGAAGTGCGAGTGCCATCCTTTAGACAGGATTTAGAATGCACGGCAGATATTGCAGAAGAAGTAGCACGTTTCTATGGATATGATAATATTCCAACTACGTTGCCAACTGGGCAAGCAACAACAGGAAAATTGTCCTTTAAACTGCGTGTAGAAGAAGTAGCAAGAAATATTGCAGAATTCTGTGGCTTTAGTCAGGGGATGACTTATTCCTTTGAAAGCCCCAAAGTATTTGACAAATTATTATTGCCCCAGGATAGTCCATTTCGTAAAGCCGTAGAAATTTCCAATCCCTTAGGAGAAGATTTTAGTATCATGAGAACGGTATCCTTAAATGGAATGCTTACATCATTAGCTACGAATTTTAATCGTCGGAATAAAAATGTGCGTTTATATGAACTTGGAAACGTATATCTGCCTAACCAGCTTCCTATTACAGAACTTCCACAGGAGCGGATGCAGTTTACTTTGGGAATGTATGGAGATGGAGATTTCTTTACAATGAAAGGTGTCATAGAAGAATTTTTTGAGAAATCAGGACTTCATGGAAAAGAAAGCTATGATCCAAATGCAGGTAAGCCATTTTTACATCCTGGAAGACAGGCAAATATAATTTATCATGAAAAAACAGTAGGATATTTAGGAGAAGTACATCCAGCAGTAACAGATAATTATGAAATCAAAGATAGGGTTTATATTGCAGTTTTGGATATGCCTGAAATCATAGAACAAGCAAGTTTTGAACGTAAATATGAAGGAATTGCAAAATTTCCGGCAGTAACTCGTGATATTAGCATGGTAATGCCAAAAGATATTTTAGTAGGAGAAGTAGAGGCGGTATTTGATAGTAAGGGTGGTCAATATTTAGAAAGCTATGAATTGTTTGATCTTTATGAAGGAGAGCAAATTAAAGCAGGATTTAAGTCCGTAGCTTACTCCCTGTCCTTCCGTGGCAAAGATAAAACATTGGAAGAAAATGACTATACACCAGCAATGAACAAGATTCTAAAGGCTTTAGAAGCCATGGAAATAGAACTTAGAAAGTAAGGTTATGATGAACGTAAAAGAATTTGATTATGAGCTGCCAGAGGAATTGATTGCACAAGATCCATTGGCTGACCGTTCCAGTTCCCGTCTTCTTGTGCTAGATAAGAAGACAGGAGAAATGGAACATACTAATTTCAAACATATTATAGACTATTTGAATCCTGGGGATTGCCTGGTTTTGAACAATACCAAGGTAATTCCGGCGAGATTATTTGGAGAAAGGGAAGGAACTCAGGGAAAGATAGAAATTCTGCTATTAAAACGCAAGGAAAATGATATTTGGGAAACCTTGGTAAAACCGGGAAAAAAGGCAAAGATTGGAACTAAAATCAGCTTTGGAGGAGGTCTTTTAATTGGAGAAGTATTGGAAGTGGTAGAAGATGGAAATCGTTTGATTCAGTTTTCTTATGAAGGAATTTTTGAAGAAATATTGGATCAGCTGGGACAAATGCCATTGCCACCTTATATTACCCACCAGCTAGAAGATAAAAATCGTTACCAAACAGTGTACGCAAAGCATGATGGATCAGCAGCAGCACCTACAGCAGGACTTCATTTTACGCCGGAACTTTTAACACAGATTCGAGAAAAGGGAATTCGTATTGCTGAAGTAACCCTTCATGTGGGACTTGGAACATTCCGTCCGGTAAAGGTGGAGAATGTATTAGACCATCATATGCACTCAGAATTCTATATGATAACCCAGGAAGCAGCAGACTGCATCAATGAAACTAAAAAGCAGGGCGGTAAGGTGATTTGTGTAGGAACCACAAGCTGTCGAACCATTGAATCGGCAGCAGCAGAAGATGGAACGTTAAAAGCATCCAGCGGTTGGACAGAAATTTTTATTTATCCGGGATATGAATTTAAGCTGTTAGATGCATTGATTACTAACTTCCATTTACCAGAATCCACCTTAGTAATGTTGGTGTCTGCACTGGCTGGAAGAGAACATATTATGCATGCATATGAAACAGCTGTACAGGAAAAATATCGCTTTTTTAGCTTTGGGGACGCTATGTTGATTATATAACCCAAAATGTTACATTTGTGAAGTAGAAAATCCCAAGTGGTACGAAAAACTGAATAATCCATTAATAGTTATCATAAAACACAGTCAACATCAAGAAGGATGCTGACTGTGTTTTATATGTAACCCATGTGATTGACATCAATAATCAATATAGGTAATGGAACAATAGGTTTTCATTAGATTATTTGATAAGCAGTCTAATATCTTTGTAAAAAGAGGGATAGGAGATGGCAACACAGTCTGTATCATCAAAGGTAGTGACACCATCTGCATTAAGCCCTGCAATAGCAAAGGACATGGCAATACGGTGATCGGCATAGGTGTGAATCTGTGTACCATGTAAGGGCTGTCCGCCTTTTATAATCATGCCATCTAAGGAAGGAGTAATAGCACAGCCCATAGCATGTAAATTTTCGGTTACTACTGCAATGCGGTCAGATTCTTTTACCTTTAATTCCTGTGCATCTTTTATTATAGTGGTACCAGTAGCAAAAGCAGCCATTACAGCAATAATGGGAATCTCATCAATAAGAGTTGGAATCAAAGAACCACCTATGGTAATTCCATGTAATGCACTGCTTTTCACCAAAAGGTCAGCCACCGGTTCACCGGAAACAATGTGCTCATTTAGTAAAGTAATAGAGCCACCCATATCTTTGGCTACTTGTATGATTCCATTTCTAGTAGGATTTATGCCTACATTTTGAATTAATAATTCTGCATTTTCTGCAATTAGTCCCAATGCAATAAAATAAGCGGCAGAGGAAATATCTCCCGGTATTTCAATTTTTTGTCCCATTAGTTTTGGCTCAGAAACAATAGAAACAGTAAGCCCATTTGTGGTAATTTGTGCCCCAAAGCCGGAAAGCATAAGTTCGGTATGATTTCTAGATAAGGCAGGTTCTGTGACACTGGTAATGCCTTTGGCATAAAGCCCCGCTAGAAGTATGGCTGATTTTACCTGAGCAGAGGCTACGGGTGATTGATAGTGAATACTTTTCAGATCTCCTCCTTGAATGGTAAAGGGAGCACAGTCATTGTGATGTAAACTTTGAATTTGTGCACCCATCAGAGAAAGAGGTGTAAATATTCGCTTCATAGGGCGGGTTTGAATGGAAGCATCTCCGGATAAAGTACTTGGAAAACTTTGACCAGAAAGAATACCGGAAATCAGTCTGGTGGTAGTACCACTATTCCCTACGTCCAAAGCGGAATGGGAAGGGGTAAGTCCACGAAGTCCTTTTCCATGAACCAATACGGTGGTACCAGTAGTTTCTATTTCAATTCCTAATTTTTGAAAGCAGGAGATGGTGGAAAGGCAGTCTGCACCTTGAAGAAAATCAGTGATTTCTGTCAGTCCATTGGAAATGGCTCCAAACATAATTCCACGATGGGAAATGGATTTATCCCCCGGAATGGAAAGTGCTCCATGAAAATTGTATTTTTTTGTGATTTCCATAAAATGATTACCTCTATTATCGTTCATAAACAGTATAGTGATATTTTCTAAGAAGTATAAGTGCTTGCTGCAGCGCATCTCTGTGATAAAATTCAATATGCAGCACACCATCTTGAAATTCTCTATTGTGAATAATTCCAATGTTTTTAATATTGATTTGATTGGTAGCAAGAATCGTGGCAAGTGTTGCAATTCCACCAGTTTCATCTACTAAATCACAATAAATTTCATGAATGTTTGGGAGAGAACCGATGGTTGTAATATTGATGGAATCTCTATATTCTTTCCCTTCCTGGAAAAACTGTAGAATTTCATCTTCTTTGCTTGTAGCAATAGTTTCCTTTATCTTTTCCAAAGAAGAAATAAAAGCAGTCATCAATGCTAAAATTTGTGATTTATTGCTTAAACATATTTGCTGCCACATAACAGGAGAGGACGAAGCAATTCTTGTAATATCTTTAAATCCTCCAGCAGCAATTGATTTCATAGTTTCTGTTTCATTATCCAAATCCTGTACCAGATGAACCAAAGCAGAGGCTAGGATATGGGGTAAATGACTTACCACACCTGTGACATAATCATGTTCACAGTAATCTAGTACCATGGGAATGGCACCTAAAGAACGAATAAAATCTTGTAATTTGTTAACTTCATCTGGTGAAACCTCACTGGTGGGTGTTAAAATATAATATGCATTTTCCAGTAAATAAGGAGTGGAATTAGAATAACCACTTTTTTCAGAACCTGCCATAGGATGTCCACCTATAAAATAGGGAGCAAGGCTGGTATGTTCAATTTCTTGATGAATAGAAGTTTTAACACTGCCTACATCTGTAATGATACAACCTTTTTGAGCAAAGGAAGAAAGTTTTTCCAACAGAACCTCATTTTTATGAATAGGGGCGCATAGAAAAATATAAGAACAGTCAGCAAACTCTTGGGATAATGTGTCAAAGGCTGCAAAAATCACCTGTTCCTTTAATGCCAGTTTAAGAGATGAGGAATCAATGTCATATGCAATTAATGTAATATCAGGATATACCCGGTGAATGGTTTTTGCAATCGCACCACCAATCAGTCCAAGGCCTGCAAAACCGATTTTATCAGGTAACATAAAAAGTCTCCATTCTGTGCAATATTTTTACAAATCATTTATATTCTTCCTGATAAGGAAAAATAAGGCTGCAAATTCTTCATGACTTGATCAAAATCTTCAAAGGTGAGAGATTGTGGTCCATCTGAAAGGGCATGGGCAGGATCATTATGTACTTCAATCATCAGTCCGTCGGCACCACAGGCAATGGCTGCCTTTGATAAAGGTTCTACATAAGCACGAACGCCGGTGGCATGGCTTGGATCTACAATAACCGGAAGATGTGTCTTTTCCTTTAACACACATACTGCACTTAAATCTAAAGTATTACGGGTTGCAGTTTCATAAGTACGAATTCCACGTTCACAAAGTGCAACATGGGAATTTCCCTCTGACACAATATACTCAGCGGCATTCAGCCATTCATCAATGGTAGCACATAATCCTCGTTTTAAGAGAACTGGAAGACCAGACTTTCCTACTTCTTTTAATAATTCAAAATTCTGCATATTTCTAGCACCGATTTGAAGCATATCTACATAGTTTGCTGCAAGTTCTACAGCATGTGAACTGGTGACTTCACAGATACCGGCAAGACCTGTTTCAGCACAGGCAGTCTGCATGTATTTCAAGCCATCTTCTTCTAGTCCTTGAAAAGAATAAGGACTGGTTCTTGGCTTGAAAGCACCACCACGAAGAACGGTTGCACCTGATTTTTTTACAGCTCTTGCAATAGAGAGTAGCTGTTCTTCAGTCTCTACGGCACAAGGACCTGCCATAATAGTCATGGTATCAAAACCAATGGTGGTATTGCGTACCTTAAATTTAGTAGGAGAAGGGTGAAACTTTTTATTGGAAAGTTTATAACTTTCGGTAATAGGAACTACTTTTTCTACCCATGGAAGAGCTTCAATGGACTGGGTATTCAATTTGGATTTATTTCCAATTACTCCAATAATAGTAACTTCTTCACCCTTGGATAGGTGTGTAGAGAGCCCATAAGATTCAATGGCAGAAACTACCTGGGTAATAGAATTTTCAGTTGCATTTTGTTTCATAACTATAATCATAACGTATGCCTCAACTTTTCTAAATATTTTTTAATGATTTCATCATATAGGAAAGAACAAAAAAAGTCAACACTTTGTCGCGTCGAAGTGAAAAAGCATTTTGAAAATGAAGAAGGATATCGGTATGATTATGAAATAATATACTAGGTGTTATGTAATAAAACAGAAATAGTGAGAAAAAAATTGCAAAAAATACAGAATTTAGTTGTAAATAGTGAAACAATTTAGTAAAATAGATACATCACATAAAACATACTAGTATGGGAGGAATTCTTATGAACGTTTATACAACTGACAAGATTCGAAATGTAGTTCTTTTGGGGCATGGCGGCAGTGGCAAAACGACTTTGGTAGAGGCAATGGCATATTTGTCCGGCACAATCAAAAGAATGGGTAAGGTAAGTGAAGGGACTACCATTAGTGATTATGATAAAGAAGAAATTAGACGTCTTTTTTCAGTGAATACAACGGTTGTACCTATTATTTGGGAAAATACCAAGATTAATGTATTAGATGCTCCAGGTTACTTTGGATTTGTGGGAGAAGTGGAAGAGGCAGTGAGTGTCGCAGATGCAGCAATCATTGTAGTATCAGGTAAGAACGGAATTGAAGTAGGAACTCAAAAAGCATGGGATATTTGTGAAAAGTATAAGCTACCTAGAATGATATTTGTAACAGAGATGGATGATGATAACGCTAGCTTTCGTCAGGTAGTGGAGGATTTGCAAGAAATGTACGGCAAGCGGATTGCACCCTTCCACCTTCCCATTCGTGAAAATGAAAAATTTGTAGGATATGTAAATGTGGTAACACAGAATGGAAATCGCTGGAATGAAAAAGGTGAGATAGAAGAAGCTTCGGTTCCAGATTATTCCAAGCCTAATCTTGAAATCTGCCGAGATGCCTTGATGGAAGCTGTGGCTGAAACTAGTGAAGAATTTATGGATCGCTTTTTTAGTGGAGAAGAATTTTCGGAATATGAAATTCGAAGTGCCCTTAGAACAAATGTGGTAGATGGAAGTGTGATTCCTGTTTCAATGGGATCTAGTATACTGGCACAGGGAATTTATACATTATTAGATGATATTGTAAAGTACCTTCCAAGCCCTGAAAAACGCCCATGCAAGGGTGTTAATATGAAGACAAATGAAGTATTTGATGGAGATTATGATATTGCAAAACCAAAGAGTGCATACATATTTAAGACAATTGTGGATCCATTTATAGGAAAATATTCTTTCATTAAAGTGGATTCAGGTGTACTAAAGACAGATGATGTTCTATATAATTCAGAGAAAAATATGGATGAAAAAATTGGTAAAATCTATGTTATGCGAGGAAATAAGCCTCTGGAGGTTCCAGAACTTCATGCCGGAGATATAGGTGCACTTGCCAAGCTTACAAAAGTTGGAACTACCGATACCTTATCTACAAAAGCAGTTCCTGTTGTTTATGGAAAGACGCAGATGTCCATACCATATACCAATATGCGCTATAAAGCAAAGAATAAAGGAGATGAAGATAAGATTTCCCAGTCGTTACAGAAATTGATGCAGGAAGATTTAACACTGCGCATGGAAAATGACAGTGCAAACGGACAGACACTGCTTTATGGAATTGGCGACCAGCATTTAGAAGTAGTAGTAAGCAAATTATTAGAACGCTATAAAGTTGAAATAGAATTAAAACGACCTAGAATTGCATTTCGAGAGACAATTCGTAAGAAAGCAGATGTAGAATATAAATATAAAAAGCAATCAGGTGGACATGGACAATACGGACATGTAAAGATAACCTTTGAACCAAGTGGAGACTTAGAAGCAGCATATGAATTTGAGCAGAAGGTAGTAGGGGGTGCGGTACCTAAGAATTATTTTCCAGCTGTGGAAAAGGGGATACAAGAGTGTGTCTTGAAAGGACCTATGGCAGCCTATCCGGTGGTAGGAGTGAAAGCAGTACTCTATGATGGTTCTTATCATCCAGTAGATTCTTCAGAGATGGCATTTAAAATGGCTACCATTCAAGCATTCAAGAAAGGCTTTATGGAAGCAGGACCGGTGCTGTTAGAGCCAATTGCAACGTTAAAGGTTGTAGTACCTGATAAGTATACCGGAGATATCATGGGAGATTTAAACAAGCGTAGAGGACGTGTGCTAGGCATGAATCCGGCAGAATCTTGTAAGACGGAGATTACGGCAGATATTCCTTATATTGAGTTATATGGATATATGACAGATTTGCGCTCTATGACAGGAGGAAGTGGAATGTATTCCTATGAATTTGCAAGATATGAGCAGGCTCCTTCAGATATTCAGGAAAAGGAAGTAACAGCGAGAGCTAATAAGCTAGAACAAATTGAGGAATAAAAAATAAAAATAAAAATATAGAATAGAATTCAAAACTAACATGAAAAAATAGAATTCAAAGCTGTAAAAAATAAGTCTAGATAAAAGGCAGAGGTTGGAATAAAATTCAAAACTCTGCCTTTTCGGGACGTGTCTCATAAAATGGAAAAATAAAGGAGAAAGACGATGAAAAAAGGAAAGACAGAAAAAGAAAAAAAAGTAAAAGGAAAACCACGTAAAGAAACCATTCAAGGAAAAATCACAAGCAAAGTCTTAATGGTACTGATTACATCCTTGGTATTATTAGGAAGCATTTCTATTTATTTGAATTACAATAGTGCTTTTTCTATATTAGAACAAACCATGACAGAGATTGCAAAAGTAGCACAGGAAAGAGTAGAGTGGCAGTTAAGGTCTTATGAAAATCTAGTGTCTGACTTAGGAGCAACAGCACGTTTGGCAAGAGAATCTGTATCCGTAGAAGAAAAAAAAGGAATTATAGAGGAACGTATAGAAGCATATGATATGGTACGTGGAAATATTCTAGATGCGAAAGGTGTCAGTATTTTTGATGGAACAGATTATAGTGACAGAGATTATTATAAAGCGGCCATGTCAGGAGAAAATTATGTTTCAGAACCCTTACTTAGTAAAGTATCAGGGGAATTGTCTGTTATTATCGCAGCTCCATTATGGGAAGAAGGAGTAATGGGAAGTAAGGTAGTGGGTGTGGTATATTTAGTTCCTAATGAAGAATTTTTAAATGATATTGTAAAATCTATTCATATCAGTAAAAATGGGTCGGCCTATATATTAGACGGTACAGGTAATGTAATTGCCCATGAAAATATGGACTTAGTGATGGAAAAAGAGAATACCATAGCAGCAGCAAAAACAGATTCCAAATTAAAAGTGCTCGCTAAATTAGAACAGAACATGGTAGATGGAGAGAC
Source organism: Lachnospiraceae bacterium (assembly GCA_036653135.1). GTDB lineage: Bacteria > Bacillota > Clostridia > Lachnospirales > Lachnospiraceae > Petralouisia. Next base: position 48,628 of record JAVVUO010000007.1, read on the forward strand.
GGGATACGGAAGGTATCGCTACAATGGTGTTAGTAACTTAATGGCATATGCACCTGTTGCAGCAAGTAATCACTGGAGTATTGCGATTGTAGCACCTACATCTGATTTTATGATGGCAACAGTTACGGGAATTATTATTTGCATCATTATTATTTTATTATCTATTATCATTGCAGTGTTCATTGTACGTAAATTAGCAGAAAGTATAGGAAAACCAATTACATTGTGTGCAAAACGTCTAGAACTTCTTGCGGAAGGTGATTTACATACACCGGTGCCAGAAATCACCTCAAAAGACGAGACTTTAGTATTGGCTCAGGCTACACAAAAAATTGTAACAGGAATGGATTTGATTATTGGTGATATTCGTTATTTATTAGAAGAAATGGGCAGTAATAATTTTGAAGTACATTCCAAAGCAGTAACGTCTTATATTGGAGATTTTGAAGCGATTATAACCGCTGTTCGGCAGATTAAAAAATCATTGAGCAGTACTTTGTGGAAAATCAAAGAATCCTCAGAACAGGTGGGAATGGGTGCAGAACAATTATCCCAAAGCGGACAGGCACTGGCAGAGGGAGCAACTGATCAGGCAGGTGCAGTAGAAGAACTTTCAGCCACAGTCAGTGATGTCACAGAGCAGGTAGGAAAAAATACACAAAAAGCTACAAGTACCAGTAAGAAAGCAGGAAAAATCGGAGAAGAAGCCAAAGCAAGCAGTGCACATATGACAGATATGACCAGTGCGATGGGTAGAATTAATGATGCTTCTATGGAAATTGCAAATATTATCAAAACAATTGAAGAAATTGCAGACCAAACTAATTTGTTATCCTTAAATGCTTCTATTGAAGCTGCAAGAGCTGGAGAAGCAGGACGAGGATTTGCAGTGGTGGCTGGTGAAATTGGACAACTTGCTAATCAAAGCTCCCAGGCGGTTGTAAATACCAGAAAATTAATTGAAACAGCATTAAGTGAGGTGCAGAATGGAAATAACATTGCCACAAGTACAGCAGAGGCACTCAAGACCGTAATTGAGGGAATGGAAGAAATTGTAATAGCAGTAGAACAAGTGGCAGAGTATTCAGATAAGCAGAATGAGTCTATGCAGCAAATCAATCAAGCTATTGAACAGATTTCCGGTGTTATTCAATCTAACTCTGCGCTTGCAGAAGAAAGCTCTGCTACCAGTGAAGAATTATCAGCTGAGGCAACGGAATTAAATGATCTAATTGATAAATTTAAATTGGAAGAAAGAAAGTAGAATTCCTTGACAAATTCACCTCTTGTGATAAACTTTTAAAAGTATAGTTAGGCATTGCAGCATCAAAAGAAAAGCAGATATTGAATTTAGGAGGAATAAAAAATGGTAGCACCATATAATCACAGAGCCATAGAAAAAAAATGGCAGAAAGTATGGGATGATGAAAAAGCATTTGCGGCAACAGATGATTATTCAAAACCCAAATATTATGCATTGGTAGAATTTCCATATCCATCAGGGCAAGGACTTCATGTAGGTCATCCAAGACCCTATACGGCACTTGATATTGTAGCAAGAAAGAGAAGAATGCAAGGATATAATGTACTATATCCAATGGGTTGGGATGCATTTGGACTTCCTACTGAGAATTATGCAATTAAGAATAAGATACATCCAAAGATAGTAACAAAGAATAATGTAGCTAGATTTAAAGAACAGCTTCATTCTTTAGGCTATTCTTTTGACTGGGATCGTGAAATCAACACTACAGACTCCGAATATTACAAATGGACACAGTGGATATTTCTAAAACTGTTCAAAGAAGGACTGGCATATAAGAGTGAGATGCCCATTAACTGGTGTACCTCTTGTAAAGTAGGACTTGCCAATGAAGAAGTTGTAAATGGTGTATGTGAGCGTTGTGGTTCTCCTGTAGTTCGCAAAGTAAAGAGCCAATGGATGTTGAAAATCACAGAGTATGCGGATAAATTGCTAGAAGGATTAAATGAAGTAGATTATATTGAACGAGTAAAGGTTTCACAGAAAAATTGGATTGGTAAGAGTCAGGGAGCGGAAGTAGATTTTAAAATTGCAGGGAAAGAAGAATCACTTACCGTCTATACCACAAGACCGGACACCTTATTTGGAGCAACCTATATGGTGATTTCCCCAGAACACCCTATGCTTACCACCTACCGAGATGAAATTAGCAATTATGATGAGATTATACAGTATCAAGAGCAGGCAGCTAGAAAGTCCGATTTTGAGCGTTCAGAATTAGCAAAAGAAAAGACAGGCATTGCAATTGAAGGATTAAAAGCAATTAATCCAGTCAATGATACAGAAATCCCAATTTGGGTATCAGATTATGTATTGATGAGTTATGGAACAGGTGCAATTATGGCAGTACCAGCCCACGATACCAGAGACTGGGAATTTGCTAAAAAGTTCCATCTTCCCATTATTGAAGTGGTTGCAGGAGGGAAAAATGTGCAGGAAGAGGCCTTTACCGATGTTACATCAGGTAAGCTGATTAATTCCGGTTTTTTAAATGGGCTGGAAGTAGCACAGGCAAAGGAAAAAATCATTGCATTCTTGGAAGAGAAAAAAATAGGAACAGGCAAGACAAATTTTAAATTAAGAGACTGGGTATTTTCACGTCAGCGTTATTGGGGGGAACCGATTCCAATTGTAAAGTGTGACACCTGTGGTTATGTGCCGCTACCAGAAAGTGAACTTCCACTAGAACTTCCAGATGTAGCAAGTTATATGCCTACAGATAACGGAGAATCTCCATTAGCAGCAATGACAGATTGGGTAAACACTACCTGCCCATGCTGTAAAGGACCAGCAAAAAGAGAAACAGATACGATGCCCCAATGGGCCGGCTCTTCCTGGTATTTTTTGCGTTATACAGACCCACATAATCAGCAGGCACTAGCAAGTAAAGAAGCATTAAACTACTGGCTGCCGGTGGATTGGTATAATGGTGGAATGGAACACACTACCCTGCATTTGTTATATTCACGATTTTGGCATAAATTTTTGTACGATCAAAAAGTGGTACCTACATCGGAACCTTATCAAAAACGAACCTCTCATGGCATGATTTTAGGAGAAAATGGCGAAAAAATGTCAAAATCTCGTGGAAATGTAGTGAATCCAGATGAAATCGTGGTAGAATACGGTGCAGATACACTGCGTGCCTATGAAATGTTTATTGGGGCATTTGATTTAAGTGCTTCTTGGTCAGAAAATGGAGTAAAAGGCTGTAGAAGATTTTTGGATCGTGTATGGAAATTGCAGGAGATTTTAGTAGACGGCAAAGAATATAGTGAAGCATTTGAAACAAGGATGCATCAGCTTATTAAAAAAGTAAGTTCCGATTATGAAAATTTGAAATATAATACGGCAATTGCAGCCATGATGTCTATTTTAAATGAGTTTGCAAAAGCAGGAAGAATTAATAAGGAAGAGTTTAGAACATTTTTGATTTTATTAAATCCGGTTGCACCTCATATGACAGAAGAAATCTGGAGTAATTGTGAATATGAAGGAAGACTGTATCAATGTGAGTGGCCGCAGTATGAAGAAGCAAAGACCATAGAAAACACGGTAGAGCTTGCAGTTCAAATAAATGGAAAGACTAAAACAACCGTAAATTTACCCATAGATGTAGATAAAGAAACTGCCATTGCAGCAGGAATCGCAGCATTGGGTGATAAATTAACTGGTACCATAATTAAGGAAATTTATGTTCCTAGAAGAATTATCAATATCGTAGCAAAATAAGTAATAAATATGATTTTATTTTAAAAGTGGTCAAGCCTCAGTGAGTATCTCGCCTGCCATATCTTTGAAGTCCTTGGTTTGTGTTGGTGGTATACCAGCATCAGTGCCGGGTTCTGTTAGTTTATCATTAAGGAGGTAATGAGTATGAAAAACAAGAAAAAAACATTGGTATCTCTGGGTATGCTTCTGGTTTTTTTGTTATGCTAGGTGGTGCTGCACTGGCTTCTTCGCCCACTTCATCCCAAATGGCAGAATGGGGGAGCGTGTTGAGTGAGAATCTTACCGACACACAAGCAAAAGATGCCATCTATGCAGAAGGGAAGACTACTACCATTGCAAGTAAAGATGTGGAACAGGCTAAAAAATTCTATATGATATCTGGTTTAGAAGAACAGGATGCAGAAGAACAAGCTGTAAAATATGTGTTTGAACGGGAAGCGTTGTATCAGGAAGCAATTAAAAATGGTTACGCTGTAACAGAGGAAGAAGTATGGGATTATTTAGAGGAATTAAAAGAGATTCTGAAAGGTGTGGATAACAGTGCGGATGTTATGGCAGTAATGAGTCAGTTTGATTCCGAAGAAGATTACTGGAACTATGAATTCAAAGTATACCAGAAAAACCTTCCAATACAAAATTATGTGCATGATTTGGAGCAAACGTACAAAGAAACAAGCACCTATTCCGATGATGCATCGGGTGGTGAAGAAGCATGGCAGCAATATTTTGAACAGATGAAGTCCGATTTGGTTTCTAATGAAAATTATCAAATTGTCGAATAGTGACGTTAACCATTAAGCTTGTGCCCGTGCTGGGCACACATAAAAAAGACAGCCAGTATGACGGTACTGGCTGTCTTTTGTTTTATAGATAATCATGAAAAGTTCGCGGAGCGTGCTTTTCATCTTTTACAATAATAACTAAGCAAGTTTGTTAACAGCTTTTGTTAAACGAGAAACCTTACGAGCAGCAGTGTTTTGATGATAAACACCTTTAGAAGCGGCTTTGCTGATTTCAGATGTAGCAGCAAGTAATGCTTCTTGTGCAGCTGCCTTGTTATCCTGTGTGATAGCGGCATCTACCTTCTTAATAGAAGTCTTTACTGCAGACTTAATTGATTTGTTACGAGCTGTTTTTGCCTCAGTTACTAAAATTCTTTTCTTTGCTGATTTAATGTTAGCCAATCCGTACACCTCCATATAATTAATAATAAATTGATTTTGTTTTATGATTGTTTCATTAAAGCCGGACACGGACGATCTAATGTAAACATACTCATATAGTTTAGCCCTAAATTTTCCACCTGTCAATACATAATTTTGGAATTTTTGCAAAAAATAGATACAAATGAAAAATTTGGAGGAAAAGAAATGGGTCAGTTTCAGGTACGGACGGATTTGGCATTAGAAACACGAGAAAAATTTCAAGAAGATCATGTAGAAATCAAAGGAGTTCGTGTGGAAGAAGAATATGGGCGAGAAGATGAAATAAAAGTCACCCATATGTTAATTGAAACTGAAAATGGAGCAAAGGCGATGGGTCGTCCAAAGGGAAACTATATCACCCTTGAAGCACCTAATATGGATAGTCAAGACGAAGATTATCATCGGGAAATTTCCATGGAGCTTGCCAAAATTATCAAAAAATTAATGCCTGTGACTGGGAAAAAAATGTCTATCCTTGTGGCTGGACTTGGAAATCGGGAAGTCACGCCAGATGCATTAGGACCGCGTGTAGTGGATAATATGATGATAACTAGACATATATTAAAAGAATTTGGAAAATATGCGTTTGGAAAAGAGGAAATACATGCAGTAAGCAGTATTGTGCCCGGAGTTATGGCTCAAACAGGAATGGAAAGTCAGGAAATCATTAAAGGAGTCATTGAAGAAACAAGACCGGATTTCATGATTGCAATTGATGCGTTAGCAGCGCGCAGTACTAGACGATTGGGAAGAACTATTCAAATTACAGATACTGGTATCAACCCAGGTTCTGGAGTGGGTAATCATCGCCATGGACTTTCCAAGGAAACCTTGGGAATTCCGGTAATTGCCATTGGAGTACCAACAGTGGTGGACGCCGCCACCATTGTAAATGATACCATGTGCCATCTAATTCAGGCAATGGAAGAGCATGTTCATCTTCAAACCATATGCACAGGATTAAATGCACTAAATGATATGGAAAAATATGAATTGATTCGAGAATTATTATCACCTCAGTTAAACACCATGTTTGTAACACCTAAGGATATTGATGAATCGATTAAAAGACTAAGCTTTACTGTTTCAGAGGGACTCAATATTGCATTTGCATAAAACCTGTCGTACAGGCATATATTGTATAGTGTTTGAGTAAACAGTGGTATGGAGTCAGTGCTATATTTTAAGAAAGAACTGGGAATGAGGAATAAGGTGTTAAAAAGAAGAAAAAAAGCAGGAAAATACTTACAATGGACAATGGGAGGAATTAGTATCCTATTTGTATTTGTGTGTTATCAAAATATGGCGGTAGCAGGAAAAGCACCGGCGTTCAAACAAATTGGAGCTTATATTCAAGAAGAAACCATACTCCATGCATGGAAAAACTGTATGCCGGTGATATTTCAAGATCAGGAATCAAAAGAATGCTGTTTTGGAGAATATGTAATAGGAAAACTGGAAAAAGTATTTCCAGTTTCTCACTATACACAAAAAACATCAGAGTATCGGACCAAAATAGAAAGTGAATTAACTTATGAAATGGCGGTGGCAGCAGAAGGCGCTGAAGAATCCAAAGAAAATCAAATGGTGACAATATCACAGGAACTTCCAGTAACGCCAGTTCAGGCACCAACGCAGGCACCGGCTCCGGGGGTTGTGGGAAAAGTACAGGAAATTCCAAGAGAAAAATTAAATGATTTTGATTTTTTAATTCAAAAATTTTATCGCGTAGACCGAACTACCACCATAGACAGCAGTCAATTGAACATGGAAGAATTACTAGGAAGAAGTATGAAATTAAATGTAGGAAATGATGTTCCACAGATTTTAATTTATCATACCCATTCTCAGGAAGCATATTGTAATTCGGTTCCTGGAGATGCGGCTACTTCCGTAGTAGGAGTAGGGGAATATTTAACATCATTATTAAAAAATCAATATGGATTTCAGGTGATACATCACATGGGAACCTATGATATCAATGATAGAGATCATGCGTATTCCTACGCAGAACCTGCATTAAAGCAGATACTTTCGGAAAATCCATCTATTGAGGTTGTAATTGACTTACATCGAGATGGAGTAGGGGAAAATACACATTTGGTTACAGAAGTAAACGGAAAACAGACCGCAAAAATTATGTTTTTTAACGGATTAAGCAGAACCACTGCAAATGGAAATTTAAACAATCTTCCAAATCCTAATTTAGCAGATAATCTGGCATTTTCTTTTCAAATGAAACTTGCAGCAGAAGAATATTATCCAGGCTATACTAGAATGAATTATTTAAAGGGATATCGTTATAATATGCAGTATTGTCCCAAAAGTCTTTTGATTGAAGTAGGCGCACAAACCAATACAGTGGAAGAAGCCATGAATGCTATGGAACCATTGGCAGATTTATTACATAAAGTGCTGACACAGGAATAGAGAAAACCTGGACAGTATAGGAACTGGCTTTTAGGCAGAACTTTTTTATTACATAGGAAAACAGAAAGGAGAATAAGTTGTGCCAGAAAGAAAAAAATGTCGGGTTTGGGCAGAAAATTTTGACCAGTTTCAAAAAAGAAAACGCAATCCCAAAGAGGAAATTCTGTATCAGGAAATAGAAAAATCAAGACAGGAGTACTGGTCTGGGGTTAAATTGGCAAAAATAGGAATATATGGAGCATTTCAACTTCACGCAGGAGAAAAAAAGACCAGTCAGGCAGCATTTTTACTGGAGGAAGAGGAATTCCTTTTTATTACCACAGAAGATGAAAGAAAAATATTTCAGGAAATAAAAGAAAAAATCGTTTCAAAGACACCCAATGAGGCGGTAGAACTTGTGTTTGACACACTGCTGAAAAGTGGAATGGATGTGGGGGAAGAAATGGAGAACTATCTTATTTTTCTAGAACGGGAAATTGTAGGGGGAAGAATTGACCGAAATCGAAACCAAACGATATTTGAATGTAAACGAACCCTGATTCTTTGGAAAAATGATTGTATCCAGTTATTAAATATAGCAGAAGGAATGAATGGATTAGAGCAGAAAAAACCAGACCAGCAAGGAAAATTATTATTAGAAAGTTACGCCTGCTATTTTTGGGATTATGAAAATAAGGTGAAACATCTAACAGAACAAATTCAATTTTTATATGAAGAACTACTGCATATACGAGAAGCATTGGATGCTGCCATTGCATATGATCAAAATCGAATTATGAAAGTGTTCACTGCTGTAACCACAATATTCATGCCTCTGACGTTAATTGTAGGTTGGTATGGGATGAATTTCACCACAATGGCGGAGCTGACTTGGAAGTATGGATATTTTTTTGTAATTGTGTTAAGTATTATCGTGATTCTTATTTGCTTGATGTTTTTTAAGAAAAAGAAACTTTTCTAATCGTAACAATAGATTGCCAATTTCCTTTTTTCTATGTTATAATACCGAAAGGTATCAAGGAATATAGAAAAACATAGAGGATAGAAATTGATCCTAAGATTTATCATCTTTATGGACAGAAAGTGATGGAGGAATAAGATGGCAGCAATCGATCAAAGTAAAATTAGAAATTTTTGCATTATTGCACATATAGATCATGGAAAATCTACGTTGGCAGACCGTATTATTGAAAAAACAGGACTATTAACCAGCCGGGAAATGCAGGCACAAATTTTAGACAACATGGATTTGGAGCGTGAAAGAGGAATTACCATAAAAGCCCAGTCAGTACGTATTGTCTATCAGGCACAGGATGGAGAAGAGTACATTTTTAATTTAATAGATACTCCTGGACATGTGGATTTTAATTACGAAGTATCTAGAAGTCTTGCAGCCTGTGATGGAGCAATTCTTGTAGTAGATGCAGCACAAGGAATTGAAGCACAGACATTAGCAAATGTCTATTTAGCATTAGATCATAACCTAGATGTATTTCCTGTAATCAATAAAATTGATTTGCCTAGTGCAGACCCAGAGCGAGTGATAGAAGAAATAGAAGATATTATTGGATTGGAAGCGAAAGATGCTCCTCAAATTTCAGCAAAGACAGGATTAAATATTGAACAAGTATTAGAGCAGATTGTAGCCAAAATTCCTGCTCCAAGAGGCAATGCAAATAATCCATTACAAGCATTGGTTTTTGATTCACTGTATGATTCTTACAAAGGTGTCATTGTATTTTGCAGAATAAAAGAAGGCAGAGTGAAAGTGGGGACAACCATTAAGATGATGGCAACTGGTGCTGTAGCAGATGTGGTTGAAGTGGGATATTTTGGTCCAGGTCAGTTTATTCCTTGTGAAGAACTAAGTGCTGGGATGGTAGGCTATATTACCGCAAGTCTTAAAAACGTGAGAGATACGCAGGTAGGCGATACAGTAACAGATGTAAATCGTCCATGCAGTGAACCATTACCAGGATATAAGAAAGTAAATCCCATGGTATATTGTGGAATGTATCCGGCAGATGGTGCTAAATATCCAGATTTACGAGATGCGTTGGAAAAATTACAATTAAACGATGCAGCACTTCAATTTGAACCTGAGACTTCTATGGCATTGGGATTTGGATTTCGTTGTGGATTTTTAGGTCTGCTTCATTTGGAAATTATTCAAGAACGTTTGGAGCGGGAATACAATTTGGATTTGGTGACCACAGCACCGGGGGTTATCTATAAAGTCCATAAGATTAATGGGGAAGTGATTGAGATTACCAATCCATCTAATTTACCGGATCCTTCGCAAATTGAATATATGGAAGAACCTATGGTAAAGGCTGAAATTATGGTAACCAGTGAATATATTGGAACCATTATGGATTTATGTCAGGAACGCAGGGGTATTTATATCAGTATGGAATATATGGAAGAAACTCGTGCTCTAATTAAGTATGACCTGCCTTTAAATGAAATTATTTATGATTTTTTCGATGCGTTGAAATCTCGTTCCAAAGGATATGCATCGTTTGATTATGAAATGAAAGGCTACGTTCGCTCCGAACTTGTAAAACTAGACATTTTAATTAATCGCGAAGAAGTGGATGCACTTTCTTTTATTGTACATGGTGCTAGTTCTTATGAGCGAGGCAGAAAAATGTGTGAAAAATTAAAAGAAGAAATCCCAAGACATTTATTTGAAATTCCCATTCAGGCAGCAGTGGGAGGAAAAGTCATTGCCAGAGAAACAGTAAAAGCAATGCGAAAAGATGTATTGGCAAAATGTTATGGCGGTGATATTTCTAGAAAACGTAAGCTTTTGGAAAAGCAAAAAGAAGGAAAAAAGAGAATGCGTCAAATTGGAAATGTAGAGATTCCTCAAAAGGCATTTATGAGTGTGTTAAAACTGGATGACAACTAGGAAAAAGTAAGAAAGAATGTAAAAGGACAGTTAGACACGGAAAGTGAGATACTATGTCAAAAAAGATGGAATTGTATCTGCATATACCATTCTGTATGAAAAAATGCAATTATTGTGACTTTTTATCTGCGCCTTTGGAAGATTCTGTTCGAGAATTATATACGAAGAACTTAATAAAAGAAATAGAACAAAAATCAGAAGACTATCGGGACTTTTTGATTTCCACCATTTTTATAGGAGGTGGAACGCCGTCCATTCTAGAGGGAATACAGATTAATCAAATCATGGAAAAGATATATCGGTGTTTTCAGGTAGTAAAAGACGCAGAAATTACAATAGAGTGTAATCCTGGAACCATAACAGCCGATAAATTGTCTGCCTATAGGTATAGTGGAATTAATCGAATTAGTATGGGATTACAATCTACAAAAAACCAAGAACTGAAACATTTAGGAAGAATTCATACGTATCAGGAATTTTTGGAAAATTATGACTTAGTACGAAAAGCAGGATTTCATAATGTGAATTTAGATATTATGTCAGCACTTCCAAACCAGACTCTAGACGACTGGGAAGATACCCTGAAAGAAGTTGTGAAATTAAGACCTGAGCATATTTCGGCGTATAGCTTAATCATAGAAGAAGGAACTCCTTTTTATCAACTGTACGCAGAAGAGGAACAACGTCGGGAACGTGGGGAGGAACCACAGTTTTTACCATCAGAGGAAACAGAACGGGCAATGTATCAGCTTACCAAAGAATTCCTGAAAGAAAAAGGATATTGGCAATATGAAATTTCAAATTATGCACAAAAAAACAAAGAGTGCAATCATAATATAGGTTACTGGACTCGTGAAAATTATTTAGGGCTAGGTCTTGGAAGTGCATCTTTAATAGAAAATCTACGATTTTCCAATACAACAAATCTTTCAGATTATCTGGCAGGTGATTGGGCACCAAAGAATATGGAACAAATCACCCGTAAGTTTCAGATGGAAGAATTTATGTTTTTAGGACTTCGCTTGATGCAAGGAGTAAGCAGAAGGAAATTTAAAGAAACCTTTCAGGTAGAAATTGAAGCAGTGTATGGAGTAATATTACAGAATATGTTTCAAAAAGAATTACTAAATCAAACAGAAGGAAACATTTATCTTACAACAGAAGGAATTGCACTTAGCAATTATGTCATGAGTGAATTTTTAATGGAATAGCAAGATAATGGTTAATTGGTCAAGATTAAGTAGAGGGATTGTATGAAAACTAAAATAAGATTGACACTGGTATGTGTGGGAATGGTGATAGGTACCATGTTGTTGGGCTGTGGAGGTAATAATGACAAAGTTTCTCAGCCAAAAGAAGACAGAAAAGAAAAAATAGTAGTAGCTATGGAACTTGCATATCCGCCCTTTGAAACAAAGGATATAGATGGGAATCCCACAGGTGTCAGTGCCGATTTTTGTAAAGCGTTTGGTACCTTTGTTGGACGTGAAGTGGTAATTGAAAATACTGCATGGGATGGTTTGATTCCATCGTTACAAACGGGGAAGGCAGATATGGTCATGTCCTCTATGACTATTACAGAAGAACGAAAAGAGAGTGTAGATTTTTCGAATCCTTACGCCAACGCGTTACTGGGGATTTTAACGGGGAAAGATTCCGGTGTTTCCTCTATTGATGATTTGAATGAGACAAATCGTAAAATTGCCTGTAAAACAGGCTCTACAGGTTATATTTATGCAGAAAAAAATCTTTCCAATGCCCAGTTAGTGGGTCTACCTGATGAAAGTGCCTGTGTTACAGAGGTAGTGCAAGGAAAGGCGGATGCTTTTTTGTATGACCAGCTTACCATATATCGTAATTGGAAGAGCAATGAGAATACCACTAAGGCGGTATTTATTCCATTTCAGAAATCAGAGAACTGGGGAATTGCAGTAAAAAAGGGTAATACTAAACTTTTAAAACAGCTAAATGATTTTATTCAGCAGTATCGTGCAGAGGGTGGATTTGATACATTGACCGACACCTATTTGTCGGAGGAAAAGAAAGCATTTGATACATTGGGATTTCAATGGTTTTTTGATTTTGAGGAAGAAAAATGATATGAAAAAGATAATCCAATTTTTTTTCAAACCAGTTAAGGGCAAAACCCCATTAATTCGTGTTATTGTTAATTTCCTTTTGGCCACCGGTGCATTAGTGGCCTTTTTTTGGTTTTCTCTTTACCTTGTAGGGGTAAAATTGAATTTTCAATTTATTGTTGAATTTCGAATGCGTATCTGGAAAGGATTTTTGCTTACCATGTGTCTAAGTGCAGTCAGTCTGTTGGTAAGCCTTACCATAGGGGTGTTAAGCGCGATGGGACAGGAAAGCCGTTTTTTACTTCTTCGCTATTTAAGCCGTATTTATGTAACCTTTATTCGTGGTACACCTCTTATTGTACAGATTTATCTGTTTTTCTACATTGTGGGTACTGCTTGGGGTATTGAAAACCGTTTTCTGGCAGGTGTGCTAATTTTATCTTTGTTTGAAGGAGCTTATATTGCTGAAATTGTACGAGGAAGCCTGATTACGTTAGATAAAACACAACTGGAAGCAGCACGCGCAGTGGGATTTAATCCTTCCCAAACGGTGCGCTTTGTGATTTTGCCTCAGATGATTGCCTGCACTTTGCCAGGGTTGACAGGACAGTTTGCTTCTATTATCAAAGATTCCTCATTACTTTCCATGATTGCTGTAATTGAGCTGACTCAGACCATGCGAGAAATCAGTGCCAGTAACTATAAGTTATTTGAATGTTACTTCTTTTTAGGCTTACTGTATTTGTGTCTGACATTACCAGTATCATTTATAAGCCAGCAGCTTGAGAGGAGATTTGGATATGAACATTGAACTACGTGGAGTGTGTATGGAATTTGAGGGACAGCAGGTGCTAAATGCAATCCATTTTAAAGATGAGATACATACATTATCTATTATTGGTCCATCTGGCGGTGGAAAATCTACCCTGCTGCGTATTTTAGGAGGTTTGCTGGTACCTAGTTCTGGAGAACTTATTGTAGATGGAAAATGTGTGGAACAAAGGGAACGAGCACTGATTGCATATCGACGTAATATTGGATTTGTATTTCAACAGGGTGGGCTATTTGCACACCTTTCTGCTCGTGAAAATATTGTACTGCCATTAGTTCAAGTGCATGGATTTCTAAGAGCAGAGGCAGAAAATACTGCGGATCAACTTCTAGGAAGATTTGGACTGTTGGAAGATTCCCATAAAAAACCATCAGCTCTTTCAGGAGGACAGCAGCAACGAATAGCGATTGCCCGAGCAGTGGCAGCAAGACCTGCCATCTTACTTTTGGACGAACCTACTTCTGCGTTAGATCCAGAGTATACCACTGAGGTATTAGACATGATTAGTGAGTTAAAAGAAGACAATATAGATTTTATCATTGTTACACATGAAATGGGATTTGCAAGGCGAGCCTGTGAAAAAATGGCGTTTTTATCCCAGAGTAGTCTACTGGAGTATGGGAATAGCACAGAACATTTTGCCAATCCCAAAACACCACAACTTCGTAAGTTTTTAGGCAAGCTGCTGGAATGGTCTTAGTGAAAGAAATTGCTCAAATGTTGAAAAAATTCAGCATAGGGGCAATTTTTTCTAATCGTAACAAAAATATGAATTTTCTAAAGAAAGTATAAAATTGGAAAATACTATTGACAAGGAAAATTGATAGTGATATCTTAAATACGTAGATGTTAGCACTCCTAATCAATGAGTGCTAATAGAAAAAAGAAATCTTGACATAGGAGGATGTGGATGGAGGAGCTAGAAGAGAGAAAAAGAAAAATCTTAAATGCAATTATCCGCAATTATTTGGATACTGGCGAGCCAGTTGGTTCTAGGACAATTTCCAAATATTCAGATTTAAACTTAAGTTCCGCAACAATCCGAAATGAAATGTCAGATTTAGAAGAAATGGGGTATATCCTGCAGCCTCATACTTCCTCAGGAAGAATTCCTTCGGATAGAGGATATCGATTTTATGTGGATAATTTAATGAAACAAAAAGAGCAGGAAGTTACAGAAATGAAGGACTTTGTGATTGAGCATACACAGCGGATGGAGCAGGTATTACAGCAGATGGCAAAAATGCTTGCCATTAATACCAACTATACCGCAATGATAACGGCTCCCTCTTATCATCACAATAAGGTGAAATTCATTCAAATATCTCAGGTAGATAAAGAACAGATACTGGCGGTTATTGTGACAGAGGGTAATATCGTAAAGAATAAGATGATTTCTACGAAAGAAGCATTAGACAATGAGACATTATTAAAACTTAATATTTTATTGAACACAAATTTAAATGGATTGTCGGCAGAACAAATCAATCTTGGAACAATAGCAAGATTAAAAGAGCAGGCAGGAATTCACAGTGATATTGTCAGTGATGTGTTGGACGCATTAGCAGATGCCATTCAAGAAGATGAGGATTTGGAAATTTATACTAGTGGTACAACAAATATTTTAAAATATCCTGAATTAAGTGATTCTAAGAAAGCTAGCGAACTGCTTACTACATTTGAAGAAAAGCAACAATTGATTAGTTTGGTAAATGAAACCCTAGCATCCGAGGAAGAAACAGGAATTCAAGTGTATATTGGAGCAGAATCTTCCAATCAGAATATGAAGGATTGCAGTGTAGTAACAGCAACCTATCAACTGGGAGAAGGAATGCAGGGAACAATTGGAATTATAGGACCAAAACGCATGGATTATGAAAATGTGATGGATAATCTAAAAACCTTAAAGGTTCAGTTAGATGCCGTATTTAAGAAACCCAAAGAAAATTAGAAAGGTGGTCAGGTAATGGCAGAAGAACAAAATAAAGACATAGACACCATGAAAGAACAGACAGACCCAAAAGCAGCAGAAGAAGTAGAAGCAGAAACAGAAGCAAAAACAGAAGTAAAAACAGAAGTAGAAGCAGACATAACAGAAGAAACACCCGTTACAGAGACGGTGGAAACAGATAAAAAAGAAGGCGAGGAAGATAAAAAAAGCCTTTTCAAGAAAAAAGATAAGAAAAATAAACAGGATGAAAAAATCACAGAATTATCAGATCAGATAAAAAGACAGATGGCAGAATTTGATAATTTCAGAAAACGTACGGAGAAAGAAAAGACACAGATGTTTGAAATAGGAGCAAAAAGTGTCATTGAAAAAATTCTTCCCGTAGTAGATAATTTTGAAAGAGGATTGGCAGCAGTACCAACAGAAAATCAAGACGATGCCTTTATAGAAGGTATGAGTAAAATATATAAACAATTGATGACAGAATTAGAAGGTCTTGATGTAAAACAAATAGAAGCAGTTGGTGAAGAGTTTAACCCGGATTATCATAATGCAGTGATGCAGGTGGAAAATGAAGAATTGGAATCTGGCACAGTAGCACAAGAGCTGCAAAAGGGTTATATGTATCGCGAAAGTGTGCTAAGACACAGTATGGTAGCGGTGGTTCAGTAACAGGTAAACAAAGCATACGGTAATAATATTTTATTAGGAGGTCTCAATTATGAGCAAAATTATAGGTATCGATTTAGGAACAACAAACAGCTGTGTAGCAGTTATGGAAGGTGGTAAACCAGTAGTTATCGCCAATACAGAAGGAGCAAGAACAACACCATCTGTTGTAGCTTTTACCAAAACAGGAGAAAGATTAGTAGGAGAACCTGCAAAACGTCAGGCAGTTACAAATGCAGAAAAAACAATCTCCTCTATTAAACGAGAAATTGGAACAGACCATAAAAGAACCGTGGATGACAAGAAATATTCTCCACAAGAAATTTCCGCAATGATTCTTCAAAAATTAAAAGCAGATGCAGAAAATTATTTAGGTGAAAAAGTAAATGATGCAGTAATTACAGTACCTGCTTATTTCAATGATGCACAGCGTCAGGCAACAAAAGATGCTGGTAAAATTGCAGGTCTTGATGTAAAACGTATTATTAACGAGCCTACAGCAGCAGCCTTGGCATATGGTCTTGATAATGAAAAAGAACAAAAAATCATGGTATATGACTTAGGTGGTGGTACCTTTGATGTTTCTATTATTGAAATAGGAGAAGGAGTTATCGAAGTATTATCTACATCAGGAGATAATAAACTAGGTGGAGATGACTTTGACCAAAAGGTCACAGATTATATGTTAGCTGAATTTAAGAAAACCGAAGGTGTAGACCTTTCTAGCGACAAGATGGCACTTCAAAGATTAAAAGAAGCAGCAGAGAAAGCAAAGAAAGAATTATCATCTGCAACTACAACTAATATTAATCTGCCATTTATTACTGCTACAGCAGAAGGTCCAAAGCATTTTGACATGAACTTGACAAGAGCAAAATTTGATGAATTAACACATGATTTGGTAGAAAGAACAGCATTGCCAGTACAAAATGCAATGAAAGATGCAGGACTTACTTCTTCTGAATTAGGTCAGGTATTGTTAGTAGGTGGATCTACTCGTGTTCCGGCTGTTCAAGACAAAGTAAAACAGTTAACAGGAAAAGAGCCAAGTAAGACATTAAATCCAGATGAATGTGTTGCATTAGGAGCTTCCATTCAAGGTGGAAAATTAGCAGGAGATGCTGGAGCAGGAGAAATCTTATTATTAGATGTTACTCCATTATCACTGTCAATTGAAACAATGGGTGGAGTTGCAACTAGATTGATTGAAAGAAATACAACAATCCCAACCAAGAAAAGCCAGATTTTCTCCACTGCTGCTGATAATCAAACTGCTGTTGACATCAATGTGGTACAAGGAGAAAGACAATTTGCCAAAGATAATAAATCCTTAGGACAATTTAGACTGGATGGTATCCCACCAGCAAGACGTGGTGTACCTCAGGTTGAAGTTACCTTTGATATTGATGCGAATGGTATTGTAAATGTATCTGCAAAGGATTTAGGAACCGGAAAAGAACAGCATATTACCATTACAGCAGGATCTAATATGTCAGATGGTGATATTGATAAAGCAGTAAAAGAAGCCGCTGAATATGAAGCACAGGATAAGAAGAGAAAAGAAGCAATTGATACTAGAAATGATGCTGATTCCTTTGTATTCCAGACAGAAAAAGCATTGGAAGAAGTAGGAAGCAATATTGATGCAAATGACAAAACCACAGTAGAGGCAGATTTAAGTGCATTAAAAGCAATGATAGAAGCACACCCAAATGCAGAAGAAATGACAGATGATCAGGTTGGCGAGATGAAAGCTGCGAAAGAAAAGCTTACAGAAAGTGCGCAGAAAGTATTTGCAAAGATGTATGAGCAGGCACAAGGAGCACAAGGTGCTCAAGGACCTCAAGGAGCAGGACCACAAGCTGGAGATTCTTCTTACAACAGTGCAGAAGATGATGTGGTAGATGCAGATTATAAAGAAGTATAAATACAGATATTGCATGAAGTAGTAGGAACTTCGTACAGCACGATACAAAATATATCATTACTATTAAAAAGCAGGAGCCGTATCGAAGCAGTCTTCGATACAGCTCCTTACAATGCAAGAGGGAATTAACATGGCAGAACAAAAAAGAGATTACTATGAAGTCCTGGACATTGATAAAGGTGCAGACGACGCAACAATAAAAAAAGCATATCGTCAACTGGCTAAGAAGTATCATCCAGATATGAATCCTGGAGATGCAGAAGCAGAAAAAAAATTCAAAGAAGCTTCGGAAGCTTATGCGGTTTTAAGTGATCCGGATAAAAAACGTCAGTATGATCAATTTGGTCATGCCGCTTTTGATGGTGGTATGGGCGGCGGAGCAGGTGGATTTGATTTTTCCGGTATGGATATGGGAGATATTTTCGGAGATATTTTTGGAGATCTTTTTGGTGGTGGAAGAAAACGCTCCACAAACAATGGTCCCATGAAGGGAGCAAATTTACGTGCAGCTGTTCGAATATCCTTTGAAGAGGCAGCATTTGGATGTGAAAAAGAAATTGAAATTACATTAAAAGATGAATGTACTACTTGCCATACTACCGGAGCAAAACCTGGAACATCAGCAGAAACTTGTACAAAATGTGGTGGCAAGGGGAAAGTGGTTTATACTCAACAATCGTTCCTTGGCATGATGCAAAATGTACAAACCTGCCCGGATTGCAATGGAAGCGGAAAGATGATTAAGGAAAAGTGCCCGGATTGTCGTGGAACAGGATATATTGCAAAACGCAAAAATATCAAAGTGAAGATTCCAGCAGGAATAGATAATGGTCAAAGCGTTAGAATTAGGGACAAAGGAGAACCGGGAACTAGCGGTGGTCCAAGAGGTGATCTGTTAGTAGAAGTAACGGTATCTAGACACCCGATTTTCCAACGTCAGGATATGAATGTATATTCTACAGCACCCATTTCATTTGCACAGGCAGCATTAGGCGGTGAAGCACGTATTAGTACTATCGATGGTGATATTTTATATGATGTCAAACCAGGAACTCAGACAGATACTAGAATCCGTTTAAAAGGAAAAGGAATTCCATCTTTGAGAAATGAGTCCATACGTGGTGACCATTATGTGACTTTAGTGGTTCAGGTGCCAACTACGCTAAATGAAGAGGCCAAAGAAGCATTGCGTAAATTTGATGAAGTAAGTGGTAATTCTTTAAAAAAGCAAGGAACCACACAAGGAATGGATGAAAAACATAGCAAAAAAAAAGGCTTTATGAATAAGCTAAAAGAATCCTTAGAAGACATTTAAGTAAAGAAATATGAGGCATAGAAAATAAATTCTATGTCTCATTTTGAGTAACTATTCATAAAATCTTAAGAAATTCATTATGAAACTGTAAAGGGAATAGGTTAGAATAAATAATTGGTAAAGAAGAGGTGAGGAGTAGAATATGAAAAGTATATTGGAATATTTAGAAGCAGCAGCAGAAAACGATACAGACAAAATAGCGTTTATTGACATGCAGACTTCCTGTACCTATGGGGCACTGAAAGAAAGAGCACAAAAAATCGGAAGTGCCTTAGAACAAAAGACAACACCAGGAATGCCAATTGCGGTATTTATGGACAAAAGTGTGGCAGCAGTGGCAGCATTTATGGGAATTGTATATGCGGGGTGCTTTTATGTTATGCTAGATATCAAACAACCTCCCCAAAGAATCAAACAAATTTTAGATACCTTAGAGCAGCCATTGATTATAACAGGAAAAGCATATGAAAAAGAATGGGAAAAGCTAAATAAAGGATGGGATCTTCTTTCGAATAACATATCAGAGGATAGTTTGGATAAAAAGCTGGAAGATTTAAAGCCAAAGGTTCTTTGGATAGAAGAATTGGAAAAAGAAAAAGTTCACGAAGAAAGATTAGCACAGATTCAAAAAGAAGCTACGGATACCCAGCCGCTATATGGCATTTTTACCTCAGGTTCCACAGGGGTGCCCAAAGGTGTAGTGGTAAGCCATAGATCGGTTCTTGACTTTATAGAATGCTTTACGGATATTTTTAAAATTACCAAAGATGATGTTATAGGAAATCAAGCACCGTTTGATTTTGATGTGTCAGTGAAGGATATTTACAGCACATTAAAAATGGGAGCAGCTATGGTGATTATTCCAAGGCAGAAGTTTTCCTTTCCAACCCAGCTTTTAGACTGCCTTTGTGAAAATAAGGTAACAACTTTGATTTGGGCGGTATCTGCATTATGTATGGTAAGCCAGCTTAAGGGATTTGAATACAAGGTGCCGCAAACTATTAATAAGGTATTATTCAGCGGTGAAGTAATGCCCATTAAGCAATTAAATATTTGGCGCAGCTATTTGCCCCAAGTTCAATATGTTAACCTGTATGGACCTACGGAAATCACCTGTAACTGTACTTATTACAAGATAAACAAGGACTTTGAACCAGGAGATACACTGCCAATTGGGGAAGCATTTCCCAATGAGAAAGTCTTTTTACTAGATGAGCAAGAACAACTGGTGAAAGAAAGTGGAAAAAAGGGAGAAATTTGTGTAGGAGGTACAGCACTTACCTTAGGATATTATAATAACCCTGATCAGACACAGAAAGCATATGTGCAAAATCCATTAAATCACAGATATTTGGAGTTGATTTATCGAACAGGTGATTTGGGATATTACAATGAAAGTGGTGAACTTTGCTATACAGGAAGAAAAGATTTTCAAATTAAGCATATGGGACATCGAATTGAATTGGGAGAAATAGAAATGGCAATGGATCGATTAGAACTTATCCCAAGAGTCAGCTGTATGTTTGATGAAAAAGAGCAGAAAATAGTTGCTTTTTATGAAGGCGGTATGGAGAAGAAGGAAATTGTAAAACAACTTAGAAAGCAGCTTCCGGCATTTATGATTCCTAATATTTTTTACAATATAAAACAATTTCCATTAAATAAAAATGGAAAAATAGACCGCGCAGCATTGAAAAAGTTAAGTGAAGAGGAAAAGAATGATAAGTAAAATAGTAAATAACATGAAGCAGGAGAATCGAACTCCAGCCTATGTGTTTGACCTAGACATACTGTCTAAACGAGTACAATGGATCCAATCCGTTCTTGAAAAAGAAAGAATTGGTCTTTGTTATGCAATGAAAGCCAATCCGTTTTTGATATCTGCATTAAAATCATTGGCAGACCGATTGGAAGTATGCTCTCCGGGAGAATTTAGAATTTGTGAACGAGAGCAGATTCCCATGGAACGCATTGTAGTTTCTGGTGTAAATAAAGAACAAAAAGATCTAAAAAGAATAGTGGAAACATATCAAGGTCAGGGAATCTTTACCATAGAATCCAAGGAGCAGCTTTACTTGCTAAACGATTGTGCTATGTTAGTTGACAAAAAGCTACAGGTATTGATTCGTCTCACCAGTGGAAATCAGTTTGGAGTGGATCTAGATGTAGCAAAACAAATGATAGCAAAACGCAGGGAATATCCATGGATTGATATAAAGGGAATCCAGTATTATTCCGGAACACAGAAGAAAAAATTAGCAGCAATAGAAAAAGAACTTTATGTTCTAAAAGAATTTACAGAGGAAATACAAACACAGTTGGGATATACTTTAGAAGAAATAGAATACGGTCCAGGACTTTATGTTCCCTATTTTCAAAAAGAAGAATCCTGTGAGGAAGAATTACTGCAAGGTCTTTGCAAAATTATTCACAACATGCAGCTGAAGGAAAAAATCACTTTGGAAATGGGACGATTTGTTGCAGCAGATTGTGGAAGTTATTATACCACTATTGTAGATAAAAAAGAAAATGCAGGACAGGTATATGGAATTGTAGATGGTGGAATTCATCAATTAAATTATTATGGGCAGACTATGGCAATGAAAGTACCCAATGTAGTACATTATTCTTGCGAAACAGATGATTTAGAAACACTAAAGAGGATAGACGCAACAGAAGAAAAATGGAATATTTGCGGTTCCTTGTGTACTACGGCAGATGTGATAGTAAAACAGCTTCCATTAAAAGGAGCACAAATTGGGGATGTGTTGGAATTTCAACGCACCGGTGCGTATTCCATGACAGAAGGAATTAGTTTGTTTTTAAGCAGAGATTTACCACAAATATTGTTTTATTCCAAAGAACAGGGGTTACAGCTGATTCGTAATACCAGTTCAACGGATGTGTGGAACAGTAAAAGTGTGAACTAGTGTAAGAAATATGATTTGTAACAGTGATGATACTGAATAAAGAAAGTGAGGGTACAAAAATGGAAAAATTATTAGAAATATTAGAGGAAATACAACCAGATGCAGAATATGAAACATGTGAGACATTAATTGATGATGGAATCTTAGATTCCTTTGCCATTTTGTCTATTGTTAGTGAATTACAGGATGAATTTGAAATTGAAATTACACCTGCGGAAATTGTTCCGGAAAACTTTAATTCAGCAAAGGCATTGTGGAACATGGTAATACGGCTACAGGAAGAAGCATAAGGGAGGAATTATAAAATGGAGGAAATATCATGTCGTTAATTTCTATGGAGTTTATGCTATTTGTATTGCTAGCAGTGACAGGGTATTATCTGATTCCCAAAAAGTATCAATGGATGTGGTTGTTGGGATTTAGTTATTTGTATTATATTAGCGGTGGAATTAAAATTACGTTCTTTTTATTATTTTCTACCATAACCACTTATGCTGCAGGAAGAATGTTAGAGAATGTATCTATGCAAGGACTAGAAAAAAAACTTGCAAAACACAAGAAAAAAATGATTTTAATCACGGCATTATTTTTGAATTTTGGAATGCTTGGGGTGCTAAAATATGCGAATTTTGCTATTCATACAGCAAATGAACTGTTTCATACCGGATATGCAGATGTAAACTTGCTGCTTCCGCTTGGAATTTCATTTTATACCTTTCAATCCATGGGATATATTTTGGATGTTTATTGGGGACGGTGTAAGGCAGAGCAGAACGTATTTCGCTTTGCGCTGTTTGTATCTTTCTTTCCACAAATACTACAAGGACCTATTGGCCGTTTTAGTACTTTGGGCAAGCAGCTATATGAAGAACACCACTTGAATCAAATCATGATAGAACGTGGACTTCAGCGAATTTTATGGGGTTATTTCAAAAAACTGATTATTGCAGACAATGCAGTGATTTTTGTGGATGCTATTTTTGGTGACCCACAAAAATATAATGGATTAAGCATCATTGGTTTATTGGCATACAGTATACAGTTATACTGCGATTTTTCCGGAGGCATGGATGTGGTAATTGGAATTGCCCAGATGTTTGGAATTCGTTTAGATGAAAATTTCAAACGTCCTTATTTTGCCATTTCTATTACTGATTTTTGGCATCGCTGGCACATTACACTGGGAACTTGGATGAAAGACTATATCTTTTATCCCATTTCTCTTTCTAAATGGATGAACCGGTTTGGGAAGTTCGCAAAAAAAATATGTGGAAAGCAGATTGGACGAACACTGCCTATTTGTTTGGCCAATATCATTGTATTTTTAGTGGTTGGAATTTGGCATGGTGCTGCATGGAAATATATTATCTATGGATTATACAATGGTGGAATTATAGCATTTAGTGGATTGATGGCACCTGCATATAAGAAATGGAAAACGGCACTTCACATAAATGACAAATCGGTGGGATTTCATTTATTTCAAATAATTAGAACATTTATTTTAGTGAACATCAGCTGGTTCTTCGATCGTGCATTTGATATTAGAACAGCACTCTTGATGATGAAAAATTCAGTACTGCATTTTAATCTAGGACAGATATTTCAACCTGGAATTGTGGTTGGCGAAAGTGGAGGAACAGCCTATACGGCAGTAACAATAGGGGTGATATTAGCAGGATGTATGGTGGTGTTTATGGTAAGTGTGTTGGAAGAACGTGGAAAAGATATGGGTGCTTATGTATTAAAATGCCCAGCTGCCATGCGGACAGCTTTTTACATGATGGTACTTTTTATGCTACCGATGTTAGGACAGCCGGCAGCAGTAGCGGGAGGATTTATCTATGCACAATTTTAAAAAAATCATACTGCCCATTGCAGGAGCTTGTCTGCTATTTGTATTCATTACTGGAATTTTGAATTATGCATTAATTCCTTATAGCTATGTAAAAATCATGATGCATCAAGTAACAACGGAGAACTTCGATACTGTATTTTTAGGAACGTCTCATGGAATAAGTGGAATAAATCCTAAGGTGTTGGATGCAAAAACAGGTGAAAAGAATATTAACTTGTGTATGGGCGGAGAATATCCCCTAGATGCATATTACTTTTTAAAGCAGGTTTGTGAAAAGCATATTCCAAAACGTGTGGTATATGAATTGGATTATGGATATTGGTGCACACCAAAGGGACAAAAGGGAGATTTTAATCGTATTTTTTATGAGATGCCATTTTCCATTGCCAAACTAGAGTATTTTGCTGCGAAAACAATGAAAACCGATTTTCGTGCTACGGTATTTCCCTGGTTTTACTACCGAAGCCAGTATCGGAACATAAAAGGTATTATTGGTACAAAAAACAGTGATGTTTATAAAAATCTTGGAACGGCACCATTTCAAGGACCACATCAAGCATACGAGGATGGATTTATTAAAATTAAAGAAGTACCGGGAGAAAAGGCAGCAGCAGGATTGATTTTATGGGATGAAAAAAATCTGCAAGAGGAAGCGGTAAAATATTTTGAGAAAATGGTAAAATTTTGCCGAAGAAAGGGTATAGAATTTACGGTAATTACAACGCCTATTCCCAGAGAAGCACTTGCTCAAAATCAAGAAGTATTTCAAAAAGCAGATGAATATTTCAAACAATATCTAAAACAACAACAAGTACCTTATATCAATTATAATAACCCGGATAAAATGATAAAAAATTTTGATTATAGTCTGAATATATTTTCGGATTATGAAGGCCATATGACAGAAAATCAGGCAGAAGCTCTTTCCAATCAATTGGTAGAAGATATCTTCTAAAAGCTGCTGCAGAGATTACAATTAACAGTGAGACAAAATAGTGGAAAACTATTCTGTCTCATTTTTACTATTTTGTAAGATCTACAATTCAATGATATTACTATCAACCATTGATGAGAACAATGACAATTGAATAGAACAGACTCCTTGCATCTTAACGCCTTTTGTGATATAATCAAGAACAGTTTTGTCTAAATTGCATACATATTTCATAGGTTAAAGTATTGTTTAGACAAGAAGCAGATTTGTTGCCAGTGAACCAAAAAAGACAAAGTGGGAAGAACCATTCCCTTTATGAGGACATCTATATGAAATGGAATAAATACACCATTAAGACTACCACTATAGCAGAAGACTTTATCAGCAGTATGCTGTCTGATTTAGGAGTGGAAGGGGTACAAATAGAAGACAATATTCCCTTGTCTCAAGAAGATAAAGAAAAATTATTTATTGATATTCTCCCAGTACTGCCCATGGATGAAGGAATTGCATATATTAGTTTCTTTTTGGATGCAGGAAAAGACCACAAAGAGCAGTTGCTTGCTGTAAAAGAAGGATTAGAAGAATTGCGGGTATTTGTAGAAGTAGGTGAAGGCAGCATTGCGGAAAGCGAAACAGAAGATAAGGACTGGATTAATAACTGGAAACAGTATTTTAAAGCCTTTACCATAGAAGACATTTTAATCAAACCCACCTGGGAAGAACTGCCAGACAATCAATCCTATGATTGTGTCATTGAAATTGATCCAGGAACTTCCTTTGGAACAGGACAACATGAAACGACACAGTTATGTATTCGTCAGCTACGTAAGTATATGAAAGAAGAAGATCAAGTATTAGATGTAGGCTGCGGAAGTGGTATTTTATCTATTATTTGTCTAAAACTAGGAGCTGGAAAAGTAATTGGAACCGATATAGACCCTATTTGCATGGAGGCTGCCCATGATAATATGCAGGTGAATCAATTATCAGCAGAAAAAGGGGTTTTTTACCATGGAAACCTTATTGATGATGGAAATTTACAGCAGCAGGTAGGAACAGAATGTTACGATGTGGTAGTGGCGAACATTTTGGCAGATATTATTATCCCATTAACTCCGGTAATACCAGACCGTTTGAAAAAGGGTGGAATTTATATTACTTCTGGAATTATAGATTTCAAAGAAGAATCGGTAAAAGCAGCAATAGAAGCAGCTGATTTGGAGATTCTAGAAGTAATGCATCAAGGAGAATGGGTTAGTATTACGGCAAGAAAGAAATAATAGGAGAATTACATGTTTCAGTTTTTTGTTGAACCTTGGGCGATAGGAACTATTACCGGAACTATTACAGGCAGTGATGTGAATCATATTAAAAATGTTCTTCGCATGAAAAAGGGAGAACAGGTGCGTATCAGCGATAATCAAGGACAGGATTATTTAGGTGAGATTTGTGAAATAGAAGAAGAGCAGGTTATTGTAACCTTATTAGATCATTGTGCAAATACAGAACTTCCAGTAAAAGTGACGTTGTTTCAAGGATTGCCC
The DNA here is from genome assembly GCA_036653135.1 of Lachnospiraceae bacterium. Lineage (GTDB taxonomy): Bacteria > Bacillota > Clostridia > Lachnospirales > Lachnospiraceae > Petralouisia. The sequence goes on from JAVVUO010000007.1 coordinate 74,993, forward strand.
AAAAACGATAAAATGGAATTGATTATTCAAAAAGCAGTAGAGCTTGGGGTCTATCAGATTATACCGGTAGCCATGAAAAATTGTGTTGTGAAATTGGATGAAAAGAAAGCAAAGAATAAAATTACCAGATGGCAGACTATTTCAGAAAGTGCGGCCAAGCAATCAAAGCGAAGTATCATACCAAAGATTGGGGAGATTATGACTTTTCCCCAAGCCACAGCGTATGCAGCTTCCTTAGATGTATCCTTGATTCCTTATGAAAATCAGCGTGGTATGGTCAATACTAGGCAGGTGATGTCTAGCATTGTAAAAGGCAGCAGTGTTGGAATATTGATAGGACCAGAGGGTGGTTTTTCCAAAAATGAAATTGCTTCGGTGCAGGAAAATAGTCAATTGATTTCATTGGGAAATCGTATTCTTCGTACAGAAACAGCAGGAATGGCAGCCATGTCTATGTTGATTTTCGCCTTGGAAGAATAGAAAAATAGAATTTAAAGAGTAAGAAATAGAAAAAAGAGGATTAAAATGGAAGCATATTTTGACAATTCAGCCACCACGAAATGTTCCAACCAGGCAGCCAATCTTATGGTACAAACCTTAATGGAAGATTACGGCAATCCTTCTTCCTTACATTTAAAAGGAATAAAAGGAGAAAATTATATCAAAGAGGCTAGAAACCGAATTTGTAAAACGTTAAAAATAAAAGAAACTGAATTAATTTTTACTTCAGGTGGAACAGAATCCAATAATTTGGCAATTATTGGAGGTGCAATGGCAAATAAAAGAAGTGGGATGCATTTGATTACCACGAAGATAGAACATCCGGCAGTGAAACAACCCATGAAGTTTTTAGAAGAACAGGGATTTTCAGTGACCTATTTAGATGTAGACCATACCGGACGAATTTCATTGGAACAACTTAAAGAGGCGATAACTCCGGAGACGATTTTAGTATCTATCATGTATGTAAATAATGAGATTGGTGCATTAGAGCCAGTGGAAGCAGCAGCATCCATTATCAAGGAAAAAAATCCCAATACGTTATTTCATGTAGATGCAATTCAAGCATATGGAAAATATTTAATTTATCCAAAACGCATGGGAATTGATTTTATGTCAGTGAGTAGTCATAAGATTCATGGACCTAAGGGCGTTGGATTTTTATATGTAAAAGAAAAGACTAAGCTGAAACCCTTGATTTATGGTGGGGGACAACAAAAAGGAATGCGTTCTGGTACAGAGAATGTTTCGGGAATTGCAGGCATGGGGCAGGCAGCTTGGGAAGCGTATGATCATTTTAGCGAAAAGCAAAATCACCTGTATCAGTTAAAAGCAGCATTTGTTGGTGAAATACAGAAACTGGAATGGGCACATATCAATGGGGCTCAAGGAGAAGACAGTGCCCCACATATTGTCAGTGTCAGCTTTGACGGAGTCAGAAGTGAAGTACTTCTTCATACATTAGAAGATAAGAAGATTTATGTTTCCGCAGGAAGCGCATGTGCTTCCAATAAACCTTCTGTAAGTGCTACATTACAGGCAATTAAGATAAAAAAAGAATACTTGGATACTACAGTGCGTTTTAGCTTTTGCGTGGAAAACACATTGGAAGAAGTGAACTATTGTATTGATACCCTAAAAGAAGTGGTACCAATGCTACGAAAATATACCAGGCAATAGTAGAGAAAGGGAATGAAATGTTTAAAGCATTTTTAGTAAAATACGGAGAAATCGGAACAAAGGGAAACAATCGCCATTTGTTTGAAGATGCTTTGGTGCATCAGATTAAATACGCATTAAAGCCCGTAGAGGGAGATTTTATCATTAGCAAAGAGCAGGGACGTATTTACATTGAGGCTCAAGGGGAATATGATTATGAAGAAACCATAAGCAGTTTAACTAGGGTATTTGGAATTGTTGGAATCTGTCCGGTAGTATTAACACAAGATCTTGGAATTGACAAGCTGTCAGAGGAAATTATTGCTTATTTGGAACAACGCTACCCAAATAAGAATCTTACCTTTAAAGTAAGTGCCAGACGTGCTAGAAAAAATTATCCACTTAATTCGATGGAATTAAATGCAGAACTAGGGGGAAGAATTCTAACGGCATTTCCGGAAATGAAAGTAGATGTGCATCATCCTGATATTGTAGTAAATGTGGAAATTCGAAAGAATATTAATATTTATTCCGAAATCATACCAGGACCTGGAGGAATGCCGGTAGGAACCAATGGAAAAGGAATGCTTCTACTGTCCGGAGGAATAGATAGCCCTGTGGCAGGCTATATGATAGCAAAACGCGGTGTAAAGATCGATGCGGTATATTTCCATGCACCACCTTATACTAGTGAGCGTGCGAAGGAAAAGGTAGTGGACTTAGCTAAAATAGTAGCTAGATATTCCGGTCCTATCAATTTAAAGGTAATTAATTTCACAGAGATTCAAATGTATATTTATGAGAAATGTCCTCATGAAGAATTAACTATTATTATGCGCCGTTACATGATGAAACTTGCGGAGCATTTTGCAGTAGAAGGCAAGTCTATGGGATTGATTACAGGAGAAAGCATTGGACAAGTGGCAAGCCAGACCATGCAGTCCTTAGCAGCAACCAATGAAGTATGTACCATGCCAGTCTATCGCCCATTGATTGGATTTGATAAACAAGAAATTATAACTGTGTCAGAAAAAATCGGGACATATGAAACATCTATTTTACCGTTTGAAGACTGCTGCACTATATTTGTGGCAAAACATCCGGTCATTAAGCCAAATCTCAATATTATTAAGCGCTCAGAACGAAGCTTAGAAGAAAAAATAGACGAGATGATGGCAACTGCTATTGAAACGGCAGAAACTATTTTAGTAGAGGCAGAATAAAAACCAGATAGAGGCAGCGGATGAAGTGTTTTCGCTACAAGGTATCTTCTCGGAGCGTTTTTTATTACATAGGAGATGCTTTCCTATACAATAAAAAATCCCCCATGAAAATTCATGGGGGATACACATAGATACTTATGGGTGAAATAATTTCCCCAGTATAAAGTAAAATTATACAATATAGGGTTGTAATATTTCTAATATCTCATCTGCATTGGAATCAGCGTGAATTGCTAAATCAATTGGTTTAGATAAGTCAAGACTGAAAATACCCATAATAGATTTTGCGTCGATAACGTATCTTCCGGAAATCAAATCGAAATCAAACTCGAATTTTGTGATTGCGTTAACGAAAGATTTCACTTTATCAATGGAATTTAAAGAAATCTGTACTGTTTTCATGTAAAAGCCTCCTTAATTTTATTTGCATTATATTTGAAAAAATATTCAAATATTTTCTTAATAGTACCGTCTTTTTCATGAAAAGTCAATAGCACCATAACCAATTTAAAGTGAGAAAAAAGGTTGTTTTTCGGCAGATTGACATCTGTTAAAAAAGAAGGAAGGAAAGGAAACCCCAAATATGAAAAAAGCAGCATTGCATAATTTAGGATGTAAGGTAAATGCTTACGAAACAGAAAGCATGCAGCAAATATTAGAAGAGGCAGGGTATGAGATTGTTCCATTTGACCAAAAAGCAGATGTGTATGTAATCAATACTTGTTCTGTTACCAACATAGCAGATCGTAAATCCAGACAGATGCTGCACAAAGCAAAAAAGAAGAATCCAAATAGTGTGGTGGTAGCAGCAGGCTGCTATGTCCAAACGTCTCAGGAACAAGCAGAATTAGATGAAGCCATTGATATTCTTATTGGAAACAATAAAAAACATGAATTAGCTTCACTATTGGAAGATTTTTTTGAAAAAAAGGAACAGCATATGGAAACAGAATCAGCAGTGCTGGATATTTCCACAGAACAATCCTATGAGAAATTGTGTGTAAGCAAAGCCGCAGAGCATACCAGAGCATTTATTAAAGTACAAGATGGCTGTAATCAATTTTGCAGTTACTGCATTATTCCTTATGCCAGAGGACGAGTTAGAAGTAGACAGCTTGCGGATGTAATACAGGAAGTAACAAAGCTTTCTCTAAATGGTTATCAGGAAATTGTGCTTACCGGCATCCATTTGAGTTCTTACGGAATTGAAATAGGTGAAACATTACTGCATCTAATACAAGAATTACACAAAATAGAGGGAATTAGTCGAATACGCTTAGGTTCATTAGAACCTAAAATTGTAACAGAAGCATTTGCAGCGGAATTATCCAAGCTGCCTAAAATCTGCCCTCATTTTCATTTGTCTCTTCAAAGTGGCTGTGACGCCACCTTAAAACGTATGAATCGAAAATATACTTGTGAGGAATATGAACAAGGGTGTAAATTGCTACGAAAATACTTTGAACATCCTGCATTAACTACAGATGTTATTGTGGGATTTCCAGGAGAAACAGAAGAAGAATTTGAAATCACTAGAATGTTTCTTAAAAAGATTGCATTTTTTGAGATACACATTTTTAAATATTCACTGCGAAAAGGTACCCAAGCGGCCACTATGCCAAACCAGGTACAAGAAACCATAAAAAGTGAAAGAAGTGACAGGCTGTTTGCTGATTTAGTCCCTATGAATCAACAATTTTTAGAATGGTATCAGGGACGTGAAGTAGAGGTACTCATGGAAGAAAAGATTTATTTTCAGGGAAAAGAATATTTTTTGGGACATACGAAAGAATATGTTAAAGTAGCAGTAGAAACCACCCAAAACTGGGAGAATCAGATGGTCAAAGGAACAATAAAAAGCAGACTGAAAGAACATGTTTTAGAAATGAAAACTGCATGTACAGAAAATATAGATTGAATTTTCTGACCATTTATATTAAAATAGAGAGAAGAAGTATTTTAAGAACGAAAGAGCAGAAAATAAGGGCGTGAAATTATGCAGGATAAAAACAACACACAATATTTTAAAGTGGAAAAGGAACAACAGATTAAGGTAGATGATATACTGGGAATTGTATATAGTGCTTTGCGGGAAAAAGGTTACAATCCGGTAAATCAGATTGTAGGGTACATTATGTCCGGAGATCCTACTTATATTACCAGTCATAGGAATGCAAGAAGTCTGATTATGAAAGTGGAACGGGATGAGCTGGTAGAAGAGATTTTACGCTGGTATATTAAAAGCAAGTCTTGGCAATAGGAGGAAACATATGCGTATTATGGGACTGGATTTTGGTTCCAAGACAGTGGGCGTAGCAATTAGTGACGCCTTGTTAATGACTGCCCAGGGCGTGGAGATTATTCGTAGAAAATCTCCGGGAAAGCTGCGGCAGACCTTGGCGCGGATAGAGGAACTGATAGAAGAATATCAGGTAGATAAGATTGTGCTGGGATTTCCAAAGAATATGAATAATACTCAGGGTGAACGTTGTGTCAAAACTCAGGAATTCAAGGAAATGCTAGAGAGAAGAAGCAATCTAGAAGTGATTTTATGGGATGAACGATTAACAACAGTGGCAGCGGATCAGGCAATGATAGAAGGCGGTATCCGAAGAGAAGACAGAAAGCTTTATGTAGATAAAATAGCAGCAGGTCTTATTTTGCAGGGATATTTGGATTCTTTGGCATTTCAAAAAGAACAGAAGCTGGAAGGGTAGAAAAATGGAAAAAGTATGGTTCCACGACTCCGAAAATGGAGAAGATGTGGAGTTTTATGTAGTAGAACAGACAAAGATTAATGGAGTTACTTATTTACTGGTCAGTGTAGAAGAAGACGGAGATTCAGATGCCTTTATTATGAAGGATATATCGGAAGAACAGGAAGAAGAAGCCATTTTGGAAATGGTAGAAGATGATCAGGAATTAGAAGTTGTATCTAAAATATTTGAAGAGATTTTGGAAGATGTAGATATTACAATGTAATGGAATTTTACAGGAAGGTGTTACAGAATGCTTAGGGAAGATTTTAAACAAAGATTAAAAGAAAAAGGGTTGAAAATGACCAGACAAAGAATGCTGGTATTAGAAGCTTTGGCATCCTGTGAAGATAAACACCTGACTGCGGAAGAAATATATGAAATAGTAAAAGCGGATTTCCCAGAAATCGGACTGGCAACTGTTTACAGAACGATACAATTGTTAGTGGAGCTTGACTTGGTGGATAGTATACAACTAGGAGATGGCTATGTGCGCTATGAAATCGGAAAACTCGGTGAGGAAAAAGCGCATCACCATCATCATTTATTATGCATGGAATGTGGAAAAGTAATTTCTTTTCGGGATGATCTGTTAGATGAGTTAGAGGCGCGGATTATGGAATCAGCCTCTTTTCAGGTTATCAACCATGAAGTAAAGCTTTACGGCTATTGTAAAGAGTGTCTGGCTAAGCGACAGCAAGACCAGTCTTAAAATAAGATGGAAATCTGCAAGCATTTGGAGGTGCAGATTTGAAAAAAGAAACAAACACAAAATTAAAAATCATTCCATTGGGCGGTTTAGAGCAGATAGGAATGAACATTACTGCCTTTGAATATGAGGACAGTATTATTGTTGTAGACTGTGGATTATCATTTCCGGAGGATGATATGCTAGGCATTGACTTAGTAATTCCTGATGTGACCTATCTTAAAAACAACATCGACAAAGTAAAGGGATTTTTTATTACCCATGGTCATGAAGACCATATTGGTGCAATCCCTTATGTATTAAAAGAAGTTAATGTACCAATTTATGCAACAAAACTAACCCATGGTATTATTGAAAATAAGCTCCGCGAGCATAATATGCTGACAAAAGTAAAACGTAAGGTAGTAAAATACGGACAGCATATTAATTTAGGATGTTTCCGTGTGGAATTTATTAAAACGAACCATAGCATTCAAGATGCAGCAGCACTTGCAATTTATTCACCGGCAGGAATTATCGTTCATACCGGAGATTTTAAGGTAGATTATACACCGGTATTTGGAGATGCCATAGACTTACAACGATTTGGTGAAATTGGTAAAAAAGGAGTACTTGCATTGATGTGTGACAGTACCAATGCAGAACGCCCAGGATTTACTAATTCAGAGCGTACCGTAGGAAAAACCTTTGATAATATATTTTCAGACCATCCTAATACTAGAATTATTATTGCTACTTTTGCCTCCAATGTAGACCGTGTACAGCAGATTATCAATTCTGCGTATAAGTTTGGACGTAAAGTAGTAGTAGAAGGCAGAAGCATGGTAAATATTATTTCCATTGCCACAGAACTTGGATATTTGCATATGCCGGAAAATACCTTGATTGATATTGAACAATTAAAGCATTATCCAGATGAGCAAACGGTGTTAATTACCACCGGAAGTCAGGGTGAATCTATGGCAGCATTATCACGTATGGCAGCCAGTCTTCATAAAAAAGTAACCATTAAACCGGGAGATACTATTATTTTCAGCTCCAATCCTATTCCAGGAAATGAAAAAGCAGTTTCTAATGTAATTAATGAATTGTTTATGAAAGGGGCAGAGGTTATTTTTCAGGATGCACATGTATCCGGTCATGCTTGTCGAGAAGAGATTAAACTGATTTACTCTTTAGTAAAACCCAAGTATGCAATTCCAGTGCATGGGGAATACAAACACTTAAAGGCACAGGCTAAAATAGCAGAAGAACTAGGTTTTGATAAAGAACATGTATTTATTCTTTCTTCTGGAGATGTGCTGGAATTAGATGATACAGGAGCGGCAGTAACTGGACGTGTGCCAGTTGGCGATATTTTGGTAGATGGACTGGGAGTTGGAGATGTAGGAAATATTGTATTGCGCGACCGCCAGCATTTATCAGAGGATGGAATTATTATTATTGTAATGACCTTAGAAGCAGGAAGTGGTCGGGTATTAGCAGGTCCTGATATTGTAAGCCGTGGCTTTGTATATGTAAGAGGTTCAGAAAGCCTTATGGATGAAGCGAAGCAACTGCTAGACCATACCATGGATTACTGTATGGATAAAAACATTACCGACTGGGGTAAAATTAAAACACAAATCAAAGATGAATTAGGTGAATTTGTTTGGAAAAAAACAAAGAGAAGACCTATGATTATGCCAATTATTATGGAAGTGTAGGGATAGTATGGATCAAGTAGAGGCAAGCGTTGAAGAGTTAATCAATGCGATAAAAAGCAGTGGAGAGTACAGTAGATATCAACAGATGCGGGAACAGATTCGGCAAGATCCCGAAAAGGCCAATGCAGTAAATGAGTTTCGCAAAAAAACTTATTTGCTACAGAACAATAAGGCGAATATTGATTTGTTTACAGAAATTGACCGACTACATCAAGAGTCTTCCTCACTGCGAGCCCAGCCTTATGTAAGTGAATACCTTGCGGCAGAGCTTGCGCTGTGTCGTAAGGTACAATATATAAATTATCGTTTGATGGCAGAAATTGAACTGGATTAGTTCCGGTACACCAAGATATCAGGCAGTCATATGTTGGTGCACTGGTTAGATAGAGAGAAAAGGGAACCCTATGAGAGCAAGTAAAGTTGTACTGAAAATATTAAATATGGCGTTGGGCATGTTAGTGCTGATATTGATTCTATTTGCGTTAGTTCAAGTAGGTACTGCTGCATATGATATGGGATACCGTATTTTCACAGAACCTGCAATGGAATCTTCTCCGGGACGAGATGTGACAGTGGAAATACGTCAAGGAATGTCAGCGTCTGAGATAGGTAATTTATTGGAAGAAAAACAGCTTATAAATACGGGAACCTTGTTTATGATTCAATCGAAAGTGTCAGCTTATGAAAAGCGTATGAAGCCAGGTATCTATACCTTAAATACCTCATTAACTTCTCGGGAAATGATGCAGATTATGGCCAAAGAAGAAACAGAGGAGGCAGAGAAATGATTGTAGAAGAACGCCTCATCACATATCTTAATTCACTAGACAATGGGAATACGTTACTACTAGCAGCCATTGAGAAAGAAGCACTGGACGCATTTGTTCCAATTATTCGAAGGGAAACACAGAACCTGCTAAAACTCCTGCTTGCCATGAACCACCCCAAACGTATTTTAGAGGTGGGCACGGCAGTGGGATTTTCTGCATTGTTAATGGAAGAGTACAATCCAGTTCCTTGCACAATTACCACCATTGAAAATTATGATAAAAGAATTCCCATTGCCAAAGCAAATTTTATACGCGCAGGGAAAGAGAATGTGATAAAATTGATAGAAGGGGATGCGGCAGTTGTGATGGAAGAGCTGACAGAGCCTTATGATTTTATTTTTATGGATGCGGCAAAGGGACAATATATTCATTTTCTGCCTCATGTACTGCGATTGCTGCAAACAGGAGGGATTTTGGTATCCGATAATGTACTTCAGGATGGTGATATTGTAGAATCCCGCTATGCGGTTACTAGAAGAAACCGTACAATTCATAAAAGAATGCGTGATTATTTGTATGAAATAACACATGTGGAAGAATTCACAACATCTGTACTTCCCATAGGAGATGGTGTTACCATTAGTGTAAAAAAGGAAGGGAAATAGTATGAAAAAACCTGAATTGCTTGTACCAGCAAGCAGTCTTGAAGTCTTGAAAATTGCGGTGATATATGGTGCCGATGCAGTATATATTGGCGGCGAAGTATTTGGATTGCGTGCCAAAGCTAAGAACTTTTCCTTGGAGGAAATGAAAGAGGGAATTCAATTTGCCCATGCCCATGGGGTCAAGGTGTATGTCACTGCAAATATTCTTGCACACAATGAGGATTTAGAAGGAGTTAGAAATTATTTTATCCAACTAAGAGATATAAAACCGGATGCTTTTATTATTTCAGATCCGGGGATATTTATGATTGCCAAAGAAATTTGTCCTGAAATAGAGATTCATATTTCTACTCAAGCAAATAATACCAATTATGGAACTTATCAATTTTGGTATGAGCAAGGTGCAAAACGTGTAGTGTCTGCTAGAGAATTATCATTAGAAGAGATTAAAGAAATTCGGAAACAGATTCCAATAGATATGGAAATAGAAACATTTATTCATGGAGCTATGTGCATTTCTTATTCCGGTCGCTGTTTACTAAGTAATTATTTTACCGGAAGAGATGCCAATGGCGGAGCTTGTACTCATCCCTGCCGTTGGAAATATGCGGTGGTGGAGGAAACTAGACCAGGAGAATACATGCCAGTCTATGAGAATGAACGTGGAACTTATATTTTCAATTCAAAGGATTTGTGTATGATAGAATATTTGCCACAAATGATGGAAGCTGGTATTGACAGCTTTAAAATAGAAGGCAGAATGAAAACAGCACTATATGTAGCAACTGTGGCAAGAACCTATCGAAAAGCCATAGATGATTATTTTACTTCATTCAAAACATATCAAGAGCATATGCCTTGGTATTTAGATCAGATTTCAAATTGTACGTATCGCCAGTTCACCACAGGATTTTTCTTTGGAAAGGCGGATGAAACTGCACAAATATACGATAATAATACTTATCGTAAAGAATATACGTACCTGGGAATTGTAGGAGCGCAAAAGGGAGAAAGCTATTATCGAATAGAGCAGCGAAATAAATTCTCAGTAGGTGAAGAAATCGAAATAATGAAACCGGATGGCAGAAATAATATCGTGATAGTCAAGTCTATTCAGGATGAAGAAGGAAATGAAGTAGAGTCAGCTCCTCATCCCAAACAGGTATTATATATTGATTTAGGAGAACCATTAGAAAAGTTTGATATTTTACGCAGGCAGGAAAAGGAGGAACAGGCAGATGAGTAAAGAAAAATATGTAGCATACGTAGGTACTTACACCCATGGAAATAGTGTGGGAATTCATATTTATGATGTAAATGTGGAAAAAGGTACCATGGAAGAAAAGAAAGTAATTCCCATTAACAATCCATCCCATTTAACCGTATCAGCCAGTGGAAAATTCTTGTATTCTATTGCAGATGAAGGAGTGGCAGCCTTTAAAATTTTACCAGATGGTGACCTAGAACCCATAAATGAAAAATGGATTGGTGGAATGCGAGGCTGCTATGTAGACGTAGATGATCAAAATCGATATTTATTTGTAGGTGGCTACCATGATGGTCGTGTAACCATGATGAAATTAGAAGAAGATGGCAGTATTGGTCAAATTGCAGACGGTATTTTCCATACTGGAATGGGCAGAAGTATTGCAGAACGCAATTACCGTCCTCATGTGAATTGTGTAGAATTATCTCCGCAGCAGAATTATTTATGTGCAGTAGATGGAGGATTAGATCAGGTTAAAATATATCATATTGATTATGAAAAAGGGAAATTGAAAATTGCAGATATTTTAAGAGAACATTTGGAATCATCTCCTAGAATGATTCGTTTTACCAAGGAGGGCAAATTTGCCTATGTATTAAGTGAGGAAGCAAATGTCATTGATGTGTATCGTTATGAATGTACATCGGAGGGACCTCAATTTGAAGAAATTCAGTCTATACCAACAGTGGATGATGCAGAGAAGATGAATTGTGGTGCATCAGGGATGGAATTAAGTGGTGATGGAAAATACTTGTTTTGCTCCAATGCAGGAGCAAATACCGTCGTGGTATATGAAATTGACCATAAAGAAGGAACATTAAAGGTAGTATGTGGCTCTAAAATCAGCGGAGATTATCCCAAGTCCATAGCTATTTTTCCAGATGGGAAGCATTTTGTAAGCTTAAATCATGATACCAATGAAATTACTACCTTTGCAATGAATTATGAGAAAAAATGTTTCTTAATGGAAGGGAAACCAATTTCCATTGATAAGCCAAATTGTATTTGTATTCATAAACTAATATAAAACAGAAAACAGAACCGATGCAGCTATCACTTTCATAGCTGCACCGGTTTTGTTTTTATATAAAGTAAAACTAATGGAAGATCAAAGATAATGCCTGATTAATTTTTCTAAGGTACTTCCCATGTTTTCTAATAAGGCATCGACTAGAACCAAAGCAGCCATAGATTCCACTACTACTACAGCTCTTGGAACAATAATTGGGTCGTGTCTTCCTTTGATAGAAATCGTAAGGGATTCTCCTTCTTTGTTTACTGTAGACTGCGGAGCAGCAATAGAAGGAGTGGGTTTGATGGCAGCACGGAAAATAATAGGTGAGCCGTTACTAATACCACCTAACACACCTCCTGAATGATTGCTGGAAGTAACAACCTTAGAACCAATCATTTGAAATGCATCATTATTTTCCAAACCAGTGGAAGAAGCAGCAGCAAATCCATCTCCTATTTCAAAACCTTTTACAGCTCCAATGGAAAAAATAGCCTTAGCAAGATCTGCATCCAGTTTGTCAAAAACAGGATCTCCAAGACCAGCGGGAACACCACAGATGATACATTCTATTATCCCACCGGCGGAGTTATGATGTGCCATACAGTCTTCTAAATAATTCATTGCCATATCAGTAGCCATGGCATCTGGCATGCATAAAGGACTGCTAGCAATGGCATCGTTGAGTTCTATTACATTCTGTGCCAGTAAATCTTTGGCACTAAAGGAAAGCGAAACAGGTCCAATGGCTCTAGAATAAGTTAAAATAGAGATTCCAATGGTCTGCAACAGCTTAGATGCGATGGCACCAGCGGCTACACGTCCAATGGTTTCACGTCCGGAAGAACGTCCTCCACCCTGATAATCTCGAAATCCATATTTCATATCAAAGGTGTAATCAGCATGCCCAGGTCGATAGTAAGAGGCAATATCACTGTAATCTTGGGAATGCTGGTTTTCGTTAGAAACCATAAGACTAATGGGGGTACCAGTGGTTTTTCCTTCAAATACACCGGAAAGAATTTCCACAGCATCTTCTTCTTTTCGTGGGGTAGAGAAACGGGATTGTCCGGGTTTTCTCCGATTTAAGTAAACTTGAATATCGTTTGGTGTTAAGGGAAGTCCAGCAGGGCAGCCGTCAACCACAACGCCCACGCCTTTGCCATGGGATTCTCCCCAAGTTGTAATTCTAAAATGTTCTCCAAATGTGGAACCGGCCATAAAAACCTCCTATATTGAGTGATTGTCATATTATCAGTTAAGATAATGTATATTTTTAAAAAGTACCATAAGTAATGATTGTGCATGAAATAAATATAGACCATAACTATTATACTTAATTTCAAAGAAAAAGAAAAGATGTATTCTTGAGAAAAACCCTAAAATATGTTACAATAAATTGCTATTCTAAGGATATCATTCCTTAGCTGAAAAATTTAATTATAACAGAAAAATTGTAGTCAGGAAAGGACGTTAAAATGTATAAATTAATAAAACAGGATGGGCTTGCAAAAAGAGGTGAATTTCATACAGTACATGGTGTAATTCAAACTCCTGTATTCATGAATGTAGGAACAGTAGCGGCAATTAAAGGAGCTGTGTCCACGCAGGATTTGCAACAGATAAAAACTCAGGTACAGCTTTCTAATACCTACCATCTTCATGTAAGACCAGGCGATCAAGTAATAAAAGATATGGGTGGTTTGCACAGATTTATGGTATGGGATAAGCCCATTCTTACCGATTCCGGTGGATTTCAGGTGTTCTCCTTAGCAGGACTTCGTAAAATTAAAGAAGAAGGGGTATATTTTCATTCCCATATAGATGGAAGAAAAATTTTTATGGGACCAGAAGAAAGTATGCAAATTCAGTCTAATTTAGCGTCTACCATAGCCATGGCGTTTGATGAATGCCCTTCTAGTGTAGCGGAGCGTTCTTATGTAGAAGCTTCCGTGGCAAGAACAACTAGGTGGTTAGAACGATGTAAGAAAGAAATGAAAAGACTGAATGAACAAGAAGACACGATTAATCCAAAGCAGATGCTGTTTGGAATTAATCAAGGAGCGGTACTGGATGATGTTCGGATTAATCATGCCAAAGAAATTGCACAGATGGATTTAGATGGCTATGCAGTGGGCGGTCTTGCAGTGGGAGAATCTCATGAAGAAATGTACCATATTTTAGATGTCACCGTGCCACATTTACCATTGGAAAAACCCACATATCTTATGGGAGTAGGAACTCCTGCTAATATTTTAGAAGCAGTGGAACGTGGAGTTGATTTTTTTGACTGTGTGTATCCAAGTAGAAATGGACGTCATGGACATGTTTATACTAATCAAGGAAAAATGAATTTGTTTAACCAAAAATATGAACGTGACCCAAAGCCAATTGAAGAGGGTTGCCAGTGCCCCGCTTGTCAGTATTACAGCAGAGCTTATATCCGTCATTTATTAAAGGCAAAGGAAATGCTAGGGATGCGTTTGGCTGTATTGCACAACCTATATTTTTATAATACTATGATGGAAGAAATAAGAGAAGCAATTGACCAGGGACGTTATCAGTCTTATAAGGAAGAAAAATTATATGGAATGGGACAGAGCAAAGAAAAACTTTAATGGAGTATTGCGTCAATGGAACATATGATAACTTGTATATGGAGTTATATCAAAGTTAGGTAGGAATTACTCATGTTCCTGTGAAAGTGAAAAAAGCAGAAACAGTGCTGCAAGCGGAAATAGGGAAAAGCAAGGATAGTAAGATAGAGTTAAAAACAGCAAGAAAAAATAAGTGGCAGGATACATTTCCCAAAAGAAGTGTGTGCTGCTGTTTTTTTACACCATATCATAGATTTGCAG
>JAVVUO010000008.1:0-88335 GCA_036653135.1 Lachnospiraceae bacterium
AAAATATCCTGTGCACTTCGCTCAGGGTTTTCTGCTCCCACTCGAATAATTGCGGGGAAGCAGCCCTCACCAAAGATAAACACATAGTTGCGTGAACTGAACGCACAAGATACCGTAGAAATGTCGCGATGAAAGTGTTCCAAAATACCTTGCCGTAAAATTTCTTTGCCTTCAATCGGCAGAGTTTCAAATGTAAAATTCATGATAAAACCTCCTGATGTTATATTTTAATTTACATTAGTAACTTAATACAGCTGTTGCGTAGTACACTGCCGCACCATTTAACAAGGCAACGGTATGTACTTTGTTTAAGCAAGAAAGATGCGATTTTCAAATAGAGGGAGAATCTCTCCCTTATCCAGCAGCGTACCATAGGCGACGACAAAGCCCTGATAAAAATCGAGACTGTGATGCTGCTCGGTTTTTATCAGGGCGACAATCGCTACCTCTATTTTTCTTTGTACTGTGAATCTTTACCTTTTTTCACTTATGTTACGCTTCCAGTACCTTGACAGCATCGCCAAGGAAACCAATATACTTAAATAGTGCTACCAACTGCACAACCGATGTAACAATCGTGACGAAGCTGGCAAAGCCGACAAGTGCAGGCACAAATGCCCCCAGCTCGGCAACGACAATGACAATGGTACAGATGATGTAAATCTTGCGGACAGCCACACCCTTAGCGGCAACTGTCATATCACCCTTGTCAGTCAGTATTGCGGCTGTGGCGCCAAGGACAAAGTAAACCTTGAGCAATCCAAAAATAGGAGGAGCAATTTCCCACACCTTGCTGAAAGTCTGGTACCAAGGCAATGTAGCACCATTCTCAAACAGGGTAGGAATAGAAACAATAAGGGATGCGACCAGCGATACAATCACCCAAATAAGCGCAAACTTGTATCCTGCGTGAATGGGTGACAACTTGAACAGTGCCACAATCTCTATAACACCGGCAACCAACACAAAGATGACGCTGCCCACCGTTACCAGCGCACTAATAACACCCACTGCCATCATTCCGCCCGAGGCAGTGCCGTTTTCCATCGCCGTGCCGAGACCTACCCCTGCAGTAATGACCACCGTAATACCACTAATAATGGCAAGGATTGTTGCGATAACTGCCATTAGATTTGCCTTGTGCAACAGGCGTAAACCTCTTTGAGGGACTGTTGTCTTCATTTCTACATTTTCCATATTTCATTTCTCCTTTTGTTTAGTTTGCAGCTCTGCAGTGATGACGTTGCATAATGCAACAAAACTTGCATCAATGCGCTACATGTTTTTATAATTATACTCATTATACCTAATATTGTCAATATTTTGGTACACTTTCCCATGGTTGTATCACTATTTTAGTACACTTCCCCATGGTTGTATCACTATTTTGGTACACTTCCTCATGGTTGTATCACTATTTTGGTACACTTTTCTAGGGTTGTATGTAACAGTTCAGCCGTGATGGTAACAGAAAAAAATGATATTAACCCAGTAATTCTAGCAATTCATCTTTGGTAAAGGAGGCTCCTGAAAATCCCTCTCCGGTTAGAATCTTATCTGCCAATTCTCGTTTTCGTTCCTGAAGCTTCACAATGTTTTCTTCAATAGTGCCTTTGGTAATTAATTTGTATACATTTACCACATTTTTTTGTCCAATGCGATGCGCTCGGTCGGTGGCTTGATTTTGTACGGCTAAGTTCCACCATGGATCAAAGTGAATTACAATATCTGCGGCGGTAAGATTTAGTCCAGTTCCTCCTGCCTTTAGAGAAATACAAAATACTGATGTATCATCTTTGTTAAAATTTGCTACTAACTTCGCCCTTTTTTCTTTATTTACAGCTCCGGTCAGTACATAATAACTGATTTTTTCTTGTTGAAGCCTTTCCTGTAAGTGTTCCAGCATTGTGGTAAATTGGGAAAACAATAAAATTTTATGTCCCCCTTCCACTGCATTTTTTATCATCTCAATACACAAATCCGACTTTGCAGAAGAAGCCTTATAGTCCTGAAATAAAAGAGATGGGTCACAGCAAAGCTGACGCAGTTTGGTAAGTTCTGCCAATATTTGAATTTTGGATCCTTTGAACTCTTCATCGCTTTTTTCGTCCAACAACATCTGCATCCGTTTTACATGAGCATCGTATAATTTCTGTTGTTCCCCTTCTAATTCCACATATCGATTTTCTTCCAACTTGTCTGGTAAATCTTGCAGCACTTCTTGTTTCAAACGACGCAGTACAAATGGAGTAATCATTTTTCTTAAACGATTTAATGCTGTTTCATCATTCTCTTGTACAATGGGGGCTTCAAATTCCTCCCGAAATTTTTCATATCCAAATAAGAATCCAGACATCACATAATCAAAAATACTCCACAATTCACTTAAGCGGTTCTCCACCGGTGTTCCGGTTAATGCCAGACGAAATCCCGCTTCAATTCCCTTGACGGCCTTGGCCGTCTGAGTGCTATGGTTTTTTATATATTGTGCTTCGTCGATAACTTCACAATAAAAATGAATTCCTTCATATAGAGTTAAATCACGTTTTAATAAGTCATATGATGTCACTAAAATCTCTTGAGGTGAGGCATGGTTAATAATTTCTTCTCGTTCTTTGGCAGTTCCAATTACCATTTTTACCGGTAAATGAGGTGCAAACATATTCATCTCATTTTTCCAGTTATACACCAAAGAAGCCGGGCATATAATCAATGTTCTGCGTTCTTGACCCTCTTGAGCTGTTTCATATTCTGACAGTAAAAAAGCAATCACTTGTAAGGTCTTTCCAAGTCCCATATCATCTGCAAGAATTCCACCAAAGCCATTATACTGCAGTGTCTTAATCCATAGAAATCCTCTTTTCTGATACTCCCGCAGCACATTTTCTAAATTTTTAGGAATTTCAAAATCATTATCTTCTATGGTCTTCATATTACGGATTAATGCTTTAAAATTCTTGTCCTTGGTCGTTTTAACATTCTGACTTCCTCGTAATTCTCCGTCTAAATATAATGCCCGATATTTGGGTATTGCTATTTCATTCTGTCTTAAGTCCTTATCGGAAAGCCGAAGACCATGCTTTAGTTCCAGTAAAACCCCCATATTTTCTTCGTCCATATGGATAAATTCACCATTTTTCAAACGATAAAATTTCTTTTTTCGATTATATTTCGATAGAATTTCTATAAGCTGCTCCTTGGGCATTTCTCCTGCGGTAAGGTTTAGCTGCAATAAATCACCGGATAAAGACACCCCGATACTAACTTTTGGTGTGTCCATCACCTGCATCCTTTTGAGCTGTTCTGATACGTACACCTCTGCTTCTTGCTGAAGTCTTGCAATTCCTTCTGTTAATAACTCATACAGTAAATCTTCATCCTCACTGATGACCATTTGTTTTTCTTTTTCATCATACGCATTGCAGTAAGAAGAAACCAGTTCTGCTACTTCTGCTTCCCGAACCATATCACGTTTGAGCATATCTGTGCTTTTATCATAGACAGAATAGTCCGTTTTTCCATACGCTGCTATGGTTTTACAAGTGATAAAATCTTTTTGTGGTGCATCTAAATAAATTCGAAAGGATACTGGCAGGACACCATAATCAGTTTCTTCAAATTGTTTTAATTCACAGTCAAATGTCTGCTGCAATATCGGAAGCAGTTCTCGGCAAAATACCGGGACATCTTCTTTTTGGATAAACACCTTATTGCCCGGTTCAGTTACCATGCAGTTCATAAAGTCCAGTATCGGTTCTAATTCCTCTTTTGGGATACGATAAATTCTTTTTTCAAAGAAATAGAGCACTTCACTGGAACAAATACAAGTCATGATTTCCTGCATTCTTACACTGATTCCATCTTTATTTCCTGTAATATACAGCTTTTTCTTGATTTTTTCCGAACTAATCTGCCATTTCTTTTCTTCTACGTCATCAATACCTGCCGTAAATTCTCTCTCCTTTAAAAGGTCTAATATCTGCCCAATATATTTTTCATTCAAGGGTATGCTGCGCAGCTTTGAAGGTGTATTGGTATACCCATATCCATAACTATAAGAAGGTTCTTCAAAGTCTCTTTTGTGACTATTTGCCCATTCACAAATAAAGGTTGCAAAAGGTTGGGATTTTTCCTCAAATGCTTCTAAGGCATGAATAAATCCTAATTTTTTTCCATAGTTGTGCTCTTTCATCTGCTTCATATTCTCTGCAAATTCAAACACGTCCTTCAGCACATACATTTGACTTGTTCCTAATTTGAATTCTATAAAAAAAGTTGCCTCATTGTATATGTCCATATTAAGGTATAAGAAAGGTTCTATTTTAACCGTTTTGCAAATATTCTTGTATTCCAGTGGAAACGTTCTTTTCATTACTTTTTGTTCTAAAAGATATTTGACCTCAGGTGTTGTCTGTTTTAAAATGCCTTTGTTAATTTTTTTCAGCTTTTGAATTGCTTCTTCTTTGCCGGAAAGATAAGTGGAATGCATTTCTTTCCTTATAAAATAGTCTTCATATTCTAGCAACGTTGCTACACAGTGTTTACATAGCCCTACTTCATTATAAAATTCTCTACAGCTGCATTTGCATTCTTCTATTATATCTGCTTCTAAATCATAGGTTGCCGTTACTTCACAGTAAGATTTACCATTGTTTTCCAGTATAGCGCTGATTTCATCCCAATCTCCTTCATTGTCTACCGTAAAATCTACAAAATTATCTTTATGAAAGAGTTCTACTCCTTTTTTATAGGTAATGTCTGTTGTTAAATTTTTAATCTCACTTTTTTTAATCATTTGAATTATCCTTATCGTTGTGCATATCTTCTTGTGCCATCAGTCTTTTTTGTGCAGGTTCATAAGTCCCACATTTATAATAATAGGTGTTTGCCTCCTGAATCCGTCCCAGACATTCATAAATAACACCAATATTGTACCAGGCAACATAGGAATTCACCCCTACGCAACGGCATTCTCTGTGTAAAACAGCTTTTTTAAATTCTTCCACCGCCTCATCAAAACGTTGGTTATTCATATAAATTAAGCCCATGAGAAATTGAAAATCTGCACTGTTTTTAAATTCCTCATAAATATGTTCGAACAACAATGCTTCCTGTGCCCTATTGCTGTTTAGCAGTGCATATCCGTAAGTTTCCACCATTTCAATCACATATTCCAACTTTGGATTCAAGTCATAGGATAACGCCTGAGAGAAATAGTTACAGGCTGTACTATATTCCTTTGCCATAAAATAACTTTTCCCTAATTGATATAAAATATATGCTGTCTGTAATGTCAATTCATTTTGTGTTGTATCATTATCTTCTTCTAGCTTTTGCAATTCCATCATCAGCAGCTTAATATTACGCTGCGTCTTTTTTTTACGTTCTTCCTCTGTTAAATCATATCCGGTGTGCAAAATAACTACAGGTGTTGTGTAAGTAGGATATGCTTCTTTATTTTTCGCCTCCACCTGCTCATGAATTCGTCCCTGATAGTGAAATTTTTCTTTGGAAAAAATCCGATTTATCCATTCACTATTTTCTGCTGACTGACTATGCTGTGGATAGATATTGCGCCGTTGAATACGTCCTACCTCTTTGGATTTTGTTTCTATCTTGTGATATAATTCCTGTAATTTTTCACTGCTTATTTGTTCCAAAAACTCATCGCTGTCCATTACCATGACGTATTCATTAGATGCTTTGGACAACGCAAAATTTTTGGCTGCTGCAAAATCATCCTGCCATGGAAATTCATATAATTTATCTGTGTATTGTGCTGCAATCTGTACCGTATGATCTGTGGAACCGGTATCCACCACTACTATTTCAAATCCATATCCGGATAAAGATTTAAGACATGCTGCCATGTTTTTTTCTTCGTTTTTAGTAATAATACAAACAGATAACACCATTCTTCTCTCCTCTTCATCGCTTATATTTTTAGCATCTGTTTCATCCTATCTTCAAAGGTAAAATCACGCCGTACACGTTCCCTGCCTGCCAATGCAATCTGCATACGCTGTTGGTCATGTGCTAAATAGTAGGTAACTTTTTGGCATAAATCTTCTAAATTTTCATATAATATGCATTCTTTTCCTATTACAAAGTGCTCTGCTAATTCTTCTTGAAAATTAGATATCACAAATCCACCACAACCTGCACTATCCAACACACGTAACGGAATTCCGGTACGAATTGTCTTTAGGGAAATATTCAGGTTTATCTTACTTTGATGAAATATTTTAGGCATTTGGTCGTAATAATCGGTATATCCTTTGTGGGTTACTTTTGTCAGTCTAGTATCTTTTTCCGTAGAATATAAATCCACCTGATGATGTCCCGATAATACTGCCAATGCTAAGTATCGCTCTCTGCCTGTTGCTTCACATGCTAACATGAACTCCAGTTCTTTTTTTCCCATTTCAAAAGTTCCAGAGGAGGATTTTCTATAATTTACATTCAAATCATCTAATAATTCTTTGGTTACCAGCTCCGGAATAAAATATCCCCCATAGACTTTCATCTGGGCACTGATAATACCCTCTAAATATCCTCTTTGATATTGATTCAAAGGCGCACTATAATTCAAATATTCCGTCTGATATAATTTCCCAACGAATGAAATATCTGTTTTATATTGTACCGTTTCGTCCTTTGCAGGTAAGACAGTAAATGTTGTTTCGTCCACTGCAAGAGGCATATATTTTACTGGTATGCCCTGTTTGTTATATTCCTCCACCTGACCACGGTCAAACAAATAAATTTTGGTACAGCTGTTTTTCATGGAAGATACTTCTCTGATATGAATTGGAACATCATATACCCAAGCTATGTAGGGGATACCTTTTTGTTCACATATTTGAGAAATTAATGGTGAAAAATTAACAGAAAAAACAGTGGAAAAATTTCCGGATTTTAATTTTGTATCTAATTTATTACAAAACAAGTCATCTTTTTCCCAATCCCTAAATTGATAAAAAAATACTTCATATTCTATATTTAATTTTTGCAGCGATTTTTCAATTCCTTTGTTCATAAAAGAATGCCATTGAAAAAATAACAATTTCATACCTGACTCCTTACTGCTTTCAAAATAACTTCTTTTTATTTTTTAACTGCACGTACAATATATTGATAGGTACTATACATAAAATCTTTTGTATTCTCTGATAATCCAGATAAAATTTGTTTTAATTCCTTTTGAGATTCACTTAATTTCATTTGAACACTTCCGACTTCTTCTATTTGATATCCTTGACGTTGAAACATCCCTTCCATCTCATAGTAGGTAAAGAAGTGAATATGCGTTTCATCTAGCAGTCCCATATCCTGATATGTAAACTTTCCATTTATTAGCTGCTCCATCACGGAAATATGCATTATGTTTGGAATGCTTGCAATAATGGTTCCATTGTCCTTAAGCAGCTCTTTGCAATAGCCTAGTACCTCTTCTGGATGATGAAGATGTTCTAGTACATCTCCAAATATAATATAATCAAACTTTTCCGAAAACGAAATGTTTTTTTCCTCTATATTGTCCGTACATACGTTGGCAATATGTTTAGCTACCGCAACGGCTTGTTGATTAATCTCTAGCCCGTAAGTGCGGCTATTGGGGTATCTGTTTTTAATTTCCAATAAGGTGGCGCCTAAGTCGCATCCTACTTCTAGTACCGAAAATGCCTCCTGAGCATTATGGGTAATGCCACTCAATAGTTCTGAATTGTATATCACGTTAATATAGGTTGTTCCCCATTTTGGAACTAGCACATTCCGGTCATGTTTTGAATGTCTTTCATCACTGTATCCTTGTTTCATATCAAATACGTAAGCATTTTTGCAAATTGCCAGCTTCACATCTTTTTGAATCAGTTCAAGTGCATAATCCGCTACTGCATTGTTCGCCTCTTCTAGCCTTTCTTCAAACATTCCCACTTTGGTAAATAGTTCTTTTCTTATCAAAAATATTCTCTGAAATAGTTTTAAGGAAAAATAGATCTGTTCTTCCTTTTCTTTTTCTGCTATTTTTTCTAAATCTTGGTAAGTAAGCAGATTTTCTTCCTCTTCTTTTTCCAAATGTATCAAACTGTTAGAATTTGGTGAAACCATCCCTATTTCACTATGTTTGTCTAGCACATCTAGCAGTCGTTCCAATACCTGTGGAATTAAAATATACCGTGGCTCCATAAACAAGATTTTTTCCTGCAGCTGCATCTGCTCTATCACTGTATTAATTACTTTCCCATACGTTTGTTTTCCCTCATCAAAATAAATAAATTCATACTCCTCTTGGGATAACCAATCTGCGAATCCATCTGTAGAACCATTATCTACTACAATAACAGGTATTTTAGGATAAAGCTGTTTTATCATCTTTAAACAAACTTTTGCTAGTTTTTCTTCCTCATTTACAATCAACACAATTGATATCGTTTCTTCCATTTGTTTGTCCTTTCGCCCTTGCTTACATGATACCTAGGAATCATTCACAGTATTCTAACATTTTTTTGACCCGCATAGGATAAGAAAATTCCTCCTGCATCCGTTTCCAACCACGGTATGCTATTTCTTTTCGCTCTTCTTCATGTTCTAAATAATAAGATACTTTCTCCAGTAAGTCCACTTGACTTTCATAAAGCACCAGTTCTTTCCCATCTTGAAACACTTCTGCCAGCTCCGGCTGATAATTAGATAACAGGAATCCACCAGAACCCATAATATCAAAAATACGCCCAGGCATTCCACTTGTAATCGAGCGCAGGGTGATATTTAAATTAATTTTAGACCTTTGATATACCAAAGGCAGCTGTTCATCATAGGATACTATTCCACCATTTCTAACCCCAGGAACAAGGGACATATCAGATCCTGTATATAATGTGACCTGATGGGATTTTGCCAATTCCTTTAACATATTTACTCGTTCTTTGCATGTAATTTCCGTATCCAATAAATCTGCATAGAGTTCTGTTTTTTCTATACAGTAAGAAGAATCCATATTCATTTTTACATATTTTTCCAATTCTGTCAAAATATTAGGGGTGAGTAATTCCTCTATGAAATGATAACCATAAATTCTTAATTGAGCTTCCATAATTCCTTCCAAATAGCCCCGAAGGTATTCCGGCAAAAAATTAATCTGACGATACTTATTATTGTCATATAAACTTCCCACAAAGCTAATTTCATTTTGATACTCTTCTTTTTCTGGCAGGGTTTCTAACTGCTTTTCTAGGTTCACCGTATTAGATGCCAATGGAAAGTAAAAAATATGAGGTAACTGAAGGACTAGAAGCTTCATGTACTGCTGACGATCAAATAAGAAAATATAATTATAGGGACTTTTGACACTTGGGGAACACAAGGACCAATGTGGACAATCATATATCCATGAAATATATTTTATTTTTCGTTGTTTTGCCACCTTGGCAACCAGTGGGAAATAATCAAAAGAAAAGATTGCATCACTTTCCTGCTGAATTAAAATCTTCTCCATTTGATTCCTAAATTCTTGATCTTCTTCATAATCCTGAAATGGGATATGACACTTGGTCACCTGATGTCCTAATTTCATTAATGTATTCGTCATATTATTCTGCGCATTTTCAGACCAGGTATAATATAATATTTTCATTTGAATGCTCCATTTCTCTGTAATGTAGTTATTACTATGTAATTATTACTATCTAATTATTACTATGTAATTAATACTATCTCATTCAATATCAGGATATCTTAGGAACACGCATGATATTGAAGTTAAATATCATCAATACTAAATCACTAACTTTTCCACTGCTTCTAATAAATCACGATATACTTTATCCGGTATGACCTCTTGTTCTAATCTTTTTGTTCCATATCCAGATTCCAGCAATATCGTTTTGAGATTCATCTTTTCGCCCAGCAAAATATCAGTTGCCCGATCTCCTATCATATAAGAATGTTCTAAATCAATATCCCAGTTCTTTACCGCTTTTTCTAGTAAACCTACTGCCGGTTTTCTACAGTTGCAGTGTTCCTCTTCCCTGTGGGGGCAATAATAAATTCCATCCACGCCGGTTTCTATGATAAGTTTTTCATGCATTTTCAAAAGTTCTGATTCCGACAAAATTCCTTTCTGCACTGCTGCCTGATTGGTAATGACAATGGCAAGATACCCTTTTTCATGCATTTTTTCTATACATTTTTTTGTATAAGGGAAAATTTTAAATTCTTCCAGTGTGGTAACATAGCCCTTTTCTTCTGATACCACACCGTCCCTATCCAGAAAAAATACAGGCTTTCTATTTAATTTCATCTACAACTTGCTGCAAAATCAAAGTATGTATGGATTCTACCATGCCATAATGCTCCACCGGAACATATAGATTGAAATCTCCCATAGCTTTTATTTTATTATCCGCCCTAAAACCGCTTAGTGTAAGCACTCGCATCTTCTTTTCTCTTGCAGTACCAATTGCATTTACCATATTTTGAGAATTACCTGAACTACTGATAGCAACCAATAAATCTCGTGGTTTTCCTATATGTTCCAGCTGTTTTGAAAAAATAAACTCATAGCCATAATCATTTCCCATGCAAGTTAGCATGGAGCTGTCATACAGACTATACGTTCCAATTTCACCGTTCTTCATAAAATCTGCTGTCATATGACTGGCAATTCCTGCACTTCCACCATTTCCTACAAAAAAAATCTGTCTTTTTTCCTGTTTTACCTGCAAGAAAAGTGACACAAGAGAAGAAATCATTTCCTCATAACTACTGATTTCTTCTCTTGTATCTCCCTGAAATAATATGGTATTTTCTAAACAGGATATTAGTTTATCACGGTATTCTGTATACATGCTATTTGTCCCTCCGAAACACTGTGACTGCTTAACTATTTGATACCTCGCTACAATGCTGCATATCAATTATTGTTTTCCTAAATATTTAAACCAATCCTTCGTTTCTTCTTCAATATGATTCGGTAACCATACCGGTGCTTCTTTCCAATATTCAATATTTTCAAGGATTTTATCCACACCCTCTTCTAATGTGACTTTTGCTTTCCACCCTAATGCCCGTTCGATTTTTTCTGTGTTTGCAAAGGTACAGTCTGGTTCTCCCGGACGTTTTGGAATATGTATGATATTGCCCCCAAGTAATTCACATAAACGGTTGACGGAATAAGTTCCACCACTTCCTACGTTAAAAGTTTCATTTACAATATCAGATATTGCCGCCGTATAAAAAGCATCTGCCACATCTGTCACATAGGTGAAATCTCTAGTTTGCTCTCCTGTCCCTACTACGGTAAATGGTTCTCCAGCTAATTTCTGTGCCAAAAATACACCAAATACAGCTCCATAAGTACCGGAAGTTCTAGATCTTGTTCCATATACATTAAACAAGCGCAGGGTAATCACAGGTAAATCATATACTTGTCCCCAATGAAGTACTGTTTCTTCGCCTAATCGTTTCGTTAATGCATAAGGGTATTGTGGTCTGATGGCTTCTGTTTCTTTGGTTGGATATTCTTTTGGAATTCCATAGCAAGAAGAAGACGCTGCATACACCAGTTTTTTAATTCCTGCTTTTTTTGCACATTCCAATACATAAAAGGTTCCCAGTACATTAGATGTAAAGTATTCCTCTGGTTTTTGTATAGAAGGCACAATATCGGCTAATGCCGCCATATGAAAGACATAATCTGCATTTTCAAAGACTGGCTCTATTTCTTCTTTTTTTCTGATATCTCTCTGATAAATGGTTAGTTTTGGATTGTCTTTATGATGTTCTAAATTACCGGGTCTTCCGGTAGAAAAATTATCAATAACCCGTACATCATACCCTTCCTTTAATAAACGGTCTACAATATGAGATCCAATAAAACCACAACCTCCTGTTACTACTGCTATCATTTCAAAAACCTCCCTGTTATATATTTAATAACGTAGATGCATACTTCAATACATTAATCTTATCCACTGCCTCTTTGTTTCCCACAATATTAGCAGCCAGTGCTCCTGCAATATTTCCCATAAAAGTTCCAAGTTCCATAGGCGCTCCTACTGCTCGATACAAACTGGCAATGGCGTAAAAAGCATCTCCTGCTCCTATGGTATCTTTTACCTTTAAGGTAAATGCCGGACATTCCTGTACCTGCATTTGGGATATTCCATAGGCACCTAACGCTCCTCTAGTCAGCCATCCATCACATTTTAAGTGTTTGGAAAGGCTCTGTAAGGATTCTGCTTCTTTCATGTCATATGCTGGATATGCCAGCTTTAATTCTTTTTGATCTAATGCAAATACATCTGCTTTATGATATTTTGTAATCACATTTAAACCATAATTAGAAGAATTTGTCTGACAGTTTACTGCCAGAAATTTTCCTTGTTCTTGTACCAGTTCCATTACCTCTTTGGTAATAAGACCATGTCCAAAATCGCAAACTACTACCATATCGTATTCTGCTATTTTTTTCTTCAATCTATCCACAAAAACATCCATGGATTCCTGATCAATAATCATAGGGTTTGGTAGATTATTGATAGAAAAAACTTTATGAAATTCTTCTCTTTTTTCATTTTGGGTAATAAATCTTTGTTTGATAATCGTGGGATAGCTTTGACTATAAACCAGATTCAAGTGCATCTTATCACTCATATCATTTAAAAGACGGCTGTGGATATCGGACTCATTTCCAATAATGGAAGTTATGGTAACGTTTGGTGAAAAGGAAGCAAGGTGATTGGCAACTGCAAAGCTTCCTCCAAGATATTCCTCTTCTTTTTGATAGCGTGCAGAATAACCCATATCCTTAGACATTAATCCTTGAATACTGCAATACGTGTATTTATCAATGATGGCATCTCCAATTACCAATATCTTGAGCTTACGGATTTGTTCTGTATTCCTTAAAATATCGTCCATCGTGTATCTGTTTCCAAAGTCTAGAAGATATTCTTTCATCTCTTCTGAGAAAACCGGCATGAGGTTATTAATTAATTTGGTGGAGCTAAATACTGCTCCAGATGTATAATATACCTCTCCTCCATGCCTACGCACTCCTTCCACTTCTTCATCAATTTTTCCTGTAATATCGTCTTCTGCTTTTTCGTATTCCCTTCCTTTTACATATAAGGTCGGCTCTACTACATCAATAATATCTGCCGCTGTATCATTTTCTGATATCATAACATAATCAATACATTCTATGGCTTCTAAAAATTTTACACGCATCTCGTCATCAAAATATGGTCTTCCCGGCCCTTTCCTCACATATTTTGAGGATGTTATAGATACCACCAAAATATCCCCCTGATTTTTTGCTTCCTGAAAATGCAGGATATGCCCCGGATGTACCAAATCAAATACTCCATGGCATAATATAACTTTCTTCTTTTCCTGTTTTAGCCTTGGTCTTATGTTCTGATATTCTTCTTTGGTGATATACTTTCCCATCTTGAAATCCTCTCACTTTAATTGTTAAATGACTTGCTCCTATTTATCGTAACTTTGATTAAATTTCTCTTATTTTTTTATAAATAGCTTCCCCATTCAATCCATTTTGTTTTCTAACTTCGTCTTCATTTCCATAACCTTTTGCAAAACAATCTGCTAAACCAATTTTCAAGAATTTGGTTTGTAATCCCCTTACCGCAACTGCACCTGCTACCGCATCTGCCAAGCCTCCCGTACTATTATGCTCTTCTACTACAACAATCGTTCCCGTCTTGGCTGCCTGTTCTATAATATCCTCATCAAAAGGCTTTAAGGTATGCATACTGATTACCTGTACTTCAATGCCGTCTGCACTCAACATCTCTGCCGCTTTTTCTACCTCTCGCAGGATTGCTCCGGTTGTTATGACCGCCATATCCTTGCCATCTCTTATTCTTCTTCCTTTTCCCGGATAAAAGGGACAATGTTCCTCTTGACTGTCTTTCAGACTTCCATTTCCCAAACGAATATACACAGGTCCTTGTATTTGATATGCCGCTTGTACAGACTCTCTTGCTTCATAATCACTTCCGGGAGAAAATATCGTGAGATTAGGAAGTGCACGCAACAGTCCAATATCCTCTGTGGTATGGTGTGTGGGTCCTAAATATCCATAAGACACACCTGTTCCAATTCCAATGATTTTAACGTTTGCGTTTTGAAGGCAGACATCTACACGAATAAATTCATAAGCACGGTAGGCTAAAAAAGAACTAATTGTATACAAAAAAGGAATCTTTCCACACAATGCCATACCTGCTGCTGCTGACACCATGTGTCCTTCTGAAATACCAAAATTAAAAAACTGATTTGGCATATCCTTCCTAAAATCATCATATACAATCATTCCATTATCCGCCACCAAGGACAATACTTGTTTATCTTTTGACGCTATTTTATAAAGTTCTTCCAAATATGCATTTCTCATCCCAACAGCTCCTCTTTTGAAAGCTCCAGTTCCTTTAACACAAGTTCTAGTTCCTCTTCATTGGGCATTCTGTAATGCCAGATTGGTACATTTTCCATAAAAGAAATTCCTTTTCCCTTTATTGTGTTTGCAATAATAAGTCTTGGTTTCTTTCCCTTACTTTCTTTATCTTTTTTCAATACTTCACAAATTTCTTCTATGTTATGTCCATCTATTTCTTGAACTTCCCATCCAAAACTTTTCCACTTTTCATTTAACGGAGTAAGAGATAAAATATCATCCAGTGTCCCCATTGCCTGTAATTTATTGCTATCTAAAATCACTGTTAAATTATTCAGTTTTTGATGTGAAGCCGACATGGCAGCCTCCCATACAGAACCTTCCTGACATTCTCCGTCACCTAAAATTACATATATTCTACTACAAAGACCATCCAGCTTCAATGCCATTGCCATTCCGCATCCAAGAGATAAACCGTGTCCCAAAGAACCTGTAGTCGCTTCCACTCCGGGAATATCCCCATATTTAGGTTCCCCACCTAACTTAGAGCCTTCTTGACAAAATGTTTTCAACAATTCTTTTGGAAAATATCCAGCCATACTTAATGCACTGTACAAAGCAAGGCTGCCATGCCCTTTGCTCATAATCAGCCGATCTCGTTCTCTCCATTTCGGTTCTATTTCACGGTAATTTAAAATACCTCCAAAATAAAGTGCTGTCAACACTTCCGTAATAGACATTGCTGATGCAATATGCCCTGATTTGCCACCATATGCTGTCTTAAATTCTAACTTTCTCATCTCTTTTGCTATCAATTTCAAATCCACTTTTATCTACCCCTGCCTTATATGAAATTAACGTGTTCACTAGGATGAACCAGCTCATCTAGATATTGATTCATTTCATCCAACCGACAAACTTCTCGGCAATTTTTCTCTAAATCCATCTGCATAAAATCTTCTACTATTTTCTTTCGATGTTCCCCTTCCCAAATCTGTACAAAGGAACTATTATTTAGATTTCCATAACTGTATTCTTCTTTTCCCATAAAGACAATACAAGGCCACAGATTCCCTTTTGCATCTAAATACACCATAAAGGGAAGTGCTAGACATTGCTGATACCCACGTTGACAGGACAATTTTTCCATTGCATGTCCACGAAAATGAATCTGAAATTTCTCTGTTTCCAGTTCCTTTACTTCTTTTTCCAAGCTAATCAGCTCAGAATAATCTACTTGAATTATCTGCTGACTTTGGGGATGTTGTGAAAAAGGTTTTATTGTAAAATAGTCCACCCCTATCTTTCTTAATTCCCTAGCCATCTCTACAATTTCATTCTTATTATCTGGAAGAAGTAATAGTTGCACACCAATAGTAGTAGATGCTTTTTGGTCTCTTTTGACCTTTACCGCTTCTTGCATATGATACAGTACTTTGTCAATATCCCCCGGTTTTCCTCTTTGAATCTTTTGAAATGTTTCCTCTTTTATTCCAGCAGTGCTAAACCGAATCCAGGTTAATGATTTCAAGCATTCCGCCGAAACTTCCGGTGTAAGCAGTACTCCATTTGTAGAAAGAGCTGTATCAATTCCATAGCTCTTTGTCTTGTTGATAATATCCGGAGCCTCTTTATGTAATAACGGCTCCCCCTCTCCTGCATAAATAATACTTTTCAATCCTTTTGGGGCAAGCTCTTGTAGATTATCCAGTAAAATCTTCTCATCCAGCATGACCGGCTGATATCCCGTATAATCTACTGCGCAAAAAATACATCTGTGATTACAGGCATTGGTAAGTCCTACTTCCAGTTCAATCGGATATATATTTTCGCCTTTTAGCCACTGACTTACTACTTGGGGATGATATAGTAATTTATGAGAATCCATTCTGATTTTATCTTTCATTCCTAGCACTTCTCCTTTAGAACCGTGACCACCTTTTCCATCAATTTCTTATAAGTCATCTTTTCCAACGCTGCTTTTCTTCCTATTTCAATCATATTTTTCCGCTCTTCTTCATGGCTTAAATAATATGCTATTTTATCCAAAAATTCTTTCTTGTTGCAAAAGAAATCTACTTCTTCTCCAAACTTTACAATCTTTCTAATATCGGTAATATCTGCTTCCTCCGGTATCCAATTGCTTAAATAGAATCCTCCGCTAAGCATGCATTCCCACACTCGTGCAGCCGCTGTTGTGAGGATGTTATTTCCAATGTTTATTTTGGAAGCTTGGTAAATTTTAGACAATGTTTCTCCATTTTTAGCAGGTCCCATGGCAAATTCTTTGTATTTTTCTTTCTCACACCAATCATTTCCCCACAGTTTAATATTATGATACCCTGCATCTAGCAGCCAGTCTACCAGGACACTGCGAAATACTCTTTGATTGTACCATAACTGCATATCGCCTGCTACTCTTTTAATTGCTTCGGTACCTAGAAGTCCTTCTGCCTCCAGTTCTTCTAAAAACTTTTCAATATACTGTACAAATTCTTCCTGAGAATAAAAAAATATTCCATTTTGATATACCATATACTTATAATTTAGAAATAATGCTTTTAGCAATAACTGCGTTTGTGGATCAACTTGTTTTATATAATTTTTTAAATATTTTTCATCATCTGCTGCATGACATACAAAAGAAATGTCACACTGATACCATTTTATTTCCTC
Organism: Lachnospiraceae bacterium; assembly: GCA_036653135.1. Taxonomy (GTDB): domain Bacteria; phylum Bacillota; class Clostridia; order Lachnospirales; family Lachnospiraceae; genus Petralouisia. Next base: position 17,099 of record JAVVUO010000008.1, read on the forward strand.
CTGAGATAATTGATGCTGCTCATATATTTTATCATTTGCCGGAATAGGAGCATCTAACACCGTACAATAATTCTGATATCCTACTTTGAAAAACTTCTTCCATGTAGTGAAATGGCTTAAAATAATGTCCTTTTCTCCTAATTGTTTCGGTGTTTTCGGATTCATTAATGTCTCTAAGGGATCTTGTATCCAGGTAATACATAACAACTGCTTTGGTAGTTTAAATTCCGTTCTAACATGATCTACCATGAAAATAGCATCTGGTTTCATTTCATTCAATGCCTCATAACATGAAATGTTTGTTATTCTATGAATATCTGATTTTTCACGTAACAGCTTACACCTTACTCCCAACTCTTGTGCTGCTTTCATACAGTCTCTCACATGATATTGTGTTGCCGTGGTAAAACGACAAGCCCAAAATAAAATGGAATATGCATCTTCTGCTTTATGAGCCTTTTTGTTTTTATAATACTCTTCCACCTCTGTTTCTAACTTCTTATATTCCCATTGCTTTTTTTCGAGATATGGTGAAAAAAGAGTTTTATAATATTCCATAGAATTTTCTGTGGTGTAAACGCTTTGTGGCAGTAATAGCTGGTCATCTTCACATATGTTTTGAATTCCCTTGGCTCCTATGATAAATACAAAACGCTTACTTTCCAAAAGCTTTTCGGTTCCCTCCATGCGTAGCAGTAATAGGAAAAATGCTTGTTCATAATAAAGATATATAGGTTCTTTAAAGAGATTCTCTTCGTATGTACTTTGTTCCACATAAAGTAGTTCTTCTACATCAAATTTATTTATGAATATTTCAAGGTTTTTATCTGTTCCCCGTTTCTGATTTACTTCAAAAGAAATCACAATATAGTTGTTGGAACACCATAGTACAATCATCTTATCATCTTGCCAGATCAATTGATTTTCATCATTATCGTATGTGTCAATTTCATCTCCATAATAATACTCATACTTAGATAATAATACTTTATTTTCTCGGTAAGTCTGCTGAATTTGTGCTTCATTGGGTTGGTAATAGCACTCTATTATGATATGATTGGCTTCTTGGCTTTTCCCTTGATTGACACATTCCACAAAATCCAATAATGCTTCTCTATATTTTTCTTCTCGAAATTTCATTTTTCCAAGTTCTAAAACAAGTTCCCAGTTTTGTTCTATCTCTTCCCTTTCTGTTTCTAAAAGAGCAATTGCTTTTTCTCTATCCCCCTGCTCTTCTAAATCAAATGCACGATTTAGTATTTCATTCACTTGGTTAGATTCCTTATCTGTCATGGTATCAGCCTCATTTTTCAACTTTTTTAACATACCTTCTGTATTTTTTGATTTAATTCTTTAAAAAACGGATGTAATTGTTCTTCTATTACCAATGCCATTTTTTCATTATTTTTTTCTTGATACGCTTCGTTTACCTGTTGAATCATTTGATTTAATTCTGTCTTAGAAATTTGCTCTTCCTGCTCATTGAGGGCTTCCATTGTTCCATTAATAACCTGCAATTCCCAATTAATTCCTTGCAGAATTTGATTTAGGTATTCATCCGTATCTTCTTTTCTATTTCCTTTTAATTCCTCTAGTACTTCCTCTAATGCCTTTACCATTTTTATATTATACTCTTTTAATGCCTCTAATGCTTCTATTTGTTCTTTGCGGTTTGCTTCCATGACTACGTTCCTCCTGGTTTCTAGTATTTTTTTCTATTGTTATATTTCTCGGATTTTTGATAAAAGCAGTCTTTCCATATCTATTTCAAATTCATCAAGCGCCCTTACATATCCTTCAAATAATTGAATTCCTTTTGCTGTAATATCTCCAATATCTGAATCTTTTTGTTCCCATATGGTATCTTGTACTTCATATTCTACTTTTGCATTATAATACATCAAGATTTCCATGGTATTTTCTTCTTGATCTATGCGATTCCATTTTTTTAGTTTTTCCGCCATTTCTTTTAATTCTTCTGAACCTACCGTATGATTTTCATAGGATTCCTTTATGTTTTGGTATTCTTGAATTCCATCCAAAAATGTCTGTCTTAGGTGCTCTATTTTATCCGCCCATGCAAAAATATTTTTAGAAATTGTCTTACGATTTGCTTCACTGTATGTCTTTGGTGCTTTTTTAATTAATTCATCAAAGTCTATTTCTTCCTTACATTCTTGTGCTATGGTCTCCTTTAATGTTTGTATGATAGTTCCTTTGATTTTAGCCCCACCCTCTGTTGCATCTATAATACGAAGTTCTTTCTCGTATTTCTCAAATTCTTTTTCAAACCATCTTAAATACCATTCCATTTGAATGTCTGTGGGAAGCGGATTCCCTGCTGCATCTTCCACCCACCGTCTTGTATGCTGCTGAGCAAATTCTTCATTTTCTCCACACTTATCGTGAAATGTTTCTGTATGACCTTTTCCATCTGTAAATGCCAAGTCCTGTCCAATTAAAATAATTGTTTTAAATCCCAAATACCGCACCAATTCAAATGCATCTGTAGATACCGAACCGCCTACCGGAAGTCCTGGTACTGTATAATCTAATGTATTTCCTATAATCATACTGCACCATCCAAATGATGCATTAAAGTAAAAATGCGTTCCCTTGATGTCCTTCATGGTTAGTGCATTAGAATGTAACTCCACTGCATGGGGTACATATTCTATATTCGGGTCTTCAAAAAATCGAGATGGTGTCTCCCCATCTACACTAATTCCAAAATTAAAATGAATTCCTGCTCTTGCCACACTTCGTAATGCTGCATCTACCACAATAATAAACGCTTTTCCTTCTGCCTGCTTTAACTCTTTAATATTCTTATCTAAAGATGGACCTGCTGAAACAATAATGGCTGGAATTCTAGTGAAATCAATTTTGTTAAACTGCTGTTTTAATTGGTAAATATCAGATTGAAACAGCATATCATATACATTTCCAATCATGTTAGTAGCTATCATTTTATTAAAATACAAATGGGTGTTCTTATACATTACTACATTTTCACTTACTTTTACAATGGTATCCATATATTTTTCACACTCGTCTGGATAAAGCACATCATAATTTGGTAAAATACAAACTTCCATTAATTTTCTGCGAAAGTAGGAAATCTCCCCTGTTAACACAGATTCCATGTCACCTATTAGATTTGATACTATGATTGCCACCTTTTCATCTTTTAAAATTTCTTCAAATGCTGCTGTTTCCATTAATTTTAGAAATATGATTTCATTGGGTTCATAAATAACAACACGATTCGTATTATTGCATATCTTTAGTAGCTCCTGTATGGCTTTCCCATCGGACAAACCGAATACAAAAAATATTTTGTAATCGGATTCTTTTTCATATCGTTTGGCATATTCTCGTGCTGCTTTTTTTGCATCATATTTACTATTTAAGTACCATAAATGTTCTGCTCTATTGATACCAAAAATACTCTCTTCGCACTGATCTTTACTTACTATCATTTCTTTATCTTCTAACAGAGTTTTTCTTTTTTCTCTGATTTTTTCCACATAACTGTTTTGAAATAATTTTATATTTTTTTCAAAATAATCCATTGTTTACCCCACTAATTGTACATTGATATGAATCAACTCTGACATTTCATATCTCAGGCAGTCTGCCAATCCTAAAATATCCTGCCATTTGTAACATTCTACTAGCTGTTTTAAGGTATTTACAGCGATAACATCCAACTTCATTTCCTGTAATTCTTGGTTTTTTTGAGCCAATTGAATCAATTCCATACAGATTTGTTGTAAAGATGTTATTATATTTCCAACTCTTTCATATGCTTCCTGATCTTTATTACAGTACAAAAGTGATGATACCTCCATTACTTCTGTTTCTATTTTGTTGATCTGCTCTTGTTTCATTCTGTATTCCCTTCTGGGGCAAATATGTCAATGCAATACCACCAATTTTATAAAGCTTAAATTGAATATAGGGGTTGACTTATTTCTAAGCCAACCCCTATAACAGCAATATAAACTTACTGTAATAAGGATAATACACCCTGATTAGACTGATTAGCCTGTGCTAACATAGACTGTCCTGCCTGTGAAAGGATATTATTCTTACTGTAATTAACCATTTCTTTTGCCATATCAACGTCACGGATACGAGATTCTGCTGATGATGTATTCTCAGAAGCGGTATCTAAGTTGGCGATGGTGTGCTCTAATCTGTTCTGTAATGCTCCTAATAAAGAACGTTGTGTAGATACTTTACTAATTGCATTTGCAATTCCACTCATAGCACTTCCTGCTTTTGTGAAAGTATCCATGCTCAAAGCATCAACTGAAAGAGAACCTGCTGACATATTGCTAATAGTAATGTCAATAGCCTGTCCACTTAAAGAACCAACTTGAAGACTCTTAGATGAATAACTTCCATCTAACAAGTTCATGGTGTTAAACTGTGTGGTGGACTGAATTCTGTTGATTTCAGATGCCAGCTGATTTACTTCATTTTGGATAGCAGTTCTGTCTGCAGTAGCATTGGTATCTGTTGCTGCCTGTGTAGCAAGTTCATTCATTCTCTGTAAAATAGAATGTGTTTCATTCAATGCACCTTCAGCTACCTGAATCAAAGAAATACCATTCTGTGCATTAGAAGATGCCTGATCCAATCCACGAACCTGAGATCTCATCTTTTCAGAAATTGTTAAGCCTGCTGCATCATCACCTGCACGGTTAATTCTGAAACCAGATGATAATTTCTCTGTTGATTTTGACTGAGCGCCTGTTGTGATGTTTAATTGTCTGTTGGTATTCATTGCTGTAATATTGTGTTGTACTACCATATTTTCTTCCTCCTTGAATTCAATGCAGCATCCTTGCTGCAATCGTTTAGTTTATGACATTTTCTTCAGCCGTACGCATCTTAGGAAATATCATTGAAACTTAAGTAACTATGTACTTGCATTGTATATCGGCAACTTTATTTAATACTTAACATCTATTTTATATTTTTTCTAGAAATTTTCAAAAATTGGATGATGTTTTTTTGATTCTCGTACAGTTTCACTTTTTTTGTCTATGCATATACTCTATCTGAAATCAAATAGATTCCTACTAATTTTTTTAAAGTCTTTCACTTTTTTTCCATTCCTCAATAATTTGCTCCAGTTCTTCCTGGCTTAAATTCATCTCAATCATTTGAATCATAATCTTGTCTATTCTAAATCGAGGGGTTTCCAAATATGGATTGATTTTATAGTTTGGACATTCTTCTCTTATTTCATCACAAATATCCAAAAATCTCTTATATGGAATTTTTTTAAAATGCCTAGCTATCGATATTAAGGTATTGGTGTAGTACATATGAATAAAATCTATTTCAATTCTATCAAAAAAACGTTCTCGTACTTTCATTTCTTCTAGTTTTTTCAATTTCATTTTTTCTATGATCAAACGGTCAAAAAGCCGGTCATCATCATCTAACATTAGGGTTGAATTTAAGTTTTCCCGATAATGATAGTAATATTGATTTATCAAATAATAGTTTCTAATATAGAGCAGTACAATGGGATACCAGTAATTATCCTCATAATATATTTTTTCTGGAAACCATAATTCATGGTCTAAAATTAAACTTTTTTTAAATATTTTTGTTACGATACTTCCTTCTTGAGTTTCTATGAGTGTATTTCCTTCTAATACGTTTTTATCCCGTTTGACTACTCCTTCTATTTCTCCTCCAAAGGACATGCTTCTTCCATCTGTATAATCCCGCAGTAATCCACAAGATACTAAATCACAGTCATATAAAACCGCCTTTTCATAAAGTTTTTCATACATTTGTGGTTCTATCCAGTCATCTGAATCCACAAATCCAATGTAATCTCCCTTTGCGTACTGCATTCCAATATTCCTAGCAGTTCCTTGTTTTTGATTTTTTGGTAAATTAATGACTGTCATATGCTCTGTATTTTGCTTTTCATAGTCTAATAGGATTTCCAGTGTCCCATCTGTAGATGCATCATTGATTGCTATTATTTCTAAGTTCTCCATTCCTATCGTCTGATAAAGTACCGATTCCAAACACTGTTGTACGTATCGCTCTACGTTGTAGCAGGGAATAATTACACTTATCTTTGGATGTCTCATTTTTCTTTTTTACTCCTCTTACTAATCCATAGAAAACTCAGTTTTATAGTTACCTGTCTCTTATGGGAATCCCCCTTGCTCCTAAGTATTCCTTGGCCTCCTTAGGGGTTTGCTCCGTAAAGTGAAAAATACTGGCCGCTGCCACAGCTGCTGCATGTCCGTTCTTCACTGCTTGATACATATGTTCATAATTGCCTGCACCACCAGATGCAATAACCGGAACAGATACCAGTTCTGTTACGCGTTTTATCATTTCCACATCATACCCTTCCATGGTTCCATCACGTTCCACCGAAGTTAATAAAACTTCTCCTGCCCCTGCCTCTACTACTATTTTGACCCAGTCCTCCAATTGATATCCCGTATCTGTCTTGCCATTATGGGAAAAGCAGTGATATCTTCCCCCTATCTTACGGCAGTCAATACTTGCAACGATACATTGTGAGCCAAATAGATTAGCGCCCTGGGTAATCAATTCTATATTATCATATGCAGCACTATTGATGGACACCTTGTCCGCACCTGCCCTTAATAACTGGCGAATTTGTTCTAGGCTGCGAATCCCTCCACCAACGCAAAACGGTACAAAACATTCCTTGGAAAAATCACGAATAGCATCATAATCCGGATTTCTTCCTTCCTTTGTGGCTTCAATATCTACTAAAATCAATTCATCTACTTCTCTCATATTGTATACCTTAATTGCCGGAAGTACGGTATCCACTCTGCGCCAAGAATCAAATCCCACTCCCTTGACCAGCCCTACGGATTTATATAACAAAGTTGGTATTATTCTTACCTTTAACATCTTCTGTCCTCACTTACATAGCCAAAAAATTTTTAATTAAACGAAATCCGGCTTTTTGGCTTTTTTCCGGATGAAACTGTGTTCCTAAAATATTATCTTTTGCCACAGCGGATACAAATCCACCACAATATGGTGTCATTCCTGCAATATCTGACTGTGCTGCTGTCTGAAAGTGATAGCTATGCACAAAATAGTAATTTGTTCCATTCATAATTCCATTTAGTAATGGTGTATCACTGCACTTTTCTATCTCATTCCACCCTACATGTGGAATTTTTTCTTCCTCTGCTTGGGCTTCTAGTCGTACTACCTGCCCCGAAATAAATCCCAGACCTTTACATGGTTTTCCTTCAAATCCTTCTTCTGCCAACAGCTGCATTCCAAGACAAATTCCAAGTATTGGTATTTTCTTCTCCAATACAGCACGATTTAACTCTTCAATCCATCCACCTTTTTGAAGATTGCCCATTGCATCTGGAAATGCTCCCACTCCCGGCAGTACAATATGTTCTGCTTCACGTAAGCTGAGTGGATTGTCTATAATTACAGCATCTGAGCCACACTTTTCAAATGCCCGCTGCACAGATAGCAGATTTCCCATGCCGTAATCAATCACTACTGTTTTCATACTATTCTGCTTCCTCTTTTACATTATCGTAATTGCTTTTAGTCAAATTTCCTCTTTTATCTTTGATAAGCATTCCATTCTTATCTGTTAAAAACAATTTTTTATTGGTAAATTCATCACATATTTTCTCAAATTCTGCTACAGAAATATCCAAGGGTTCTAAAATATCCTTCAAAGGCTTGTCCAAATATGTCCAGCGAAATGCCCCGTCTTGTTTTTTTACAATTTCCATTCCCTGTTCTCTAGTCATTCTTCCTCTTCGAATATGCATAGATACCTGATCGGAAGCTCTGCCAAATCCAAATTTTAAAAACTTAAAATATTCATGAATGCCTGCCTGATAATTGTCTAAATTTTCATAATCATCTGCATCACCCTCTACTACTTTACCCCAGCTTTTAAATCCATGGGCTTTTGCTACAATCACATTGTTTAGTCCTTCCCAAGGAGTATAGTATCCTAAAAAAATTCCAGTTACTCCCACGCGTTTTAATTCCTCATCTGTGGGATAAGTAAAGGGAATCATATCTTTCTTAGTAATTCCATCCTGACCAATTAAATCACTGACACGAAGTCCTAACATTCCTCCAAATTCTTCCAGCCATCTGCGGTCTAAGATATTATTATCTGCTGCCGCTGCAGGACCGCCGTATTCATTCTGAGAATTCTCTCCCCAAATAATCAATGGAACATTGAAGTGAACTGCCATTCTTACCGGCACCGTAAAAATACTCACATGCTCCGGCCAGGAAATATCTCCCACTTCCATTAGGCCAATTCGATTTAACTTGGCACGCACTACCCGATTGGTGGTGATTTCTACGTAATCTACACCCATTTGCTTGATATTTTCAATATTTTCTCTTCCAATTGGAGTTAGATCACAGGTGGTTGCAGTTACACACAAAGGATTCATACCTAATTCCAGCATAGTAATTACCTGAAATGTACTGTCTTTTCCTCCACTCACTGGAATAATACAATCCCAGTTATTTTCATCCTTAGAACGATATCGGTTCAAAATTTCTTTTAATTCCTTTTTACGGCTGTCCCAGTCCACTTCTTTGCGATTCTCATAGTTCCTGCAAGCATTACAGACCCCTTCTTCATCAAAAGATAAGTGTGGTTTTGTGCTAGGTAAGCAACATTTTTTGCAATATTGTATCATGTTATTTTTCCTCCATCCGTGGATTTTCTAATTTAATAGGTATTATATCGGCTTCATATCTAAAAAAGATAAGGTATCCACCTGTTTTCATTGGAGCAATCCGTTCCTGTTTCATTTCTCTTTCATCTACTGCCTCAATATTATCTACTTTTTTACTTGTTTTAGGTATGTCAATGTAGTTTGAGGTACCAATTTACTGATTTCGTCCCACTTTTTTTCCGTAAGCAATGTTCTGACCAACGATGCACTGATTGGTTTTCCTGCTTGTTCTTTCCTGTGAATTTCTACAAATTCAATTCCATGTCTAACGAGTATTTGTTCCATGGTACGGTTATATTGATTTGTAACGTTATCGAATGGCTCTTCCCCTGCAAATCGTACACCGATGTGCAGGGGCGGTGCAATATACCAAGAGAACAATTCCACATCTTCTGTTGCATCTATCTCTACGTTTTGTAATTCTTCCTTCTGAAAATAAGATGGCAGGGTATGGTATGATAAAATAAATTCTCCCGATGGAAATACTCTTACATTTTTATATTGTGCTGTACCAGCTTCTACCAACTTGATTCTATCTTCAAATGGAAACACGGAGCGATTCTCCTGCACCACAAAGAGATAAAGATAATCCACCTGTTTAGATGCATATTCCACCAAATATTGGTGTCCTAGTGTAAACGGATTACAGTTCATTACAATTGCTCCTATTTTGCTGTAATTGGGTATATCTGCTGTTTGTTTTTTAATCATCTGCAAATAGCATTTCAGATTTTCCTTGTATTTTTCCGGTAGCAAATTTCCTTTTTGAATATAATATTCTTTTTTGTTCTTGAGATTTTTAGCAGACGGAACTATCAGCTTATCAAAAATTTCTTTTGCTACTGCCTTATTTCCATGAGCATTGGTATGTATCGGGCAGTCAAAGAACCATGGAGTTTCTTTGGGACGATGGTTATATAGCTCTAACAAATCTAGGTCTGCCTCTTCTATCTGATATCCTTCTATCTCTTCCTCTTCTGCACGTTCTATAAATATAATCATATCCTTTGAAGTAATTGAGATATTGGTAAGAATTTCATTCAATTGCTCGTAATCTATTTCTTCACAAACAATTGCTTTTACTCCATAATCTAACTGCATTTCTTCTACCAATTTCTGCAATTGAACCATTAGAGTATCCTTCCACAAAGCACCCACTCCACTTACGATACAAGGTCCTATTAAATATATGCTATGTGCTCCTTCTGTTACCTGCGTCATACTGTTTATTCCCGAAAGTTTCTTTGCCGGCTTCCATTGTTTTTCCTTTTCTTTTTTATATTTTTCTACGGACATGCCGTACACTTTCGTCAATTCTTTCTCGGACAACCGGTTTCTAATATCCTCATTATCCGGAATAATATTTTTAAATCTGAAATACTCCTCCGCTGAAAATGATTCCAAACTGCTAAAACTTGGTATTTTGCATACAAATGTCTGTTCTTTTCGTTCTTCTTGAAACCGTTCCACACGTTTGCGACAATTGGCTATCATTAATTGACGCAAAAACAAAAAGTTTTTACTTGCATCATTAAAATAGTATCCATCTTTTTGCTTTTGCTCCATGAAACATTTACTGCCTTCTGCATAAATATTCATAATAGCGTAATCTGGATATGGTTCTGTGAGCTGCGGCATTTCTTCATACAGCAGTTTCCACTTTTCACCTACAAGCTTTACCGGTATTTTTCTTTTTTTCAAAATACGATACCAACGGTCTGCCCACTCATTACAGTCATAGATAACTGCTGCCTGCATCTGAGGATAAACTTCTTCTATTCTTAGCAATTCAATCCCTTTTTCAAATACTTCCAATGCCGTATTTTGTGCTCCATACTCCGCTTTCCTTCTAATATCATTATATAGAAAGCAGTCCGGCTGTCTATTCTTGTCACAAACAATCAGCCATACTTCTTCCGGATTTTCCATAAAAAATTGCTGTGCATGTTCCATTAGATTTTCGCCTTTTATCATATATCTGCTTTCTAGAATATCTTCTACTTCCATACTGGTTCTTTGCAGCAGCAAGTCATAAGAAACAAATCCTTTCCATTCATTTTCTGCTCCATATACCATAATAATATCTAGGTTATGCCCCTTCTGGCAGAAATGCATCATCAATTTTCCTCTTGTAAGTTCCCAGATATTTGCGCTATATACCTCTTTGTCACAAAATCGTATCATCTTTGTATCCTCTTTTTATGAATTCCTACTTTTTATGAATGCCTACTTTTTATGAAATCACACAATCGTTTTTTCAAGAATCAAAATCACCTGCTTTCTTCACTGCATCTTTTACTTCTTTTATTACGAATTTTTGCTGTTCCTTGGTAAGTCCTGGATACAAAGGCAAACTTATCATATGTGAATACAATTCCTCTGCCTGTTGACAGCAGGTGTTTTCATATCCATGTTCACGATAATAAGGATGCATATAAACGGGTATGTAATGCACATTTACTCCAATTCCAGCCGCTTGTAATTTGTCAAATACTTCTTTTCTATTATGATGTGGCACCTGTATGATGTATAGATGCCAGCCACTATTAGTATCTGCTAACTGATGGGGTGTTATAATATCTGCACATTCTTCAAATGCCTCATTGTATCGCTTTACCAATGCTCTTCTTTTCTCCAAAAATCGGTCTAGTTTCTTCATTTGACTGCACCCTAGCGAACACTGAATATCAGTAATGCGGTAATTATATCCTAAGTCTATCTGCTGGTAATACCAGCCGCCCTGGCTTTTTTGAGTCATCTGCTCCTGTTCTCTGGTAATTCCATGACTTCTAAACAACAATAATTTTTTGTAAAGTGTTTCCTCATTGGTGGTAATCATTCCGCCCTCTCCGGTGGTAATTGGCTTAACCGGATGAAAACTAAAGGTTGTCATATGAGATAATCCTCCAACCTTCTTTCCTTTATATTCAGAACCCAAAGCATGTGCGCCATCTTCAATTACAAAAAGGTGATGCTCTTGGGCTATTTTGTGAATTTTATCCATATCACATGGTTGTCCTGCCAAATGTACTGCTATAATTGCTTTTGTTCTGTTCGTAATTTTTTTTACAATATCGTGAACATCTATATTATAAGTTCTTGGATCTATATCTGCAAATACCGGAGTTCCTCCACAGTATAAGACACAATTTGCACTTGCTGCAAAGGTAACCGAAGATACAATCACTTCATCTCCCTTTTGGATTCCTGCTGCTGCACAGGCTGCATGAAGTGCTGCTGTTCCATTGGAAATAGCTACCGCATACCTTGCACCTGTGTAGTCTGCAACTAGCTGTTCAAATTCCGCAATTTTAGGTCCTGTAGTAAGATAATCAGATTTTAATGTTTCTACTACCGCTGCAATATCGTCCTCTTCTATGGTCTGTTTTCCGTATGGTATTTTCATTTTTGTTCTGCCTTTCTTCCATTTTTGTATTCTTCCACAAAAATTCTTCTGTTTTGATAATAATTTTTCATATCCACGAATCCTTTATCATGGATACACCAAGGTTCTTCCATGTTGGGCACCACTACTTTATATTCTCTGTTATGGAATTCCTGACTTTGAGATACATCATAAAAGTCCCAGTTTTTAAATAAGTCTTCTCTCCAAGGAATATCATATTGTGTTATCATCAATAGACCATCTATAGCTTCCACAGTTTCCCAATCTCCCTGCACCTCTCCTGCTATGTTCTTTTCTGCAAAATAGGCAGAATGTGCATAATATTTTCCTATCCTTTCATTGTTCCACATCACCGCATTTTCCGGAAGTTTTAATGTTCCCACCACTCCAATCATTCCAATACTTTTATCTTGAAAAATTTCTAATATATTCTGAATTAAATTGCAATTTACAATAAACACATCTTGATGTAAATATATTTTATATTTGGCGTTGCTTTCTCTCATTGCTTCGTTGTATCCTTGAGTCATGGACGCTGCTTCCCACACCGTCAGCACCTCTAATTCATATCCATCTGGTATCTTCAAATGTTTGAAATACCGCATCAGTTCCTGCTCATACCTTTTACTATTGATACAACTAATAAAACATATTTTTTTCTCATCCATATCATCTGTCTCCTCCCAAATTATTTAAAATTGCATGATTTAGCATGGTAAGTTCATAAGAATACAGATGGTATCTTTTAAATAAATGTTCTAATTTTAATATCATGGTTTTCTTTCTCATCACATGGGAGAACATTAGAAAGTCCAACGTTTGCGTTGAGGTATGATGTTCTGTTAAAAAGGAAACTAATTCGTCCTCTGACTGGTCATCTATTTCAAAATCAATACGGTACAATATAAATCTAAGTTGATCTATATAAGATAGAATCTCTTCCACTGAATTTCCCTGATCTAAAATAGTGATTTGAACTCCCTGAATTTCTTCTTTTTGATAGAGTTGCGCCACCATATACATTCCAGTGATTACATTGTTACCCCGATAGGGATCCAAAAACTGTTCATCTTGTAAAATACTGCACAGCTTTGCTCTGCTTTCTTTGGTTGCTTCTTGAATGTAAACATTTAGTTCCTCTACCAGTTCCAATAACTTTGTTCCCCAGCATTCCTGCCATATGCGCTCTTCTTCTTCTTTCTCCAAGGCCCACTGCTCTGTTTTTTTATATTCTATTTCATTCATTTTGTTGTCCTTTTCCATTTTCAACCGGCATCTTGTTGATATAGGAATTCAATAATTGTTGGTTTCTAATTTGTTCCATATTTTCCAGCAGTTTTCTTTGGATAGGTGCCTGTTCCAAATATTGGTTTTCAAGACATTTTGGTACTTCCTTTTTGATGACTTTTACAATCATTTCGTATCTTTCATAAGGAATGGTAAGTCCTCTAAGTCTTGCAAAATATAGTGTTTCATAAAAATAGGTATGCATAAAGTAAAATTCTATTTCTTCTTGATATTCCAAAAAATATACCGTTTTTTTCATGAAATTCCAAACCTCAAGCTGCACTTGTGCATGCTGATACAAGGTTTCTATTTCTTTCATATCACGATGCATGGTTCCCTCTCTATTCTGCCGATAATCATAGAGTCTGTCCGAAATTACTACAAACGTTGTTCCACAAAATAGCAAAGGATACACAAATAATGGTTCTTCATAGGGGGTATGCTCCGCATAAGTTACTCCAGCTTTTACGATCATGGCTCTGCGGTATAATTTGTTCCAGCAGCCATAGGTAATTCGTTCTTCCATAAGCATTTTTTTCCGCTGTGCAGCAGATTTAATTTCTATCACACAAGGCTTACTCACGTCACCGTTTGGTAATTCTCCCACTCCATCTACGTAAATTTTATGAGAAAACTGTACTATATCAGCATTCGTTTCCTTGGCTTTTTCATATACTCTTTCAAACAAGGTTGTTTCCACCCAGTCATCGGCATCTACAAATCCGATGTATTCTCCCGTTGCATAGGTCAAGCCAATATTTCTCGCACCACCCTGACGCATATTTTCTTCTAAGTTAATCACTAGAATTTCTTTGGGATAGGCATGTTCCATTTCTTCTAATAATTCTAAGGTTTTCCCTTTATCTGTAGAAGCATCATTTACAAAAATCAGTTCCAGATTTTCTATTCCTATGGTTTGATTCACCAAGGATAAAAAGCACTGGGGCAGCCATTTTGATACATTATAGCAAGGAATAATAACACTTATTTTTTTATTTGACACTTTTATATTCCTCCTTGCATTCCAACAACTCTAAAAAATCCTCTGCACGTTTTCCCCAAGTATGGTGTGCCACTGCCTTTTGATATGCGCGTTCTGTTATCTGTTTTTGTTGTTCTTTGTTCTGTAAAATTTCTTTTACCCTATTCGGAAGTTCTTCTAAAGCTTCCAAATCAAATAAAATAATATCCTTTCCATCTTCAAATTCCTCTATTAAATAATCCGTCTTGTCTGTTACCACTACTGTTTTTCCCAGCATTCCATTGGCAATCCGCTCTGTAAACCCAGCCTTATGCCAGGACATTACATTTAAGGTGAGTTCCGATTCTCTCATAATTTCAATTCCTTCTTCCACTGTTACTGATGGATGACAAATCAAATTTTTATGTTGGCAAAAAGGTGCTCCCTCCCAGCTATCTCCAAATACATCAAGTGAAATTCCAGCATCTAGCAGTGTTCGAACTGTCTTCTCCCGATAATAATGAATCATACAATATACTACTCTGCGAAACTCATGCATGATACTTATGAATTTTTCTTCCGCATCTATTCCATAATAACTCAATCCTTGATGAAACGCTTCTTCTGCTGTCATATTGGGATTCTTTTTCATAATCAAGAGAAAACGATTTGCCAGAAAACGTTTTCCATCATCCAGTTCTCTTATGATTTTCAGTTCCTCCCGATAGCTGCCCCAGGTTCCCACAAAAGAAAATCGATATTTTTTCTCTTTTTCTTCTCGTTCCTTTGGAAACATCCCAGCAGGTGGAAAAAATACTGCATCTTTTTGATAATATTTTTCCGTGAATATTTTATAATTTTTATCCAGTACTAAAATATGATAGTCCTTCACGTCACATTCCAAATGAGGTTTCATCCACAGCGGGTGGTCAAATACAAAATTGTACTTTGGCCCTAAAATTAAATTATTTACATATTCTGTTTCATTCTTCATCTTCACTGAAAAAACATAGGACTGAACGCCAATTACAGCCTTGAACCTCCGCCCTATATACCTTACAATTTCTCCAATTCCGTCCTTTTCTACATCAAATATTTCTATCCGCTGTCCTTTTTTTTCCAGTGCTTTTGCAAATTCTTCTGCAAATATATTTAAAATATTATAGCAGACCGCATCTCCTTTATAGAGCAAAATCGGGCAGGTATTCTGGTCTATTTTATGATATTCTTCCTGTTCTGACAACATTTGCTCCAACCATTGTGTCATCTTCTCCTGTATATGGAATACTGCTGCTGCTTTAAGAATTTCCTCTACTGCTCCATTGAAATTTCCGGACTTCAATAATTCTTTTTTATATTTTCCAATGATATAGCAATCTGTTTTTAGCGGTTCCATTGGTTCTTCCAGACACTGATTTTCTGTGTCTATTTCTGTTTGGTTTGCTGCTTCTGCTTGGTTTTCTGTCACTGCTTGGCTTGCTACTTCTGTTTGGTTTTCTGTCACTGCTTGGTTTGCTACTTCTGTTTGATTTTCTGTCACTGTTTGGCTTGCTGATTCTGTTTGATTTTCTGTCACTGTTTGGCTTGCTGCTTCTGTTTGATTTTCTGTCACTGTTTGGCTTGCTGCTTCTGTTTGGTTTCCTGTCTTTTCACGAACCCAAGTTTCAATGAGCTTCACTTCTAGAATTTTTACTTCTGCCATTTTGCTTAGCCGAATTAACCATTCATACAATTGCTTTGACTTTAATTTTCGGTTTATAGTTCCCGTCTGCTTGAGCAATGTGGATTTTACTAAGAGGATTCCATCACTATAGGTTTCATCCAGTAAAATATCCATAAAGTTCGGTGACTCTAGTCCATTCCACTTCTCCTTAATACATAGTACTAACAGATTATGGGCTTTGGCATAGTCTATTAGTGTTTCTGTTTTATACGTTATTTTTTCTTCACTAAATAGTACATATTCCGAAGCATAAATTTCTTCCATGGTTACTCTACTCCTGTTATCTCCTGCGCAATCCGTCGTGCACCCTGTCCATCTACCAAACACTGCATCCGTTCTGCTATTTCCATGCGTTCTTTTGGTTTTTGCTCTAATTTATCAATTTGATATAAAATCTGTTGAATGACTTGATTTTTATCTTTGCGAATATCACCTGCATCATACATTAAGCCCTGTGCTGCAAATGATTTTACATTTTCATACTGATTATCTGCCAACAGATAGGAAATGGTAGGTGTTCCAACAGTGCAAAGTTCATACAAGGTGGTTCCCCCTGCTGAAACTGCAACATCTGCCTTTTTCATATAATTCCACATGTTATCCGTGTTTGAAATACAGATTATATTTTTACATTCTTTTTGCAGCTGCTGCAGTTGTTTCAAATCCCTATTATATTTTCCGCAAATAAACACATACCTACGGTTTTCTTGTTCGGATACCTTTACTATCTGCTGCGCCATTCCCAGTGCAAAGTGATATTCATCCGTTCCACCTGTTAGCACCAGTACCTGTTTCACCTGTTTGTTTATTTCTTTCTTTCCCATCTTGCTATATGCTTTTTGTAATGGCACATATGCTGTTCCCAATAATAATTTTGTCTGTGGATAGTTGGTGTTGTAATGAAATTTCTTATAATAAGAAGAATAATTAATGAGCGTATGGCAAGGATAAATAAAAAGATTTAAGTCATCTAAATACGTCACCTTAGTGTGTTGATAAAGCCTCTGTAAATATAATTTCGTCACATAATAACTGTCTATCAGTAAGTTTTCTATCTGCCTTTTGCTTATGATAGAAATCAGTTGTTCTAATTCTTCTTCTAGATTTTTCCAATTGCTATGTAG
Source organism: Lachnospiraceae bacterium (assembly GCA_036653135.1). Classification (GTDB taxonomy): domain Bacteria; phylum Bacillota; class Clostridia; order Lachnospirales; family Lachnospiraceae; genus Petralouisia. The sequence continues at coordinate 34,371 of JAVVUO010000008.1, forward strand.
CGAAATCACTTCATATCCTCTTTTTAATATAGTGCCTTCACTGTCTGCGTCTGCTACCAGAAAAACAGTGCTCCCGCCCAGCTCTGTCAGTGCGTCTGCAATGGACAAACCACGCATGAGATGTCCAAGACCTATTGTTTGATTCCCATCTGCTCTGATATATAATGTTTTCTTAGGAATTGGTTTTAATGTATTCATAACACTTTTTCCTTTTTTTATCATATGAACTTAACATACACATAACAATCTTCCTTTATTCTTTTTTCGTATCCATTTTTTTCAAATGCTCTCTGCGAAGGGATATTGTCTTTCTTCACTTCCCCCACCATCCTCTTTATTGTAGGAGCTGTTTCCTTTAGTTTTTCTTCTGCCAGTTCTAATAATATTCTTCCAAATCCTTTTCCGCGCTGCTTTGCTACTATGCTATAAGATATGATTGCCTGATTCTCATAGCGTTCCCCAGTCGTATTTTCCTTCATATTTAGGCGAATCTGACCTATGGGGTTCTCACCTGACATACCAATATAAAGTTGTATTTTCTTATCCTGCAAGGTTCGCTTCAGCCATCTGATATGTTCTTCGTATGCAATTGGTTCCATAGAAAAAGAATTTTTTCTGCATTCTGCTTCGTTTGCCCATTCATATAAAATATCTGCATCTATTTCTTGTGCTTTTCTTAAATATTGTTTTGTCATTTCGTTTGTCCTATGTATTCTGGTCGTAAAGGTGTTCCACGTTCCATATCCACCAATGCCCTTTGTCCCAATACTGTGTGGTAATATTTCGGCAGCATTCCATACCCTGGACGAATCACTCTGATATTTTGCTCTGTAATACATTCTCCTTTTTTAACATCCTTGGATACAAAAATAGACTTTCGAAACTTTAAATTTTTTTGTTCCTGTGCTGTTGCTCCATAGCTAACACTTCCTATCGCACATTCCGCTGCTCTTACATCTCGTACCATATCTGCAAATTCCTGTGGTTCCATAGAAAAAGAAGCATCTGGATTCTCGATTTTTCTATCAAGGCAAAAATGTTTCTCAATAATACTGCCCCCTAATGCCACTGCTGTAACTGCTGCTACAGAGCCCATAGAATGATCAGAAAGTCCCGTTACCACATGAAATGTCTTGGCCATGTTCGCCATAGTTGCCAGATTCATTTCATCTGAAATAGCAGGATAAGCACTGGCACATTTTAACAATGCAATCTTGTTATTTCCCTGTGCCAAAATTGTATTTACCGCATCTTCAATTTCGGATAAGGTTCCCATTCCCGTGGACATAATGATAGGTTTTTGTTTGGAGGCAACATAGGAAATCAATGGAAGATCAATTAGTTCAAAAGAGGCTATTTTGTAACAATTTACTTCCAGTTCTTCTAAAAAATCCACTGCACTCATGTCAAAGGGCGTAGAAAGAAAATCAATTCCAATTTTATCTGCTTCTGCTTTTAATTCTTTCTGCCATTCCCACGGTGTATACGCTTTTTGATATAAGGAATAAAGATTATCGCCTTCCCATGTCCCGTCTTTAATTTGAAAATATTGATTATGGCAGTTCATCGTAATGGTATCTGCCGTATACGTCTGTATTTTTACACAATCTGCTCCGGATTCTTTCGCTCTATGAATAATCTCCTTGGCTCGCTCCTTGCTGCCCCCATGATTTGCCGACATCTCCGCAATGATATAGGCAGGCATCCCTTTTTGAATTCTACGATTTCCTATTTGTATTTTGGGCATCTTCCTACCTCTTTTCTATCAGTTTTTGATACTTTAACTCTGCCAAGGCCCAGTCTGACTCATTATCAATATCTTGCACTTCCATTTCATCTAAGACAATTGTTCTTGTATTATCTGTAATTACTTTTCCTGTTTTGATAAAGGCCGCTGTCTGAAAGCAATAGAATTGTCCCGCATCATGATATTCCAACTCTAAATCTTGGGAACGTTTCTGGTATTCCTGAGGAAATAGAATCTTGGCTCTTCCGTCTTTCATCACCAAAGCTCTCTGAGGTGGAAAGGAAAATGGTACCACCGGCAGCACCGTATCTGCCTGCTCTTTTTGCAGTAGCTCCATGGCTGTTCTTATTTTCTCTGGTGTTACAAATGGAGCTGTGGGATACAAGCAGCACAAGTAGGTGAATTCCTTGCCAAGCTTCTTATACTCTAACAATACTTCCTGCAATACTTCTGCGGTAGATGCATAATCACCAGAAGTATCTGGTGACCTTAAAAATGGAACACTGGCTCCATATTCTAATGCGATTTTCTTAATCTGTATGTCGTCGGTAGACACCATTACTTCTGAAAATATTCCACTATCCAATGCTGCTTGAATAGAATAAGCAATGATTGGTTTTCCACAAAATTCCTTACAATTTTTCTTTGGAATCCGCTTGCTTCCACCTCTTGCTGTAATAATTGCCATTGACTGAATCATGTTCTACACTCCGTTCTAATGTTCTGTTACTTCTTTTAGTAGCTCACTGATTTCATCCACAGTTAACCACCAGTCATTGGTTCCGGAGCTGTATTCAAATCCCGGTTCAATTTTCTTTCCACCCTGCTGAATTTTAGAATCATTCCACCAATCCATATGAGGATATACGATAAAGTGCCTGTCATATTCATAAGTAGAAAGAGAATCTTCTCTAGTTACCATGATTTCGTGGAGTTTTTCCCCTTCCCTTATTCCAACTTCCGGCATTTCACATCCAGGCAGAATTGCCTGTGCCAAATCAGTGATTTTAAAAGACGGAATCTTAGAAATAAAAGTTTCTCCACCTTTTGCTTCTGTTAATGCTTTAATTACAAGCTGAACCCCTTGGTCTAGGCTAATCCAAAATCTTGTCATATGATAGTCTGTAATGGGAAGCTGTGTTCCGCCATTTTCTACAATGTTACGAAAAAATGGAATTACAGAGCCTCGGCTACCAGCCACATTGCCATACCGTACAATAGAAAAACAAACATCCTTTTCACCTGCATACGCATTGGCACCAACAAACAACTTGTCCGAAACCAGTTTGGTTCCCCCATAAAGATTAATAGGATTCACAGCCTTATCTGTGGATAATGCCACCACACGCTTGACGCCCGTATCTAGTGCTGCATCTATAATATTCATAGCACCATTAATATTTGTCTTTACTGCTTCCATGGGATTGTACTCACATGCCGGAACCTGTTTTAGCGCAGCCGCATGAACGACATAATCTACACCCTCAAACGCTCGGTAAAGTCTTTCTTTATCTCTTACATCTCCAATAAAAAATCTCATTTTTTCTTCATATTTTTTAAATTTATTTGCCATAATAAATTGTTTGTATTCGTCTCTGGAATATACAATGATTTTTTTCGGTTCATAATGTTTCAATACATATGTAATAAATTGAGTGCCAAAGGAACCTGTTCCACCTGTTACTAATATTGTCTTACCATTCAACATTTGTTTTTCCTTCCAATCTCTTTTGAATTTTCTTGTCGGACTTATCCATATAGTATATAATATTTATAGTTAATAATCAATTCCCCAATCCATAAAAGAGGTACTTATGAAAATTCTATTTTACCGATATGGCAGCATCTGTGAGCCTGACATTATTGCTGGCTTTCAAGAACTTGGAAATGAAGTTTCCCAGCTTGATATAGAGGTTACCAATAAAAATATATCTGCCACAGAACGTTTAAAGAAAATTGCTGACCAGCTGTTTTTGGCTGCTTATGATTTTGTTTTTAGCATTAATTACTACCCTGTTATTTCAGAAGTCTGTAATGTATTTAAAATCCGTTACCTTTGCTGGACCGTTGATAGTCCGGTGATGGACTTGTATTCCAACACCCTAAAGAATCCTTGGAATCGTGTATTCCTTTTTGATCAGGATCAGTACCGCACTTTTTCTCCTATAAATCCTTCCTGCATTTTTCACATGCCCTTGGCTTCCAATCCCAAACGCTGGAATCAGGTGATTCAATCTGTTCCCAAACAGCTTCAGGCACAATATCAGCATGATATCGCTTTTGTCGGTTCTCTCTATACTGAAAAATGCCCCTACGATCGGTTAACGCAAGCTTCTGACTACTTAATCGGATATTTAACTGGATTAATGGAGGCACAGTTGAAAATTTATGGTTACTATTTTTTGGAAGAAGTTCTGCCAGATTCTGTGGTAGATGAATTCAAATCGCATCTTCCAGGCTTTTATACCCCTTTGGATACTTATCAAAAAAACGATAAAAATGCAATGTGCCGCCTGTATTTAGATGGAAAAATGAGTGCTTTGGAGCGCACACGTTTATTAGATGCCTTAGGCAGACATTTTCAGGTTGGACTTTATACCGGAAGTGATACTGCTCATTTATCCGTAAAAAGTCTAGGGCTTGCCACAACGTTAACTCAAATGCCCTTAATTTTTCATAACAGCAAAATCAATTTAAACATCACCAGTAAATCTATTCGGGAAGGACTTCCTCTTCGGATTTTTGATATTTTAGGTTGTGGAGGATTTTTGATTACGAATTTTCAAAGTGAACTTCCTACTTATTTTTCTATCGGTACTGATTTAGTGGTGTATGAAAGTGAAGACGATTTACTTTCCAAATGCGATTATTATCTAACCCATGAATCCGACCGTATGGAAATTGCTCACAATGGATATGAAAAATTAGTACAGTATCATAATTATCCTGAGCGGCTTTTAGATATGATATCACTTGCTTTTTTGCACAAGGAGGAAAAAACAACATGAATGTATTAGTATTAGACAGCCCATCCTTTGCCAAGCTAGATATGATTCACGCCCTGGAAACCTGTGGATTTTCCTGTGATTTATTTTATCATCAGGCCATTCATCAAAGAAGAGATGCTGATTTTGAAAGTTCCTTTGGAAATTCCTGTAAGAATAAAGATTATTTATTTGTATTTTCCTTTAATTATTTTCCCATTTTAGCAGAATGCTGCCATGAGAACAATTTAAAATACGTCGCCTATACCTATGACAGCCCACTGGTGTCCTTGTATTCTTATACCGTACTCTATCCCACCAATTACATTTTTATCTTTGACAAGTCCACCTATTTGGAATTGAAAAATTCTGGGATATCTACGGTTTGGTATTTGCCACTAGCTGCTGACACTAACAGGCTTTCTTCCATGATTCCAACGCCAGAACAGAAGGCCTTTTGTACCTGTGATGTTTCTTTTATTGGTTCTCTCTATAATGAAGAACACAATCTGTTTGACCGACTGGTAGATTTACCTGACTTTACTCGTGGCTATTTGGAAGGTATTATGGCTGCACAATTGGAAATCCAAGGATATTTTTTCCTAGAAGAATTATTGACTGATAACGTTCTAAAAGATATGAAAGCAGCCTGCGAATATAATACCCAGCCAGATGGTGTAGAAACAGACGCCTTTGTCTATGCCAATTATTTTATTGCTAGAAAGCTAACTTCCATGGAACGGCAATCTCTGTTGCATAAGGTATCTACGGAATTTCCATTAAAATTATTTACACACAAGCCAGCCTGTACGATTCCAAATGCTCAGTTTATGGGAACTGTAGATTATTACAATACCATGCCCTTTATCTTTTACAATAGTAAAATAAACCTAAATATCACCCTGCGCAGTATCCACACCGGTATTCCGTTGCGTGCCATGGACATTTTAGGTTCCGGTGGTTTCCTTCTAACTAATTATCAAGAAGACTTTTTGGATTATTTTGTTCCGGGAGAAGATTTTGTATATTATGAAAACCAACAGGACTTGTTGGACAAGATTGCATATTATCTTTCTCACGAAGAAGAACGCCAGCAAATTGCTGCAAATGGATTCCATAAAATGGAACAACATCATACTTATGTACATCGTGTAAAACAGATTCTGGAAGTTCTAAATTAATTGTAAAAGCCGACTTATTACTAAGCCGGCTTTTACTGTTATTCTATCACACTTATGGTATCAAAAACTACTGTAATAAGGATAATACACCCTGATTAGACTGATTAGCCTGTGCTAACATAGACTGTCCTGCCTGTGAAAGGATATTATTCTTACTGTAATTAACCATTTCTTTTGCCATATCAACGTCACGGATACGAGATTCTGCTGATGATGTATTCTCAGAAGCAGTATCTAAGTTGGCGATGGTATGCTCTAATCTGTTCTGTAATGCTCCTAATAAAGAACGCTGTGTAGATACTTTACTAATAGCTCCTGCTATATCACTCATGGAACCACCAGCAGCGGAAAATGAACTCATTACCAAACCACTTACTCCAATATTAGATGCTGCCATGCTTTCAATAGAAATTGTAATAGCTTGACCACTTAAAGAACCAATCTGAAGACTCTTATCGGAATATTTTCCATCTAATAAGTTCATGGTGTTAAATTGTGTAGTAGACTGAATTCTGTTAATCTCAGATGTCAGCTGGTTTACTTCATTTTGGATAGCAGTTCTGTCTGCAGTAGCATTGGTATCTGTTGCTGCCTGTGTAGCAAGTTCATTCATTCTCTGTAAAATAGAATGTGTTTCATTCAATGCACCTTCAGCTACCTGAATCAAAGAAATACCATTCTGTGCATTGGAAGATGCCTGATCCAATCCACGAACCTGAGATCTCATCTTTTCAGAAATTGTTAAGCCTGCTGCATCATCACCTGCACGGTTAATTCTGAAACCAGATGATAATTTCTCTGTTGACTTTGACTGAGCGCCTGTTGTGATGTTTAATTGTCTGTTGGTATTCATTGCTGTAATATTGTGTTGTACTACCATATTTTCTTCCTCCTTGAATTCAATGCAGCATCCTTGCTGCAATCGTCTAGTTTATGACATTTCTTTCGGTCGTACGCACCTTCGGATATGCCATTGAAACTTTAAGTAACTATGTACTTGTTTCTTATATCGGCAATTTCATTTAATACTTAACACTTTAGTGCACTTTTATTTTAAAAGTTCCAAAATTCCTTCGTTTATTAAGCTGCTTGTGCCATATCCTTATCTCGAATCTTAGATTCTGCTGCCTGAATTTTTTCTCCCCCCTCGCTACTATTTACTTTTTGTGATCTACAAATTGGGAATCCACTACATTGATTTTCTCCATATTTTTATAATACTGGCTTGCTACTTTATTACTGGTTCGTACCTGCCGAATCTGTTTCTTTACAGAGGAAAACCGTTGTGCTGCCAAATCTCGGTTTCGGATTTCCTGTGTTCTGATATTAGCCATTTTTTCTGTAATCGCCCGAATGGAATTCTGCATTTCGGTAATCTCTTCTTTGTACTGGCTCTTGTTCACACTTAAAACTTCCCGAACTCTGTCATACGTTTGTTCAAATCCATCATCTAATTGTTCCAACTGTTCTACCAGTTTACTCTTTTCCTGCATATTTTCTTCTAAGTCTTCTGGCAGCGTAGTTTCATCTGTAAATAAAATCCGTTGTTCTTTATTCTTTTCCATAATCAAATCTAAAAGTTCCACCTTTTTTTCCAAACTTTGGCTTAATATGGCAATATATTCTTTTTCCTGCATCACATCATCTCCTCCTTAAAATACGGAGAAAGGACTATTACAATTGATACGCAATAGTCCTAGTCCTTATTTCTATTTTCTGGTGCGGTTCATAACTTCTTTCCATGTATCACGCATAGCTCTTAAATGCTCTAATACTTCTTCTAATATTTCTGCATCTTTTTTTAAATTTGCGGTAACTAATCGTTCATAAATATATACATATACCTTTTCAAAATCTTCTGCCACCCCATAATCGTGATTCAGTGTGGCACGAAATTCTTCTATAATATTTTCTACTTTTACTATATTCGTATGAGCCTTTTCCATATCATTTTTTTCAATTGCCACAATTGCTATATTACAAAATTTAATGGCTCCTTCATATAACATTAATGTCAGTTCTCCCGGAGAAGCTGTCATAACCTTACTGTTATTGTATGCTGCATATCCTTGGCTGCCAACCATAGGTTTCTTCCTCCCTTACGCTCTTTCTTTATGATGTTCCCAGCATACTGCTTAGGGAGCTGCTGGAATTTTGAAGTTTAGACAATGCGGTTTCCATAGCAGAAAATTTATCATAATAATAATCTTCCATACTTGATACTTTTTCTTCCCACTTTTTAATTGTCGCTGAATAATCATCATATTCTTTCTGCATTACTTTATCGTTGTACACCTTATAGATACTATTCAGACGGCTGCTTTTCATCTTCTCATCCAAATCCTCATAGAGATTTCCCGTAAGGTTTTTGAAAAATTCTTCTACCATTTCTGGTTTATTTTGAATTGCAGACAACAGTTGGTCATCATTACCAGAAGAAACATCATCTTTGCTGTCTCCATCTATATGATAACAATTTCCTTCATTTTCAGCTGCTGATAAATATCCTTGTGTTTTAATTCCAAAACTTGCTAAGCTGTAAGTTTTTCCATCACTTAGTTTAAAGCTCTTAGACATAGCACTGGACATACTTGTCATGACAGATGATAGCGTATCGTCACGGCGAAAGAGTGAGTCTTTGATTTTCTTCTCCCACTGCTCTACTTCTGTATCTGACATCGCGTCCTTTTCGTCATTGGTTAGTGGTTCATACCCTTTTGCAGACGCTGCATTGTACTTTTGATCCATTTCCTTTGCCAATGCATTATACTCTGTGAGAAAACTTTTAATAGTATCATAAACATCTTGCGTATTGGTTGTTGTTGTAATAGAAATTTCTTCTCCCGGTGCTGTTTTTTGCAATGCGGTAATGGTAATTCCATTTACTGTGATATTGTTAGATGCGGATTGAAACTTAGCTCCATTTAACGTAATCTCTGCATCTTTTCCATCTACGCGCATTCCTCCAGGGCTGTAACTGCCATTTGCCAACTGATCTACTGCAAAATTCAGTTTGCCCATTAAGGTATCTACTCTGCTGGTGGTATCTGTGCCAGTACCATCTGCTGGAGCTGCGCCCGTTAGTAATGCATTCTTTTCTATGTATGCTTTTTTGTCTGCAATCTCAGTTGTATTTGCTGCTATTGCTGTCGTCTTTGTATTGATTTGACCTGTGATTTCTGTGATCTTTTCATCTATCTTACCTACTGCAAATGCTAACTGTACTTCGTCCTTAGATGCTGTATTTTCAGGTACTGCCTCATACTCCGCTACTGCACGGGCATTGTCCCTCATTTCATTCCAAATTTTGGTGTCCTCTTCACTGCCGGTCAATCCCAAGGTATTCTTCCACTCTGTCAACTTCTGCTTTTCCGTGTCATCTAAATCTGTTTCTTTCTGGCTTGCCAGTGATTCAAATTCATCTACATCGGTCTGTGACAGCGTCTTGGTCGTACCATCTGCTAAAGTAAAGGTCTTTCCAACTAAATCATTCATAACCGTCTTATTCTCTTTATACTTTGTTGCATAATTGTGCTTATCCTGCAGCACCGTTGATTCTGTCTTTAATTTTGCATTCTGTGCTTCTAAATATGCAATACTTCCAACAACGCTGTTATCCCCTTGGTAATTGCCAATATTATTTAGAATTGTCTCAAACTTCGTTCTTGTATCTGTGACATTAATACTTCCATCTGCATTCTTCACCGCATAAGCTTCCCAGTCTTTATACGCTTGGGTATTAGCTTCTGACTTTACATATACACCCAGATTCTGAAGTGCTGTAACACCATTGCTGTCCGTTGCCGTTAATGCAAAATCATTTTCTGCACCGCTTTCCTTGGCACTGATGAATAAACGTTGATTTGCCTCATCATAATTTGCCGATACTCCTGCGTCTTTTAATGCATTGGTAAACTGGCCAATGGTCATATCCGCTTTCACTGCAATGTTCTTAGTTCCACCACCTACTGTTACTGCTATATTTCCATCTCCAGTAAGTCCAAGGCTTCCTAGTGTGGTACTGCTCTTTGTTCCCTTCGGCAGTGTTGCACCGGTAATATATCCTGTGGATGCCACCTGATCTACCGTAAGTTTTTGTGTTCCATTGGCTGCTGTATTGCTGGCTGTAATGGTTGCTTTGGTAGAATCAGAACATGTCGTTGTCTTTTTATTATAGGCACTGCTGTACTTCATCTTACCTAAAGTTTTATTGTACAAATTATAAATCTTTGTATTCATGTCCTTCCAAGCATCCATCTTCCAATCTAACTTGGTCTGTGACTTAACATATTTTTCTTTTTTAAAACTATATGCTGACACCAGTTCTTTTACAAGAGAATCTGTATCCAGTCCCGATACTAAGCCCGATACTCTAATTGCCATCTGTCTTCCTCCTATCTCTTCTCATCCACCAAAAGTCCAGCTAATTCCCATACTTTTGCTATCATATCCAAAGTCTTCTCTGGTGGATACTCTTTCATCACTTCTTTGGTTTCTCTATTTATAATTTTAATTGTAACATGATTGGTTGCATCATGAATTCCAAACACAGCTTCCGAGTTTTTTGCTTTCTTGTTAATCTCATCTACTGCCTTTTTTAATGATTCTGAAGGTGCCTGAGTTGCTTTTTCTTCCGGTTTCTTCTCATTTTCTTCTGATTCTAGTGCTGTAAATACCGATTTCTTGTTTTCCACTGGCTTACTAATCGTTACTTCTTTTTGTGGCATCTCTTTTGCTTCTTTTGTTTCTTTTACTGCTTTCCCTGCCGGTTCCTGATTACTTCCTTGATAAGACACTCCGGCTGTATTCATTGCTTCTATTGCCATTTCAAATCACCTCCGTGTGATAGAACTTAACATTTTCCCTTATTGAATGGGGCAATGTGATACTCCTTGGTTATGATAAGCTTCGTCAATTTAGATATCGGTATTTTAACATAATAATTTACAACTTTAGAAAATATTTTTTAAAGCTTCCAAACTATCCACTGTTACAGCTGCCTTATTTTCTTCTTCAATCTGAAGATATACTTCTTTGCGGTAAATAGGAATTTCTCTGGGTGCACTGATTCCAAGCTTCACCTGATCTCCCCGCATTTCCAGAATACTAATTTCAATGTTGTCATTAATAATAATAGATTCGCCCTTTTTTCTGGTTAATGCCAGCATCCTACTCACCTCCTGTTTCTTTTTGTGACTGCAATAATTCGTATATCATATACTTTACTGGAACATTTTCTTCCACAATCAACTGTCTTGCTCTTCGTGAAACGGTATTAATAACAATGGGAGCCTTGAGGTTTGCACTTAATTTCTTAATATCTTTAGGAACGGTTACCGTTACCAGCACATAGGTGGTATCCGGTGTAAATTCTCCTAAATTTTTCAGAAATGCATCTTCTACTTTCGGAGCGTAATCTGGTTTAATCAATAATGGATCAATTACAGTAAGTGCCAGCTCTGGCTCTTCTATGGATTGAAGCCAGCAAATACTTTTTTTAGTTCCATCCTCCGCTTCATCAAAGATTAGTATAAAATTTCTGCATTCTGGAAATCCGATGATTCCATTTTCAAAACAGATTATTTTTTCTTTTTCAATTTCAATTTCTCCAAATAATCTTGTATTTATCTGCATCTGATTCTCCTCCATATTTATGATTAATTTTATAGGTAGCTTAATAATGTTTGGGAATTGGCTTTTGCTGATGCTTGCATAGATGCCTGATATGCAGTATGAGCAGAAGTATATTCAATAATAATATCCGATAATTCCTTATCCTCGTTCTTGGACTTTAATTCTTCAAATGTAGCCTGCTGATTGGACATTCTGTTTTTCGTTAATTTCAATCGGTCTCCCCGGCTTCCTAGGTCCGTATTTGCTAAGGTGACCTTTTTTAGATAACCGTCAAAGGCAGTGATTCCTTGGGAATACACTTTTTCCATATTATCATCTGCATAAGAAACTTCTTTTTCTGCAGCTTTCAGCCATTGGGACAATGCTTCTTGTGCCGCTGGGTCTGAATATTGGCTTTCTTTCATCATAGCCTTAATGGAATCCACTTTTTTATGAGCCGCAATGGAATTTTCCACCGAGTTGGTTAATTCGTCCACATCTCTGCCTATAGAGGTATCAAATACATCGGAAGCTTGTGTATTCACAATTAGTGTTTGATTAAAGGATACCGTATATTCTAATTCCTGATTTTCTTTTGTATAGGAAATTGTATTATTGGGGTCTGTGATATTCTTGCAGTCAAAATAATGCTCTGGGCGAAGTTCTCCTTCACTAAATCCTTGTTTTGTATAGTCTACGGACAATTCCATCTTATTAGAGCTAATTTGTGATGCTACATTCTTGCCTAAGATAACTTCTCCGGTTTCTTTTAGCACAATCACTTGATTATCTGCGACCTGATAACCCCCTTTCTTCCAGTCCGCATAAGACAAGTTCGTAGTTATTTGTGGCTGTTGGGTGGCACCTGTGCTGTCTGTGTAACTATATCCACTAAGGGGTACCAACGTACCTGCCGCATTCTTGTATTTTAAATCATCTGCCTGAACTGCTTCCATATTTTCATAAGACAAACGTATTCTCTTATGCACACTTTCTTTTGGCATGGCATTTAAGTCCACGCCCGGTAATACCTGAGTGCGGTCTCCTGGAACTACTACGGAATAACTGTAGTAAGAATTTTCCTCGATATCTTCATAAGAAAGAGGTTCTGTTACCTGATATTTGGTGTTCAGTTCATCGGTTGAAAAGGTTAATGCTGTATTGGTCTTATAACCAGTAAATACTGTTCTTCCAGCGTAGTCTGCATTTCCTTCTGCGTATACTTGTTTTCGCAGGGACTGAAGATTCTTTAAAATTGCCTGACGATCCTCTTGATTCATTGTTCCGGTGGTTGCATTGACACACTGGGTTCGAATGGTGCTTAAAATGCTTTTCATGCTATTGAGCGCCCCTTCTGTCACTTCCATCCAAGATTCTGCATCTGGTATATTCTTTTCATAATATTGGTTCAATTCATTGAGATTTCCTCGTAAACGTAAGGCACGAATGGCAACTACTGGGTCTTCGGATGGTCTTGAAATCTTTTTTTGACTGGTCATTTGATTATTTAACTCATTGACTAGAACTTTATTGGCATTCATGTTACTCATACTATTGTGATTAATCATGCTGTTGGTAACTCTCATCTGTAATCCTCCTTATACACCGGTTTCTAATATCAGACGATCATACATTTCCGACATTGTTTGTACCATTTTAGATGCAAGATTATATGCATTTTGGAATTTTAGTAAGTTTAATGCTTCTTCATCTTCATCTACGCCGGAAATAGACATCCGCTTTTGAACAATACTTTCTGAAATATTGCTGTAATTTTTAAGAAATAATTTAGTTTTTTGGGTATCTACGGAACTATCACTAATCAAACACTGTAAAAACTGATTGGCACCGCCCCCTCGAAACATTTTCACATCACTTTTCAACTTTAACATCTTGGTTACCAAAGATGGATTTTCCACACCATTATCCAGCTCTGCCTGTGTTAAGGTTACCAGATTCTCTGGGTTCTTCACTACATGATTAGCAATGGAAACATTACCTGCGGTAAGAAGGTAGTAATAATCATTGGCAGTATTCATGCTGCCGGTTCCTGTATCATCGCTAAAGTCAAATTCACTTCCATCTACCGAACTCTTTGCCACAAAAAACGAACCTCCTGGCAAGCCTTCTAAGGTAACGCCGTCTTTTTGAATATCATTAAACTGCTTTGCAAATTCACGAAGAAAACTATTCGCCTGTGACATGTAATAAGGAACTCCCATAGCATCAATATTACTTCCAATTGCAGCTTTCTTATTTTCCAAAGAAGTACGTTCATCATTGGATAAAGATTCTTCCAATTGAAACTGATATGTCTTAGTGGTTGCATCATAAGAATATCCACTGTACTTATATTCACGATTATCAAGTGTAATCACACCTTCATTGGGCATTGTCATATTATTCATATGGGTAATGCTAGGATTCTTTAAGGTGACAACATCTCCGTTTGTTCCAGCTATAATGGACTCTATGGTTGCACCAAATCCCTCTGCATTATTTCCATCACGCACTTCAAATAGTGCCTTTAATCTCCCTGTTGACGCACCACTAGCTGCTGCATATTTTACATTGGTCTTTTCCCATGTAATATCATACATTCCATCGCAGTCTGACTGGTTTACTTTCTCTTCTCTTGCGGTACATTTCAATGTATTGTATTCAAACGTGTCTACCAAGGTCTGTCCATTAATTTTAACTACATATTCCGTAGCGCCAGTATAAAGGTCGGGGTTGCTACTGTTGCTGTTGCTCACTTTGGTTTCTGTTACTTCTACCGGTACCAGTTCTGAAAGTTCATCAATTAACAATGCTCTTTGATCTCTTAATTCATTGGCATTGGTTCCCTGCTGTTCTACCACATTGATTTGCTTATTTAATAATGCAATTTTCTGGGATATGGAGTTAATATTGGATACCTGTGTTGCAATTTCCTTATTGGCATCTTCTTGAATTTGGGATAAGCCAGTGCTAAAACTGTTAAAAAATGCTGCAAAACTTTGTGATTTACTAATAAACTGCTGTCTTGCATCTAAATCAGAGGGTGAATTTTTTAATGTTTCCATTGCTGTAAACATTTCATTCATAATGGTGGAAAATCCTTTGGCACTATCATCGTCTACCAGATAATTTTCAATTTGCTTCATATAGTAAAGTTTGGTATCAAATTGCCCTACTTTTGCAGCATTTTCCCAATATCTTACATCATAATAAGCATCGCGCTTCTGACTGATTTCACTTACATCTACCCCTGTTCCTGCGGTGCCATACTTCTGGTTGGTCTTAAGAGCATCTGCTGCATTTAAAATCGCTTCCTGTCTGGTGTATCCATTTGTTTTTACATTTGATATATTATTTGCTGTAGTATTCACTGCCACCTGAAAGGCGGACAAAGCTGACCCAGCAACGGTTAAACCAAAAAAAGTTGATGACATCTGTTCACCTCATTCTCATTATCCAAGTTGTGTAATAACGTGCTCTAACATTTCTGAAATTACATTAATGTAACGGCTTGCTGCATTGTATGCATTTTGGTATTTAATCATATTGGTCAATTCTTCATCAGAAGACACGCCAAATACCTGCTGTCTTTGATTCTCAATAGTACTAACCGTTCCGGAAAGACTCGTTGACACGCTATTGTATACCGAGCCTTTTGTTGCAAGTTCATCAATAAGTTTCTCATAATATCCTTCAAAATTACATGGATTATTATCATTAGGGTTTAAGTATAAATCTTTATCGGACCATACTTTCACTAAGGCTTTTGCCATATCCTGGTCTATTTCCATATTTTCTTTTAAATGAGGCAGGTTAGCTTCCTGTTCCAGTAAATCTTGATTGATTACAATACTTGACGTTGTATACATTTTAGAAGTATCTGTGGTATCTTCTTCATTGTATACATAGTAGGTCTTTGGATTTCCCTGTGCATCTAAACCGCTTACCTGAGTATAGCGTTCACAACCTCTTCTTACAAATAATTCACGTCCTGGTTTTTGTCCATCTGCTCCAATGGGTCCGTTTACTTCATCCCATACCTTTACATTGGAGTAAACGGTACCGTCTGTTCCGGTAAAGGTCGTGGTAACTGTAGGACTTAATATGTCGTTTAAAGAAGTTACCAGTTTGTGAACTAATTGGTCAAACTCTGCACCGGAAGAAAGCATTACTGACATTCCTGCCTGAGCATTATATTGTTCTGCGGTAAGTCCTTCAATATCTCTGTAATCTGCTACATGGTCTCCTCTAGAGAGAATCAAACCTTTTAATTTCCCAATGTCTGTATTTAATTCACTGGATATCTTCACTCCAAAGTCAAATACATTAGTATACTGCTCACGATCCATATCGGATAAATGCGGCCAAATGGGATTGACAAATTCCGTTATTGGATCTCTAAGACCTTCCATTTTATAGACATTTACCTCATCTACAAAACTAACACCTTCCAATTTTACTTTTACCGTACCATCACTGTCTTCCTTGAATTCTATCTTGGCAAGCTGGGACAATTCATCTAGTGCATTATCTCTTTCATCTCGCAATGTCATCGCTGTTTCTACACCACCGGATTCGATTTTTTGAATCTCAAGGTTTAAATCCCTGATTTTAGTTCCCAATTCATTGATTTTATCAATAGATTCTGTTACTTTAATATTGATTTTATCTTGGTAATCTTTGATATTTCCACGAATTCCCTGAGCGCCTTCCAAAAATAACACGGCTTTTTGAATAACTAGATTCTGGTTTACCTCCGCAGATGGATCTTTTACTAATTCTTGAAATGAAACCCAAAAATCATTCATACTATCTTGAAATGTCTGTCCAGACAACTCCTGAAATGCTGTCTGTATCTCATCAATTGCATGATTGTTTGCTTCATAAAATGCCTGTCTTCCGGATTCACTCCGATAATATTTATCTAAAAAATAGTCTCTTGTATGAGCAACATCTGCAATGCTTACTCCCAACCCCGCCTGCTGTTTGCTAATTCCAGCCATCGAGTTGCCAAAAGTAGTATAATCACGATCCCCAAAAAGTACCTGCTGTCTTACGTATCCTTTGGTATCCACATTTGCAAGATTATTGGCTGTGGTATTTAATGCATTCTGACTGCTTTGTAAACCGGATGCTCCAATATAAAGACTTCCCATTCCATTTGCCATGGTTTTTTCTCCTTAATTTCTACTGTTTTGTATCAAAGCCACCGATTCCAAGCACTTCTCCTGTATTATTGGCTCTCCTGTCGTAATTGGCTGTGGTAGGTGCCTGACGCATGCTTCTAAACAGTGTAAGGTCAAATTCTACCATTTCCATTGCCTGATTCAGCAATATCTCGTTTTGACTATTAATATCCATCATCTGCTTCATGGTTTCTTGCAGATTAGTCCGAATCTTAGTGAGCCGTTCCTGCTCTTTGGGCTGTTTATTTAAAAATGCTATCATATTAGTAACCGTTAAGTCTTTAGGTTCTTTACTAAGTACGATAGCCATATCGTTGATAACTTCTTCTCTTTTGTTTTCTAAATTCTTTAAATTTCCTGCAATTTTTTGTTCATGGTTGGTGATATCCTCCAATGCCGGAACATTCCCATCTATGATAATCTGCCTTTTATCTAGGGACAGCTGGGTAAGACGTTCATATTCCTCATTCTCACATTCCAATATTTCCATGAAATTTTCCATTAAACTAGCCACTCAAAAACCTCATTTCTACAAATATGCATTGTATTTTTGAATTAACTTACTTGCAAATTCTTGGGATGTTACCTTATAATTACCTGATTCCATTGACAACTTCAACTGAGCAACCTTATCTTCCCTGATATCGGAGGTCTCTGCCACTGCTTGTTTTGCAACTTGATAATCCCTGCCTGCCTGTGAAATCTGTACTTCATCGCGTCGTCCTGTACGCTCAGTACTTTTCATCTTTCCAGTCTTGGATGTGTTATATATCTGTGCAACTTGATTATATGCTTCTACACGCATATGGGCATCTCCTTTCTATAAATACGCTACTGAATTTCTATTTATTTTACTGTCTAATCTATTTATCGGTTATTTGGGAAGAAACTTTAGAAAGATTTGAGAGAAAATCTTGTATTTGCTGTTGACAGATACTATAGGTATCTTTTGTGCTATATTGTAAATACCATTGCACTGTTAATTGAATTGCTTTTTCTACACTTAATCTAGGATACCAGCCCAATTTTTGTTTTGCTTTTGTAATATCTAAGAACAGTAAATTAGCTTCATGAGGTGCCTGAGCACTCACTGTTTCTACCAGCGAGCCTGTTCCATAATATTTTATTATTTTTTCTGCCATATTCCAGACCGTGATAAAACTTTTATCTTCCGGTCCAAAATTCCATCCTCCTGAATATTCCAGTGGATTTTCATACAGTTTTTCTCCGAGCATTAAATAACCATATAATGGTTCCAAAACATGCTGCCAAGGTCTAATTGATTTTGGATTTCGTATTTTGATAGGTTCTTTTGCTTCTAATGCCCGGATACAATCGGGTATAATCCGGTCTTTTGACCAATCACCGCCACCAATTACATTACCTGCTCTAACACTGGCAATTGCTGTTCCATGTGTTTGATATTGTTCTAGGTTTAAAAAAGAATTTCGATAGGAAGCAATCAGAATTTCTGCACATGCCTTACTTGCACTATAAGGGTCGTATCCACCAAAGGGATCACTTTCACGGTATCCCCATATTTGCTCTTTATTTTCATAGCATTTGTCTGTTGTAATCATGATTCCCACTCTAGTACTGTGGGCTGCTCTCACACACTCTAGCACATTTAGTGTTCCCATTACATTTGTTTCATAGGTTACGTAAGGTTCTTCATAAGATAATCTGACCAGTGGCTGCGCTGCCATATGAAATACAATCTCCGGCTGATATTGATTAAATACTTCTTGCAAAGCTGCTCTATCTCGTATATCACCACGTATATCAATGATTCTCGCTCCCACATTACTTAAAACAAAATTATCTTTTTCGGTATAGGGATCTAGTCCATATCCAATCACTTCCGCTCCTAATTCACATAGCCAAATAGATAACCACGAACCTTTAAATCCGGTATGACCTGTAATTAATACTTTTTTACCCCTCCAAAATTCCTGATTTATCATCTGGTTTATCATCTAGTTTTTCCTCCCTGCTTTCTTATCTTTTTTGACATTCCACAAATTCAAGTATTGTTTCCACCATATATTCAATTTTTTCAAGATACATTTCTGGATAGACACCAATCCAAAAAGAAGATTCCATGATGATGTCTGTATTTTTCAAATTACCTACTACCCTAAAACCACGATTCTCTTTTCGCATCTCATCAAAGCATGGATGTTTTATAATATTGCCAGCAAATAAATTTCTGGTCTGTATTTTCTTTTTTTCCAAATATGCTGTTATCTCATCTCTTGTAAATGGTGCACTTTCCTTTACCGTCATTAAAAATCCAAACCAGCTTGGATTAGATTGCTCCACCGATTCCGGCAAAATAATATACTCCTCTGCCTTTTTTAGTTTGTCTTTTAATAAATTAAAATGCTCTCTGCGTAATCTTGTAAAGGAATCTAGTTTTTTTATTTGTGCACAGCCAATGGCTGCCTGCATATCTGTTGCTTTTAAATTATATCCAAAATGAGAATACACATATTTATGATCATAACCCATGGGTAGCTCTCCAAATTGATGGCTGAAGCGTTGGTTGCATGTTCCATCTACTCCGGATTTGCACCAGCAGTCTCTGCCCCAATCTCGGAACGAATTGATAATATGGTGTAATGTAATATCATCTGTGTAAACTGCTCCACCTTCTCCCATTGTCATATGATGTGGAGGATAAAAACTAGAAGTTCCAATATGTCCCATAGTTCCTGTTTTTTTCCATACTCCATGATAGCAGTACTCAGAACCAAGTGCATCACAATTATCTTCCACTAGCCAAAGTCCATGGTCATCACAAAATTTACGAATATATTCCAAATTAAATGGATTTCCCAATGTATGTGCAATCATGACTGCTTTTGTTTTCTCTGTTAACGCATTTTCCAATTGGGAAACATCTAGATTATATTCTGGAATGGTCACATCTAGAAAAACCGGAATTGCCCCAAATTGAATAATTGGTGCAATTGTAGTTGGAAATCCTGCCGCCACCGTAATGATTTCATCTCCCTTTTTAATTCTTCGTTCTCCTAATTTAGGCGAAGTCAATGCCATAAATGCAAGTAAATTTGCTGAAGAACCTGAATTTACTAAAGAACAATATTTTATATTCAGATACTGAGATAATTTTTCTTCAAATTCCTGAGTATAGTGTCCTGATGTTAGCCAAAATTCTAATGATGCATCTACTAAATTGCAAAGTTCTTCTTCATCAAAAACACGCCCTGCATAATTGATTCTTTCCCCTTTTTTATACTGCTTTTCCTGTTGAAAATTTTCTTGATAGTATTCTTTCGTCAACTGGATAATTTGATTTTTTATCTGTTCTTTTTTTTCCATACTTTCACTCCCATATCTTATCAAGGTTTGACACTTTTTTATTTTTGATACCACTGAATGGTTTTTTCAATTCCTTCTTCAAAGCTATATTTTGTCTGAAACCCCGTATCTCTAGTTAATTCACTAATATCCGCTTCCAAGTGCATAATCTGTTTCTCTCCATACGGTTTTTCTCCAAATCCAATTTCTAATTTAGGATTAATCATATCGCGTATCTTTGTGATATCATTTTTCAGCAAATCACATTTCCCCGAGCCTAGACAATACACCTTGCTTGTAGGTGCACATTCCCCTATGATTAATAATGCCCTTACTGCATCTTCGCAATACAAAAAATCCCAAATTTGCTCACAAGGTGTTAAGATTGGTTTTTCTTGCTTTAAAAAGGATTGAATGACATAGGACATTAATATATATCCATTTTCATATGGACCATATATGGTGAAAATCCGAACCCAGTTACAGCGAATTCCTTGATTCTTACAGTATTCCATAACCAGCTGTCCTGCTGCTAATTTACTGATTCCATATAATGTCACTGGATTTGTTTGTGTGCTTTCCTTGATTGCTTTATGATGTAAACCATACTCTGCTTGTGAGCCTGCCCCTACAAATACTTTGCATCCCAATGTCACCGCTAATTGCGCTGCTTTTAATGTATATTGTATGTTTTCTGCCTGCAAAAATGGGTTGTTTCTTCCTTCATCCCCTGTATTTGTCCATGCTAAATGATAAAAAACATCATATTTTTCTGTGATTTCATATTGCAGTTTTAGGATATTTTCAATATCACACTCTATGATACGAACCAAGGGATTGACTGGAATATCCATTCTTTTTGTTGTATTGGGTCGAACAATAGCCAATACTTCTATTTTATTCTTAATAGCCTCTCTTATCAGCATCACTCCAACTGGTCCACTCGCTCCAGTCACTATTATTTTGTTCATTTTTCCCCCTGTATATCCTTCCACCGATGATTGATTTTTTAATGGTATCTACTTGCTTTCTTCACGTTTTACGATTCTGTAATTTGATTGAACAAGACCTTCTTGTTCTCCTGCACGGCAAAACGGAAGCCCTGTATTTTCAAAATTGCAATATTGACATGCTTCTATATAATCTATCATACATATTTGTTTTATTTTTTCCCATATCTGGCTTGGGGTATCTTCTTCCTTTAATAACACATAATCCTTTTCACTTTCAAAAATATTAGCATTCGCAAAGCGAAATGCCGGCATACAGCCATAAAAACGATTTCCGATTAGTGGCTTGCTGCATTTTTTATTGCCGCAGCGTAAAAATTCATACTTAAGCCATTCCTTACCTTCTTTTCGCTTTTCCAAATTATTAAATTTGAATTTTCGCCAAACCATATTAGGTGCTACTGAAAAATTAATATGGTTTGCTTCAAATAGTATAATCAGTTTGCTCATTTGTTCTAACAGCCCATAATCACTAATATGTACAAAGCATTTCTCATTTTTTAATAATTTCAGTATCGATTCCTCTGGAATTACCGTTGCATTGGTAACTAAGAGAATCGTTTCCACTTTATCATTTTCAATTAGACTTTTTAACAAAATATCCAGTTCTTGATATAAAAAAGATTCCCCATCTGTTAAATCTACTCTAATACACTTATCCACCCCTTTTAATAATAATTGGGCACTTTTCAACACTTCTTTTGCCGGAATGTAATACTTTTGTTTAGTATCTGGAATTAAGTCACAGCATTGTTCACATTTCAAGGTACATATATTGGAATGCATTAATACAATAGATGGAATTACTTTTTTATTTCTATCTTTTATATATTCTTTCATTTTCTCATAATATTTATTTTTTTCTGTTTTTGTTATATTGCGAACATCTAGATATTCCTGATATTCCAACAATGCCTGATTTACCATTCTCGACTGATATCTGCTTTCTTCCTCTTCTTCTGGATCTAATATCATACAAGCATAGGCAAAAATATCGGTATCACACCAGCCTTCTATCAATTCAAGTTGTTTCGTGATTTCTAGATAGTACCTAGATGTGATAAGCACAATTGCTTGTTTGTCCTGATTATGATTAAAATACTCTATTCCCTGCACCTTAAAACTATGATGATTCCATTCAATTATGGTACCTGATTTTTCCTTATCATTATCAATCACTGCAATCACTTTGTTTACAATCTCTATCTCTTCTTGCAACACTTTCAATGCTTCCGTAAGCTGTTTTGATGCACCAAAACATATCACATTTTTATCTCTTGCCTTTACAAGAAATTCCTTCTTTGTGCAATGAACAAATTTCATTTTTGATGTTCCTCCATTTTTTCTATACATTCTCCCAATTTATCGGATAGTGTGTAATAGTATATCTCATTTGCATGCCATGGAAAGCATCCATGTTTAAACATAATATCTGAGAAAACATCTGAACTATCATTGGCATCTAGGACTTGAATTCCCATTGCATGTTCTTGAAAATATTGATAATATTTTGCAAGAATCTCATTGATTTTTCTTATTTCTTTTAAATTTTCAAAGGGATATTCTTTTCCATAACTTCCAAAATATTCAAACAAGTAAGACTTTACAAGAATAACATGAGATAAGTCAAAATTTTGTTTTAAATTTTCAATTAGAATATCACATTTTTCTTTCCATAACTCCCATGCTTTTTTGGAATCTCTGCATACTATTTGACATAGACTTGTGTCGTCCCGCCTTTTGGCGTCCTGAATCACATCACTTAACGTAACATATCCTTGCATTGTATTCAAAATATCAAATCGTTCCTCCAAAAAATCAATGCAGATATAATTGAATTTCCTTATTTCTTTACTTTTTATCATTTCAAAAAAGTGATTGTTTCGTTCCTGTTCAAACATAGCTTGACGAAAATTATTGTTTGCTTCCACTTTAAATGGTGTTGTTTCATGAGATATCGCTGCTATTAGGCTGCTAAATTGATAGTGCTGTGCCTTCTTTATATTTAAGATTGAATAATTCACTGCACTTCTTAAATTATAACTGCCAAATACTAAAAATTTATCTTCTACTGCAAATCGCAATTGGGGATAGTGAGCAAGGATAAACTTTGCCAATTCTTCTTCTATTTCTGGATATATTCCATTTTTTGCCAGCAACAGCTCATATTTCCCCCATGTTTTTTTATAAGCGCTAAATAACTTTCTACCTTCTAGTTCTTCTTTTATTTGTTCAAAAAACTGACATTGTGTTTTGATATCCTCTTTTATAGATGTGTCGGATACACTATTGTGTTTTATTCTATCGTAATTATAAAAAGCACCCTTTATCTGGTAGATTCTTTTCCCAAGTGCCAAACATATGGGCAATATGACATCATCTTCCCCTGTGGAACGCAAAGGATATCTAATCTGATTATCATCTAGTAATTTTTTCTCAAAGCATTTATTTGCCATGGTAGTTGTCCGGCATAAAAGTTCTTCCTTTAATTTGCAGTTTGTCACTTTTTGGTCCGGAAGAAGCAGTCTTTTAGGTATACTCATTTCATGTTCTTGATACACCTTCATATCAAATAATATAATGTCCGCAGAATAGGTATTGATTACTTCCGCACACTGTTCTAGCAAGTCATGATCCCACCAGTCATCTGAATCCAAAAAAAGTAAATATGCTCCCTTTGCAATATCTATGCCACTATTTCGTGCTGCTCCCTGCCCTGCATGTTTTCTTTCTATGCATTTTATTCTATTATCCTGCTTACTCCATGATTGACATCTCTCTAAAGAATTATCTGTGGAACCATCATCAATCAAGATTGCTTCCCATTTTAAATAGGTCTGCCCTAGCACACTTTCTACACATCGGTCTATGTATTCACATCTATTATACACTGGAATGATAATGCTAAACATGATTTGCTTGTTATCACACATTTGGTTTTCTCCTATATTGGCTTTTGCATACACTATGACTTTGCATATTTATCAGGAACGTAAGCATATAGCTTGTCCCATTTGTACTCGATTTTATATTGCCCATTTGCAGCCATAATAATATTGGTTAACACTTCTCTATCATCTGGTAAATGATAGGTACAAATAGAAAGTTTTGGGGCTAGTTCTGCCAATGTTTTTTTTGCTCCACTTAGCATCTGTCTTTCTGCGCCTTCTATATCCGCCTTTATAAAGTCAATTCGTGGTATTTTATTTTGTCTCACATATTCATCTATTGTGATACTGGGTACTTTTGTTAAGTGATGTGTTTCACTTTCATTATATTGCCCATCTACTAGTATTTTAGAACTATCCCCTGCATAATTATAATCACTATTCACTTCTACAAATGAAATTTCTCCCACCTGATTTGATAATACTTTATCTACTACTTTCATCTTTCCATGATACAATTCTGCTACTTTTTTTGTATAATTTGCTATAAACTGAACCGGTTCAAAAGCATACACACTACATCCCAAAGAAGCTGCCACTGCAGAAAAAATTCCAATGTTGGCTCCACAATCAAATACTACATCTCCTTCTTCCATGATTACCTGTCCACATTCATAGGAAGATTCCACTTGATATTCTTTACTTTCATGAAAAATATGTTTTGCTGTAATATTTTCAAATTCTCGAATAAACATGGTTTTCACCATTTTATTTTCTCGAAGTGCATTAATAAATTTAAACTTTTGGTAAGAAATTATTTCTTCTTCAACAGAAAGGTTGACACCATTTCTTTCACACAGATTCCTTAGTGACACTTCCCTTAATGCCTCGTTTACTTCTTCCCAATCATCTATTTTACAAATATGCTTATAACCTCTGCGTTTTAAATCCGTATATACGGTATCTCCATCGCCTAATGTTATAAGAATGCCACAGCTTTCTTTATCAAAAACCAGCTCTGAAATATGATATACTGGAATTTTGGAATTCCATTTTGTATCTTTACTTTTTCCATCACTAACAGCAAAGCATGCTATTGAAAAATTCATGCCGCATGACAGAATATCTTCACAAATCGAGCCTTGATTTCCACATCCATATAATACAATTGGCCTATCAGATTGCAAAATTTCAACAAAATTCATAGGAATTTTATTATTTTCTTTTAAACTTTCTATGATTGAACTGCAATTTTTTTTCATTTGTTTTTTCCTCTTCTATTCAAAATCCGCTGTCCAATTCAGACCTTTTTATCTTTCATTTGAACTCCTGGTTTTACTTGTTCCCCAATTAGTTGATTTCCACATCGATGCTTACAGGTTTCATAATATGGTTGCTTTAACAAGCGACTAAACTCTTCTTTGAAATTGCAATCCCTCCGCAGCGATATCTGGTCTGCAGAAACATCTACTTCCTCTAGTTTATCGTACAGTTCTGTAACTGGACATGCAAAAAATGTTCCATTTGATACAGATGGTCCAAAAGGACAGTTCTTCTTGGCATCTGCATAGTGCGTTTCCTCTATGTTTGGATTGATTTCCACAGAATCTAGAACTCTTCCCCATACTGGAGTTGCCACATTACAGTTAAGCCCACATTTTTTTACCAGCTCTACATTTTTTTCAAACAGCATTTTTTGATTTTCATTTAACGATTGAGTATAGTTGGAAAAATTGATTTTAACTCTCTCATTTTTCATTTTAAGAAGCAATTCTTCTTTCATGTTACATACACCATTGGTTGTAATTGAAATAACTGCAACATTTTTTTTAGTAAGACAGTGTTCAATAATTTCTGCAAGCTGGGGATGAATAAATGGTTCTCCTCCTATAATAGAAAAGGTACCTACCACATCCACATGCTCCATTACGATATCAATATCCTGCTTAATTCGTTCCAGTGGATAGTCTATGTACTTCTGAGGATATTCTCTCTTTATTCTTCCCACTCTTTGCCCACATTCTATACAATCTAAGGTACATCTTCTAGAAACAATAAATTCTAATACCTGAATTACAATTCCATCTTCTTTGTGCAGATTGCTTTTTAAAATATTCACATATTTATTGCAGGTATTAAAATTACATATGCTGCTTCCTGCACATTTCAAGACATTCAGCGGTTGGTCCTTTGTCATGTGGCATACGAGTCCTTCATATAAAAACATACCTAAAATACAGTGATTATAACCTTTTATTTCCAACTCTTCTACCTGACCCACATGTGAATGAGTCCCATTGGCAATTCCGCAAATGACTAATGTTTCGTCCTTATGATGTCTGGGATTCTCACCAAAATTTTCGTATACTGGAATTCCATTACAGCTTTTTATAGTCTCATATCTTTGATCCCAGTATCCACTTATTGGAACTCCTTGTTTTAATAGTTCAATCCCTAATGCAGTTCCTAAATTTCCCACACCCCAAATAATCACATAGTTAAAGCTTTTGATGTATTTTACTATTTCTTCTGTATGTATTTTATTTCCTGCTTCTGCTTCTCTATAAAATTTCTGTATGTCAAACATATTCTTCTCCTATTTTTATTTCGTCCTTTTTACTTGCAGTTTATAGTTGTTCTGCTACTGGTACCTCACCATGCATATTGCAATAATTGCATGCCTCTATTACTTTCTCATTCTTCATAAACTGCAAATAGTTATGTGTTAATTTATCAAATGGAATATCATTCCTTAATAAATCAAAACTATCCTCCGATATGTCCAAAATACCAAGACCTGTTAAAAACGCCGCCGTACTACATAAATAGTATCTTCCTTTATAAATCATATTGCAGTCATAAACATTATTACAATTAGCAAATTTTAATTTTTTTGCTTCTAATGTAAGATTTTGCTTTTCTAATGCTCCAATTTCAAACCACTGCTGAATTTTTTCTTCATTTTTCCCTTTTGAATATGCATATCTCCATTCTACCCCAGCTTTCGTGCATAATACCTGAATTTCTTGCATTTTAGCCGAAAGAATACCATAATCACTTAATATCATCGTTATGTTATATTTTTTCATGACTTTCAGTAATTCTTCCCTTGGTATCAGTGTTGCATTTGACAGAATACTTATAAATTTAACTTTTCCCTTTAATTTAAGCTTTCCCACTTCCTCGCATATCTGTACAAGGTAAGGATACATCAATGGTTCACCACCTAAGATAGACACATCTTGTATGTAGGTCACCATCTCTGTTAAACGTTTCACACTTTCAATGACAATATCTTTATCTGCATGTTTTGGTTCTTTGAACTTGGGCATAAATTGTATACAATTTTTGCATTTCAAAGTACATTTTTCCGTTACTGTAACAACTATTTGTCTTAGAATAAAAGTATCATTATGCTGTGCCAGTGCTTTTTCTCTGACTCCATCAAATTCATACCTGTGAAGTAATGCCTGACGTGAAATAAACTCTTTAAATCCCATCGTTTTTAATTGATTTTCAATTTCTCTGGCTGCTTTTGTATTACCTACTGCTATTACTATTCTAGCATTGGGATACTTTTCTTTTATTTCTTTCATAGATAAAATAGGAATTTCTTCTAAGGTGGTTCCTGCTTTTTCTTTATTATTATCACCCATGCAGGCAATATTTTCTTTCCATCCTAGATAGTCCATCCTTAGGATTGCTCTCATTCCAATTTCACCTGCACCAAAGATAACCAAGGGTCTGTCCTTACAGTTCAATAAATTAAACTGTTGGGTAAATTCTTCTTTTGTCAGTTTCATTAAGATATTCCTCTCTTTTTTACTGGCTCTATACTTATGGTTTGATACAAATTCTATCTGAAAGTATATGCACTACCTAACACAGTACTCTTCATCAAATCCTTGTTCTCCTGCCTTACTTACCACTTCAATACTTCCATTGCAATAATTGCATGCTTCATAAAATGGTCTTTTTAACACATTTTTAATTTTCGCTACCACTTCTTGTGCACTGTCTTCTTTTGATAATGTCACATAATCCATAGGAGATGATGTGATTTCTAGATTATGAAGTGTATCACAATACTGGCAGGGATAGAATTTTCCATTTTTCAACGTAAATGTTTGCTCTGTTGCAGCACCTGTTTCTTGTCCCTGCACAAAATTAGCACACTGTTTTCTTTTTTCCGTCAATTGGTTCTCATTGAGATGGCTGCAGGCAAAGTTTCCGGGTCTTCGCCATTGTGGAGTTTCATTATGTATTGTTACATTCAATCCTAATTCCTTTAATAATTCACAATTTTTTTCTCTTATTTTAATCAGTTTCTCATCTAAGGACATGTTATAATTTGAGATATCTATTTTTACATTGGGGAAGTTAAGTCTTTCTAATTTTTCTTTAGGCTGTGAAAAAATACCATTAGATATCACATCAATAATTCCCACATTTTTTTTAGATGCCATATGAGCAACAATTCTATCAATATCTGGATGAAGAAATGGTTCTCCACCAAAAGCCACCATTCTTTTAATATAACTGGCAGATTCACAAATAATATCAATATCTTCCAAAATTCGTTCTGTGGGATAATTTATCTTTTTTTCTATAGGATAGCTGTTCTCATATATATAGCAATATTTACATTTTAAAGAGCAGTTCTGTGTTACATAGACATCTAGGCTTTGAATCATAAGTTTATCTTGCTGTTTATTTTGTTCATAAATAATATGACCCATCTTTTCACAAATAGCAATGTTGCATTCTTTTCTGGAATTACATTCCATAATGTCAAACTTTTTTAGACTCACGGGACATACCATTGCCTGATATAAATACATTCCTTTTAGAAAACATATTTGTTCTTTCTTTAATTGAGCAAACAATTGAGGAGTTACAAAAGCATTGGTAATGCAGAAAATAACTAATGTATCCTGCTTGTTTTCTATTTGCATAAATGGTTCACATACCGGAATTTGATTGCACATAGAAATACTTTCATATCTAGTATCCCAATATTGTGAAATTTCAATTCCATCACTCTTTAAATGCTCACCAAGTACCGTTCCCAGATTTCCAGCTCCCCATACTATAATCTTTGGAAAACTTTTTATAAAAGCTAGACATTCCTCCAACTCAACTTTTTCACCACTTTTACTCTGTTGGTAAAATTGTTCTATCTCAAACATACTTTTCTCCTTATACTATCATTTACAATCGAATTCCTTTTATGGTAATACCTTTTTCTTGTAATGGTATCAATGATTTTTTGATTTCTTCATAAAAGGCTTCACTGGCTATTAAAATTTCATCAATTTTCATAGACTCTATTTGATTGGGCGGGTATACTTTGTATCCATCTAATACTGCATCTTTCCCCCACTTTTGTTCATTGGAATCAAAGAAATAAAGTTCAAAATCAATACTTCCTACTACTCTTTGATATAAATCTAATGCTCTTTTTGCAAAAGGACCTGAAGCATAAATTCCTATTTTTTTCCCTTTTACATCACCAAAACATTCCATTAATGACGGTTTTATGGTATTTTCCAAATATTCCTGTGCAAATTGGTTCATTTGTTCAATTCTTTTTATAATGGAAAGATGCTGTGTGCATTTTTTTTCGCAATAGCCGCACTTTTTACACTTAAATTCTACTTCCGCGCCATATCGCCATACATCAAACATATATTTTCTCAATTCCTCCACCGAGTAATTCGTAAGTATATACTGATTATATGACAGCATCAGCTGATTAATTGGAATTTTTTGCGGACAGCCTGCACAGTAATTGCAGCCAGTACATAGGGAATCAAAGGAAGATTCAATTTTACTTTTAATTTCTACTATCTTTTCTTCTGTAAAGGGTGCAAATTCACTAAATGCTCTTACGTTCTCTAGCAATTCTTGTTCTGTGGTCATTCCGCTTAGTGCAACACTTACTGCATCATGTGAAGCATTAAATAGTAAACCTGCCTGTGCCAATGTCTGGTTTGCATCACTTTTAATAAAGTCAAATCGTTTGGGATTTTGGGGTATTACTCCACCATTTAAAGGGTTCATGGTAGCAACACCAATTCCCTTTCTTTTCGCTGCTTCTAATCCTTTTTCACGAAATTTAAAGTTAATGGCATTATATCCAATGGTCATTCCTTCAAACCGGTCATCTTCTAAAATACGTTCTATTTCTTCTCCCGTACAATGAGCTGAAAAGCAGATATGTTCAATCAAACCTTCCCTTTTTGCTGCAAGTGCCCCTTCATAAGGTCCACCCGGTTTGATTACGTCTAGATATTGTTGGTAATTAAGGATTCCCCACATATTATAAATTGCAATTTTAGATACATTCATATTTTTAAGGGTTGTGTCAAGTCTTCTTCGCAATGCATCACCGGTTGCATCCATTGTTGATGAAGATTTATTGGAAATATAATAATTTCCTTTCATTTTTTTAACAGCCAGACCCATAATCTGCTCACTTTTCCAATTACAATAAGTTGGTGCTGTATCAAAGTAATTAATTCCATTTTCCCATGCTTTCACAACTAGGTCTGCACATTGCCACATACCCTCTTCTGTATCATACTGTGTTGGTGAAAATCGTGATACTCCCATTCCCAATGCAGAAACTTTCATTCCAGTTTTTCCAAATTCCTTGTAAATCATACGGTTTCTCCTTGTACGAACTCTAAAACAAACTACATTCCTTTGGTGGTTCCACACTGTCTTGCAATAATTTTTCTTCCAATAGGGGGATATTAGATGGATCATGCAGTGCAAGAACTGCCATTTGGTATTCTTCCTCTTCCACAATATTCAAATCTATCATTTCTGCATAGGTCAGACAATCCTGCGCAAGCTTATGATTGTCACATTTTATTTCCTCTAATGCATATTGCAACGCCCATACAGCAAGTGAATGATATCCTGCACTTCTTTCCTCTAGTTCAACTTCATCTGCTTTCATTGTGGAAAACACCTTTGTCTCCGCAGCATAAAAATTTCGTTTTATAAAAAATGTTTTATTGATCAATCTAGTAATGGGATCTTTTTCTTTTTTAATCGTAATGCATCCACTTTTTTCTCTTGTATAAATACATTCTGCACTGGCATAAAAAACTAAGGAAATCCAGTCATTATATTCTGCAAGCTGTGCATAATATGGCAATTTTATCACAAAATTTAAACATCTTCTTCGAAACATCACTTGCACTTTATGCCCAATTCCAGCTTTATAGTATTGAATACGGTCCACAGACGGTCTTAGGATACAATTATCTGTAAAAATAGGTTGTTGTTCTGTTCTATTATCTTCATATTTCACGTCCACCTCTGACGCTAAAATCTGGGCTGTCCTATTTAAGTTAAATAGTAAAATGTTTTGTTCTATACTATTTGGATATAAAATATCTCCCGGAGATAAAAAAAGATAAAATCTAAATTTTGCATAGTAAAGTGCATCTATCGCTTTTTTTAATAGTCTTCCATTGGTAGTTGGTATGGTTTCTCTGATAACAGAAAACATGATAGGATTTCCAGTAATGTATGCAAGCTCCTTTTGGTACGTTCCATCTGTGGAAGCATTATCAATAAAAATAACTTTTAACCGCTCTTTATCATAGGTCTGCCTTTCGATACTTTCTACTGTAGTATTCAATGTTTCTATAGAATTATGAGTCGGTATAAAAATGTACACATAAAAATCCTTACGCATGATATCCTCCCTCGTCTAGTAAAACATACCCTTCTGGTGGATTATAATTCCGTTTTCGAAAGGAATAATTCTTACTTTTTTTAAATTCATCTACTTTCATACCATTATTCTGTCTTGATTGGCAGATTTGTTGGCACTCTAGATATTCTTTATCTTCCACAACTGCATTGTTTACCAACTTCATGAACAGCAGATATTGTTTAGCTAAATCATACTTTCCCTGGCTTAAAAAGACCTTTGTAAATCCCATACATTCCCCCGCCAGTCTCTTTAGTGCTACATCAACCCGTTCTATCACATTTGGATAATTTCTGAGTTCTCCCCACTTTTCAAAACTTTTAATGGTGTGATATAATGCAATTGGGTGATAAAATGTTTCTACTATTCTTGATGTTTCTGATGTTGTTTCGGGCATTCTGATGAATGTCAGTTTTTCTCTTATATAGGCATAATCTGATACCATGGATAGTCGAAACCACTGCTCTCTGTCTATATTTAGATGATCACTTTCTGTATCATGTTTTCCCACTTCCTCAAAAGAACTTCTTCTAATTACTGCCTGTGCTGATTGTCCTACATCAGTCAACATAAAAATAGGTAGCATTTGTTCCCCCGAAGCCATAAAACTACAATCAAAAAATGGATCGAGTTCTGTAATGATACCT
Organism: Lachnospiraceae bacterium; assembly: GCA_036653135.1. Taxonomy (GTDB): domain Bacteria; phylum Bacillota; class Clostridia; order Lachnospirales; family Lachnospiraceae; genus Petralouisia. Next base: position 66,683 of record JAVVUO010000008.1, read on the forward strand.
TTTTCATCAATATAATTTCTCTCACAATGAACAAATCCTATATTAGAATTATGTTCCATTATGTTTACTGCTTTTTCAATAAATTCAGATTGAATCACATCATCTGCACACAATAAAATAAAATAGGTGCCTCTTGCATATCCATATAATACATCATAATTAAAATTGTAAATATTTTGCGTGTTTTTGTTAATTACAACACCTTTGTCTATATATTTCATCGCTACTTCTATCGATTTATCATTGGAGCAGTTGTCATTTATAATCACTTCAATATTCTGATAGGTTTGATTTAATGCACTTTGAATTGATTGATCAAGATACATAGAATGATTATAATTTGGTATTATAATACTAACTAATGGTTGTTTTCTCTCCATCTTTATTTTCTCCAATGCTCTAATATTTTTTCTTTAATTGCTCTGCATATTCACTAATATCATCTTCTGCAAAAATACGAAAGTCATTAATTCTGCAATCCTCACAAAATTTACAGACATTTGCTCTTCCATCAAGCATTTGTTTTCGGAAATTTGTGTATCCTTCTCCATTCCAAATTTCTGTAAGGGTTCTATGATTGCAGTCATCTAGGATACGTGGATAGTAAACCGCATAGCAGCCTACAATTTTGCCATCGGGATTAATCTGCATGGTATAAAATGCCTGAGGGCAGACTTTCACATGTTTCATGGGCAGACCAAACTGGGTTTTGATTCCCTGTGCTTCTTCTAGATTATCGTTAAAGGCTACATCTGGAAAAATTGGTACCGTGTTTTCTATTCCTATGGTATCACAAATATCTCCAAACAAATCAAAGTAACGTTTTCTGTCCTCTTCATCTTCCAACGCAATATCAACAATCTTCAAATACATCTGTGTATGTTTTTTATTTTCATAAAAATATCGAATATTCTCTACAAATTTATTAAAATCCAAATCTATATTACATACTTTCTTATATTTTTCTGCTCCAGTTCCTTGTAAAGAAATCACCAATCGGTCTAACCCTGCCGCAATTAAGCCGTCCGACATCTCCTTTGTCAATAGAGAACCATTTGTGATAATCTCAATTGTATTTGCAACCTCTTTTTCCTTTGCATAACGTACCATTTGTACTATATCCTTATGTAACAGAGGTTCTCCCATTCCCACAAAACGAAGTGTTTTTATTTTTTCTTGAAATTCACCTAATTCATTAATACACTTCTCGTACAAATCATATTTCATCACAGGCCAGTCTGTAACAAATTTTCTCTCTTCTTTGGGAATGGAATGGTGGCAGTATTTACAAGTAAAGTTGCATGCATAGATGGGGAAAAATTGCACCACGTATGGTGTGGATAATGGTAAGCTTTCTGCTAAATGATTTCTTTTTCCTCCGGGTGCTTCACTATTTAGTAATCGTGCTTTCATGTTAATATCCCTGCTTTCTTTCACCTTATGCGTCAAAATGTTTGCAAAAAGGCACCTTTGTATCTGCTTCTGCTCCAAAAACTTCTTCTGAATTTACCGGAAGTTCATGATTATATATTTTCTTTTCAACATAATTGCATATAAAGTCCTTATCTTGTGCAATGGTACATTCTTCTACATGTTCCCCAAAATATTTAATTCCAAATCCTCGTTCTATAATATCTTTCAATGGCTCATTAAATATATTGCCTATGGATACATGAATATAGGGGCATGGAAGGACATCTCCATACTGGGTAATAGAGAACATACCTTTTACTGCAATGCAACCCATATGAAGGCCATAGCCAGGTGTCAAATGAGAATATACATTGTATTTTTGCTCTAATGTATTGAAAAATTTCAAATCCTCATTGTCAATCATAATATCATATTGACCTTCCCATGCTCCTACTGGTTTTGCAAATGATACAAATACACCAATATCCATTCCATTAAAATATTCAATGAAACGAATAAATTCCTCCGTATAAAGACGTTGCTTGGTAACAACAGTCTGAATGAAAATATCCAACTCTGCGTCTTTACATGCCTTCACCGCGTCCATTGTCTTCTGGAATGAACCGGCATGTGCACGGAATTTATCATGACCTTCTTCTTCCATGTTATCGATGGATAACTGTACTCTGTCTACACCAATTTCTTTTAGATGTTTTGCTCTCTCCAAATCTAAAAACCAGCCATTTGTATCTACATTGATAAAGAATTTCTGTGGGTCAATTGCTGCAACAATTTCATCAAAATCCTTAAATATCAAAGGTTCTCCACCTGTAATTACAAATCTTGCCAGTCCTAATTCATCTGCCTGTTTTGCTAAATTTCTAACATCTTCCACATTCATGGAACGGCTGCTGTTTTTTCCCTGAAATCTTTTTACCGAGCAGTGGGTGCAGCGAAAATTACATTCATAATTATATTGCATCTGAATAATGGCAATAGATTCTCCTCTTTTCAGCTTCTCATCAAATTTTTGGATTTTTTCATACACATATGGTTTTTTCTCTTTTAAGCCGTTTCTTTTTTGACTTTCTTTTTCTGTTAAATTCTCCTGTATACTCATTTATTTTCTCCTTTGTCCTTTCGGGAATTACAAATTAACAATATTTTCAAATAATTTTACTGCATCATAAATAGTATCTACACCAAATTTTCTAGCATCCAATATCAGTCCACCAAGTGGTGTATACCCTTGTTTAAAGTCACTTTCCTTTTGGATAAGACTGTCTGCATTTAACAGCTTATTCGTAACCGCTGGATAAATCACTTGATCAAACCAGTTTCCCAAATCGTCACTTATGAAATATGCATTATAGCGCAGCTTTTCTAACATACTCATGTATGCAATATCACTGATACTTTGACTAAATAATATGGCTTGCACTGTTGCTTGAAAGTCTTGATCTTTTATGAGTTCCGTTATAATTTCTTTACAAATAGGTAAGGATTTAGCTTGAAACAGTTCCGCCCAGAACATACCTTCTGTAGATGACACTGCAAGAAATGGATTCTCTGTTTCTACAATAGCGTTTCCAAATCCACGCACCGCTTCGCCCTTTATTCTCTGCTGAAGATTTTCATTATTGGAAACAATACTTACCATCTGTTCTCCTAAAGAGCCATCTGACAGCCCTGCAATCGTCAGGGGATATTTTAAGCATACCATCTGATTCATTAGAATCCAGCTTCTAATTGCCATTGAAACGTCCTGTGTATATCCATCTAAAATCACGCCTGTTTTACGGTATAAGGTAAGTAGCCATTTTCGTTGAAATACAGTATTGAGATAAAATAAAGGCATTGAATAAATCGTTTCCGCATTTGATATCATCTGACTTTTTAGCATTGCCAGACTGCTATATTGTTTATCCTGATATTCTCCTTTTTGGTAAGCATTTGGTATCATCAGTTTTCCTCTTTGAACACTTTTGGACTTAGACCATTGGAAAAAACCTCTTTCCCACCCAATCGCAGGTTCTTTGGGATATTTAATAATCATTTCTTTTAAGGTTTCTAATGCCCATGGCAATATCCCATCATCAGAACCAATGGGAAATAGATACCTGCCCCTCGCCATTCCATATGCAAATTCAAAGCTTCTTTGCAGTGGCAGTTCCACTGGAGTTTTATAATATCGAATTCTAGAATCCCCAATTGCTTCCACAAGCTTTTTCACTTCTAAATTACCTGCTTGTGAGTTATCCGAAATAATAATTTCATACTCTTCGCTTCCTATATTTCGCTGTTCCATACACGTCTTTAATGTGTGCTGTAAGGTATAGGCAGAATTACGTGCGGGAATAACAATGGAAAAGAGGCATTCCTCTTCTTTTTCTAATTGTTTCAAATAAGGATATCCATATATATTACTAATGTATGATGTATAATCTCCCAAATAGCCAAAACTAATTTCATCGCTAAACGTGGCTGCCTTATAATAAGTCAAACACCTTATTCTTTTTTCTAATAATTTGCTGTTTCTCAATTGTTCAAACATGTGTACGGAGGTAAGCACATTGTAATATGTGTTTTTCTCCTCTTTCAGCAAGTAATCTAATATGTACTCAACGTTTGTTCCTAGGAATGTATCACCATGATAACATTCTATTGGCTTGAGAACTGTAATTCCTTCTTCTTTTGTTTGATTTTCAAATGTATTTCCTATGGTCTTACATCTATCAATCTGGTCATCAGCCTCTACTTTAATGGGTCTGTCCAATATGATACATTCTTTCTGTAATAATTTCAAACATTTGGCTAGCACCATATACTCTGACTTACTATTTTGTTCTTCTGCAATTAATATAAATTTACTCTTAGAACCACCTGTTAATTCCCTGACATAATATCCTAGATTACTTTCCGTCCCCACTGTTTCTTGAATAAATCTATCTAAGGTAACTCGTTCTGTTTTTTCTCCTGTTTTTTCTCCTATTTTATCTCTTGCCAGTATCACAATTAATGCTTTTGTGATTTCAAATAAGTCGAAATATTCTTGGAACAGTTGCTGCAGTTTTTCATATGCCTGCTGTTCCCAATCATGCAGCTTACCTCTTTGTAATTCCTTTAGTAATTCTTCTTTTTTGTCTATCGCTGCAAGATATGTTTGCTTTGCTTCTTCTACAAATTCCATGTTGGCATAAATTTCTCGATTTGTATTGATGCCATTCTTAGCCACTACATAGGTATAATAGGTTAGAATTTTTTCTCGACCTGCTAGAATCGTTCCACGCTTTGCTGATATTTCATACTGTAGCTGTGCTAACAATGGGGCATATGGTCCTGGAAACCACCAATGTTCTTTTCCCAAAACCATAGCATATGCCTCTTCATACCTTTTTTCATAAAAAAGTAATTTTCCTTTCACCCACACGTAGTAATTATCAACCGGTTTATAGTGAAAAATCTCATCTAACTTAGCATGCAATTCAGCGGAATCTTCTATTCCAATGCTGTGTAAGATATCTGTTAGTCTTTGATTGATTTCTTTTCTTAACATTGGTTGGCCATCTATGTTCACTAGCTCTTCCTCCATGGTTTTTCTGTGAATTTTATGCTTGTGGTGTGTACTTGAGCTGCATATTATCCAGCATTTCTTTTGTAACATATACTGCTGTTTTTCTAGGATTTACAAACTGCTCCTTATCTTTGTAATTTGAATCGTCCACATAATGTGTTGTGGATATTTCTTCAAACACACAGCCTGTTACGGAGGAAAAGCTGTGTTCCATTCCACGTTCAATTACGATACATTCTCCGGGTTTGGCACATTTTACTTCATTTCCAACTTTAATAATCAATTCCCCATATACCACGGAAAATGTTTCTTCTTTTTTATAGTGTACATGACTTGGATGGTCTTGTCCTGCTAGCATAACCAGTATTTTTTTACAATATTCCCTATTAATACAATCTATAATTGCGCATCCCATTTGATCGAACTTATCTATTCCATAATGATGTGATAAATGAAATTCTGTATTAACTGGAAGCACGATTTTACTTTCTTTTAACAATTCCATCACCTTTTCCACAAGATTTTGAATTGTTTGGGTATTATCTTTCATTTTTACATCATTTATTTCTATCTTATTGTTGTGTAGCACTGCTTTTTGTAGTTCCATTCCATTATATTTTGAAAAATGAGTGGCTAGCAATTGTCCTTCCTCGCATGGAAACGCAAACGAAACATTTGTTTGATTTAAGGAATCTCCTCTTTCTAAATCTTTTTTGGCAAACGCTCCTCTTTGAAGTGCTTTTAAATCTTCTCTTTCCTTAGCGGTTGGCTGACATCGTTCTTCTTTGCAGCCACCACACATTTGATACGCTTCATAAGCAGCTGCAAGCCAGCCTTCCACCTGCTTAGGAGTGGCACTATACCCATTTAATTTGATGGTATCTGTTTCAACACCTACATGTTTTTCAAAAATCTGAGCTGATTTTGCCACTGCAATTCTCACCGGAAGATTATTGTTCGGATCTTCATGGGTTGAAAATCCAATTGGTATGTTTGGAAATTTATTTCTAAGAAAGTCTATCTGATTCATTTGCAGATGATTTAAGTCTGTGGGATATTCTGCTACACAGTGCATTAAACTTAATTCAATATTTCTATGCTGAAAGAAATGAACTACCTTTTCTATTTGTTCTAATTCAGCTGCGGCACAAGATGCTATCACACGCTTTCCCTGTTTCCCTATCTTCTCTAATAAGGGCCAGTCACCAAAGGAGCAGCTGGCAATTTTAATGGCATCATATCCTTGTTCCATAATTAAATCTACGGATTTTTCATCAAATGGGGTACAAACAGCCAAAAATCCATTTTTTTTCACTTCTTCACGCAATATTGCAAACTGTTCTTTGTTAAGTCTAGTTTCTTTAAATCTTTTTACATTTTTTATATCATTCCTGTTTTTATAGTCTTCTCTAATAAAGGTATCTAAATCTCTATATTGAAATTTCACTGCAAAATCAAAATATGGTTCATATGGTTCACTTACTTTCTTAAGTTCCTCCACTATTTTAATGCCATGCTCCACACTTCCCTGATGATTATTTGCCATTTCAAATATAAATAACGGTTTCCTATAAGCAGCCATTCTCCACCTCTTCTTCCATCAATAAGTAAGTTGTTATTTCATCCATTTTCTCTTCCTCTAAAAACGGATATGGGTTTTCCAAATATGCAGATATTCTTTTTCCTGTTCCTTCCTCTACTCTTGATATACATTTTGGTATCTCATCAAAGAAAAGAGAACCTCTAATATCGCATATAATAGGACCTTTTGTTTCCATTACTTCTTTTACTTTTTCTCCAATTTGTTCCTTAGAACAAATTATATCATAGGGAATATGATATGCAATTGCTATTTTTTCAAGATCGGGCATAAACAAACCACTTTTATCATTACTTCCCACATAAAAACTATCAAAATTGCGGTCTTGCATGGTAGTAATAGCTGCATATCCATTGTTATTGAAAATAAATATTTTAGCATCAATCTGATGGGAAACGATAGTTTCTAGCTCTTGGATATTTAATTGCAGGCTTCCGTCCCCTTCTATCACAATGACACGGTTTTTGCCATTTGCATAATAAGCACCCACTGCTGATGGAAGTGCAAATCCCATAGACCCCATTCCCATAGATGAAATCGTTTTTTGACCCTTTTTATGACGGAATGCAATATGACCTGCTGTATTGCACCGGCTGGTGGAGGATATTACAATGGTGTCCTTCTCCTCACAGTATTTCGATATTTCTTCCGTTACAGAATACAGGTTCACGCCTTCTTCTTTTTCTTGCTTTTCTTTACAAATGGGATACTGTTCTTTTATAACTTGGCAACGCTCTTTCCATTTTTTATAATTACATGTGAAAGGAGTTTCTTTCATCGCTTCCTCTAACTGAATTACAAACTCCTTAACATCTGATACGATTGGGCAGACATTCTTTATTTTTAATTTATTAATTTCATTTTCATCAATATCTACAATTACTTTTTGGGCCCGAAATGCAAAATGTTCTTCACTAAATGCAGTAATCATATTATCCAGCCGGCTTCCTAGAACAATTAACATATCACAGTTTTGTATGATTAAATTGGAAAATCTAGGAGCCTGAAGCCCTGGGCTTCCAAAAAAGTTTTCCGATTCACTATCCATAAAGTCCAGTGCTCTCCAAGTAGCAAGTACCGGTATCTGCAGCAAATTCACTAACTTCTCTACTTCTTCTTCTGCTTTGGAAGATATCATTCCTTGTCCAACCAAAATAACCGGACGTTTGGCCATAGATAGCATTTTTCTAACTTCTTTTATTTTTTGTTCTATCTTGTATTCCACTTTTTTCGGTGGACAGAAACCTTGAAGTTTTTCTTCGTCTACCATTGCCGCCTGTACGTCAAGAGGGATATCTATCCAAACCGGACCTTTTCGACCAGTTGTTGCATAATAAACACATTTTTCCAATTCCAATAAAATATCTTCTTCTCTCTCTACTAGCACCGCATACTTCGTAATTGGTTTTGCCATAGAAATAATATCATTTTCCTGTGCTCCAAATTGCCGTACATTCCGTAATGATGCAAAATCATCTCGTTTTACCTGTCCTGATATAAAAATAACCGGTGTAGAATCCACATATGCTGCTGCTGCACCTGTTAATGCATTCGTGCCTCCAGGTCCTGTTGTTATCAGGCAGACACTTAGTTGTTCTTGATACATATCGTATGCCTGCGCTGCTATGGAACACGCCTGCTCATGGTGACAGCATACATAATTGATTTTGCTATGACCTAACGAATCAACTAAATGCATAATACCTCCACCGGTCAAAGTAAACGCAGTGGTAACACCTGCAGATTCTAAATACTTAAATACGAAATCAGATATCTTTATCATTTATTATCCTCCCTACAGCACTCTGTTTTTCTAGCCATGGTGCCGCGTTTTGATGCCATAATTTTTCTAAATATTCTCTATCTTTTAGGTTATCCATAGGTGACCAAAATCCTTTATGTTCATATGCTGCCATTTCCTTGTCCTTAACGATACGTTCAAATGGTTTTCCTTCCAGCATCACATCTTCATCTCCTAAATAGTCAAATATTTTTCTATTACAAACCATAAATCCAATATTTACGTAAGACTGGTCATTTCTTGCCTTTTCCTTAAACCCGCTTACTATTTTTGTATCATAATCTAAACTGACTGCTCCAAATCTGCCCTCTGGCTTTGTTACAGATATTGTAATACATTTGCCGGATTTATGATGAAAATCAATTAATTCTTCTATGTCAATATTTGAAACACCATCTCCATAGGTCAACATAAATTCTTCCTCTTCCCCAATATATCTTTTAATTTTCGCAATTCTTCTTGCTGTTAATGTATGTAAACCTGTGTTGACCAAGGTAACTTTCCAAGGCTCTATGGTATTATTTAAAAATTCCATTTCTCCCGTTGACATATTAAATTTTACATTGGAATATCTCATATAATATTCCGTAAAATATTTTTTAATCATATTTCCTTTATAGCCGCAGCAAACAATAAACTCATGATATCCAAAAGTAGAATAGCACTTCATAATATGCCATAATATCGGCATTCCACCTATTTCAACCATGGGTTTGGGCTTGAATTTTGTTTCTTCGCCTATTCTAGTTCCCTTTCCACCTGCCAATATTACAACCTTCATTTTGACCTCATTTCTTCGTTTGAACTATGAAGTGCAGCCTGCTTAATCACTCCATACTTTCCATGGTATTTTATTATCATCCCACATACTCTGTAATAAAAGCTTATCCCGCATAGTTTCAACTGGCAGCCAAAAACCATTATGTTTATAGGTGATAACCTCTTTTCGCTGACTCATCATCCTTAAGGTGTCAATTTCGAAACGGTCTTGTTCTTTTACCACTATATTCTCAAATACTTTCTTATTCACAACCATACTACAGGCATTGACCCATGAATTCGTATTTTGGGGGCTATCCTCTGGTGTGATTAGTTCACCAGTACTATCTATTGATAAAATTTCATTTCTTCCTGTGGATTTTGCAACTGCCACCGTTAACAATCGTTTTGCTTTCTGATGTACTTTTACCATTTCTCTTATATTTAGATTTGAGATACAATCTCCGTAAGAAACAATAAACTCTTCCTCTTCAATATATGGTAAGACCTTTTCTATTCTTTTTGCTGTAGCTGTTTTTAGCCCAGTATGCACTACCGTAACATTCCAAGGTTCTGTTCTATTATTATGAATGGTAACATCATTTTTTTCCAAATCAACGGTTATATCGGAACGATAAATATAATAATCCAAAAAATAATGTTTGATTAAATCTCCCCGATAACCGGTACAAATAATAAAATCATTGAATCCATAATGAGAGTATAGTTTCATAATATGCCATAAAATAGGCCGTTCTCCAATATTTACCATTGGTTTTGGTATTCTATCATCTTCATCGCTGATATTACTAGGAAGTCCCCCTGCTAAGATTACAACTTTCATACTATTTCCTCCCATTTATCTTGTGTATGTATTAAAGCACGCCATCCGCACAATATCGTAATACGTTCCATTAATTCTTACATCCTGCTTCAAATAAGCTTCTTCTTCAAATCCCAAGGTTCTATAGCTTCTACGTGCAATCTCATTCTCTGCTAGTACACGCAAATATATTTTATGCAATCTAAGTTCACGAAAGGCATATTCCACCATTGCTTTTCCTGCTTCATTTCCTATCCCTTTACTTCTAGCACAATCGTCTCCAATAAATATACCATATTCTGCTTTGCTATGAATCCATTGATTCTGCTACCTCTGTTACAAAAGAATCTGCAATATCTGCCAGTGGATTTTCCGTCCCTATATTCAATACAAATGCCGGATTCCATTCATATATTTTTCTAAATACACTCTTGAGATTTTCCAAATAATCGGCACCAATTCTTTGCTGATAACTTGTGATTTCAATTCCATCATGAATTTCCAGTTTCTTTTCTCCATTATATTGTTCACTATAATTCACATCTGCTTGACAATAACAGTGCATAATATCATTGTTACAGCACTGGGTTGGAAGCACTATCAAGTAAACTTCTTTTCCAAGACGATGTAATCCAATGCATCTATCTAGAATCACCTTGCTTGGAGCATGGGCAAGCGGCAACAGCTGTTCTGTTATAATCACCACCCGATTCAAATTACGTTTCGCTAATTTGCGATATGAATAGCCCTTCTCTAGTATCAATGGCCTAAGCTGTGCTGCACATTGTTTACGTATTATTCGAAAATATGGTTCATACTCATTTGTTCTCAAAAATATAACGTAATCTCTTGCTCGGAAAAATGGTTGAAATCTGCCGTCCCACGCCAATGTATTTAAGATTTCTTTTAGAATTATCGGTTCTTTTAAGCATTTCCATAATACAAATAGTATCATCATGTATGTTTCAATGTCATCTTTTTCTGGAAGACAGGCTTTTAGTACTTGAATCACTTCATTTTTTTCAGCTTGATCCATTTTTTGAAAAATCGCTCTGCATTGGCTGCTTTCTATGTCAATCTTTGAATGATCTGACATTAGTTGTCCTATCATCTTATTGATAATTCTCAGTGCTTGTGTGGTTCTCATATTTCTTTACTTTTTCCTGCTCTTTCCTATTACATCATTATAAATTTCATGACTACTTGCTTTCAATCTAACTTTTTATGTTTGATTTTTCTGCCTTTTCCGCTCTATCAATATTTTAACACCTCTTTTGTGATATTACAATCAATGGTTTTTTCTGGCTGCATTTGCCGGATATTCAGCTAATGTAATAGCTCCTGTGTCTATTTGACATAGTACTTTGTCTTGTTTAAATTTAACCACATAGATAACGATGTTCCAAACACAATAGATAAATTTAATGTTATTTCTTCCTCACAGCGATTGCGGGATCTCAAAAAATCACAAATTGTTCTTTCGATTCATAAGCAAAGCACTGTTCAGAAACATGGTGATGGTGCCCCGAGAATGCCCCTTAATCACCAACAAGTAGTTTAGGTATTCTTCCAGTAGTGGAACGGAGGTAACGATACCGGATTGTGAATTAAAAGCATGCTACCGCTTGATGGAAAAGTTAAAAACATGTTTTCCAAGACTGCCGATTTATATTGGTGCAGACAGTCTATACTCCGGAGAGCCATTTTTCAGAAGATGCAAAGAGATGGGGTGACATTATATTGTCAGATTTCAAAAAGGACGTATCCCCTCTATTGCTGCAGAATAGGAAGAAATCATCAAACTAGAAAGTCACTCGGAAGTAGGAAAAACCATTATTATCTGATCTAGATCGCACATATGATTTCACAGCTGAGTTTGTTGCAAAAAAGATAGAAAAAAACGAGGAAAAATTGTATAATAGAAAAAGGTATATCTGCATAGTTTATTTGATGTATGATTTGGAAAATCATGATATAGGTTAGAGTGTATTGGCTTGCAGAGCAGGGGTTGGCACCAAAAAGAGTACTTCTTGTTGTAGTACCACTTATTATAATTTTTTTGATGGAACTTTGAGCACCTTATGATGTTGTAGTATCGGGGGAGGATAAATATGTATATCTGGTTACGGATAAGGATGAAATAGAAGTTTTGGAGAAATTGAACAAGCTGGAACATACTTTGCTAGACATAGGACTTAAAATGAAAACAGGATTAACTGTTGATTTTAGAAATCATGATATTCTGCGAGATGAAAGTGAAGAAGGGGCAATTCCGCTATTTTATTCACAACACATCCAAGATGGTATTGTGAAGTTTCCAATCAACAAAGAACATGAGTACGTTGTTACAGTTCAGAGAGGATTAAGGCAGCAAGATAAGAATTATTTGTTTGTAAAGCGATTTACTGCAAAAGAGGAAAAACGAAGACTGCAGTGTGGAGTATATTTATCAAAGAAATCTCCGCAGTATGATGTTATCAGTACGCAGAACAAGATTAACTTTATTGATGGCCTTGCGACGGAAATGTCAGAGTGCGTGGTATATGGCTTATATGTTCTCTTTAACTCCACCTTATATGATTCTTATTATAGAATACTGAATGATTCTACGCAGGTAAATTCCACAGAAGTGAATGCGATTCCAGTACCAGAGCTTAAGATTATCCAAGAAATAGGAAGAAAATTATAAAAACAAAAGACTTGTCAGAAGCAAATTGTGACAGAATATTGGAGAAATATTGTGAGTAAAGTAGAGGAAGCAAGACAGTGATTGCAGAAAATTGGTATGCCAGAGAAACAACAGGCAGATTTGTGTTGTTATGTGTTATTGGCAATGGCAAATATAAAAGAAGAAAATGATTGGAAAGTGGCTACAAATGAGTGGATTCGGATTCATGATATTATCCAGTTTGTAGGTGCGTATTATGGAGTGACATATGCGGAGAATAGTCGGGAGACATTTAGAAAGCAGGCATTACATCATTTTCGTACAGTAGCGTTGATTGAGGATAATGGAAAAGCAACAAACAGTCCGAATTATAGGTAGCGATTGACAGCAGAAACATTGGAGATGCTCCATAGTATTGGCGGACATAAAGCAGACAGTTTTATCAAACGGTTTATTACATACCATGAGAAGCTGATTGAGATTTATGCGTCAAAAAAGGAATTGACGAAAATGCCGGTTAAGATAAATAATCGGGAATTTACATTTTCTGCTGGAAAACATAATGAACTGCTGAAGGCTATTGCCGAGGAGTTCGCACCAAGATTTGCTCCAAATTCAGAGTGTTTGTATGTGAGTGATACCATATGGTCTGCTTCACAAATGTACGGCTGAAACCCTGCTGGAGTTGTCAGTGAATAAAGAGTTTCGTGGTGCAACTCCCGGTATTATTCAGGTGCTTCACACATGGAATCAGGAACTTCTTTACCATGTGCACATACACTGTATCATATCTGGTGGTCTTACTGTAGATGGAAAAATCCGTAAATCCAAAAGAAAGTTCTTCATTCCGATCTACAAACTGCGTGATAAATTTAAGGGGAAATATCTTTCATTGCTTGATTCCTACTACAAAAACAGAAAGCTTGTTTTTTCAAAAGCATGTAGCAGTCTTCGTAATTCCTACGAATGGAATGAGTTTAAAAACCATCTTTATAACATAGACTGGTCTCCTTATATCAAAGAAACTTTCAACGGATTTGGGAATGTAATTGAATACCTTGTGCGTTACACCCATAAAATTGCCCTTTTCAATAGTCGTATTCTTTCCGTCAATGAATCAGAAACTGCGTTCTCTGCCAAATGAAAGCTTCCCGGTGAACCAAAAATAATCACCCGCCTGAATAACGAGTAATTCATCCGCCGCTTTCTTCTACATGTACTTCCCAGTGGTTTCCAGAAAATACGTTACTATGGATTTCTGAACAACCGTACCAAGAAGAAAAAACTGGAACTGATATTTATAGCTTCAGGGCTATCAGCAATTCAAATCTCGCTTTACAGGCATGACCATGGCAGAACTGATTGATGCTGTTTGGAAGGTAAACATTCATGTCTGCAAGGTATGCATATGGATCCCATTGGAAGGACACATGTTCCAATTTCTTAAAATTTATTTTCTTCTACTTCATACGTTTTTTTCAGATCTTCCGTCGGAAGATCTAAGAAGCATACCCATTTTTATGATTGACTGCAAAAGCATCCACAAAGTGTATCTTTTTAAGGTGTATACCCGACATATCACTATCAAAATATACCAAATGAAAATCATACAATCACATAGTGTATTGGCTACGAATCCGCAAATTGGTACAATTGGAAATCATCAAATTTAGAGCAGAAAGTTATTTCTTGCTCTAAATTTTTGTCTCTAAATCAGATGCTTCACTTATGAATTATAAAAATAGTGGCATCCCATAGTTTTGATATATTCTAAGGTGTCTTTGTATCGTGGATCTTTGAACCAATCATTGAATATGTAGATAAATTCCACCTTGAAATCTAAAGGTGAAAACAATTTCCGATATTCCAATTTCTTGAAATGGCAGTTTGGTAGTTTTTCATCGACTGAGCCAGAAGAATGCTGGAATTTTTTTTCAATAATAAAAGCAGTCTTTAATTCATAATGTATAAAGGCTTCATCAGGATGCCATTCTTTAGAGTTATAGTCTTTGTAATTAATGTGATGCGGATTGAGAAAATATGTGTATAATCGCTTTTGCGGAACGGACATTCCGATTTCTATTCCATCTTTATATACAACATAGTCAATCATTTTATAACCTGCGGCTATTAATGCATCGTCTAAGGAAGTGGTCTGCTCAAGTCTTAATCTATTCATATTGGTTCTGGTACCACCACCGTGAGTATTTGGTACTCTTGCCATTGCGTTATCCTCCGGAATGATTATTATTTATTAATTGCCACAATATATTTCATAAACTCTTTTTTATAATAGAATGCTCTGTTTTTATCAGAGATTTCGCAATTATATTTTTGTGAGTAAATAGGATGATACGGCTTAGAATCCTTTGTACGAATTTGTATAAAATCTCCACTGACAGTATGAAGCATAGCAGTTGGATATTCTTGTAATTGCTCGTTCATAAGGTCACATATATGATAATAATCAGTTTTTAACTGTTCATATAATGGGGCATACTTTTCTAATGTTAAGTCTACTTCTACGCAGGGAAGATACATCCATTCTGAAGCAGGACCATCTTTACTGATTGGTACATAAAGAAGATGCTGGAATTTCTCGAATAATTTAGTGTCTTCAAATTTTTTCTTGTTTAGTAATTCATCAATTATGGATGCAGTTTGGGTAATAAACATAGTTTCCATAGGCTTTCCAGTATGATCACATTTGTTTGTTTTTAATTCTCCGTCTTCAAAGTCTAATGTGGTATTAGATAATCCAAGACCTATGGTTAGTTCTAATAATTGCCCTGTTTTTCCTTTGTTTATTATAAGCATAGCATCTTGAATCTGCTCAGGACTTAGATATTCATTAAAAGGTATATTTGCAAGCTTCTCAATGCGTTCTTTGGCTATAGCTAATTTCATTACGTATTTTCCTCCTTGAAAAATTCTGTAATTTCTACATTTAATACGTTAGCAATCTGATTCAAAACAGAGATAGAGATACTCTTATCACAACCAGAAGCTTCGATTTTAGACAGATAACTGATACTTATCTGTGCGGCATCGGCAAGGAGCTGTTGAGTGAACTTTGCCTGTTCTCTATAATGCTTTATATTTGAACCAATTACGCGGTATAATGCGATGTCTGTTGTGAATTGCATATGTATTTACCCCTTTCACTATTTGTGAATATTATCTCATGAGATTACAAATTTAAAAATTCACTTATAGTGAAAGAAAATAATGGTGGATGAATTAGAAGAATGGGGTTATAATGAATGCATCACAATACAGAAGGAGGTAGATGTTATAAGATTACAACCGAATAATTTTAGTCTTGAGCCAACAACAATTTGGTCATTTCCAAATAGAGGTAGTTGGGCGACGCACTCAGGAAAGTATCGAGGAAACTGGTCACCGTATGTTCCAAGAAACTTAATTCTGAGGTATTCTAAACCAGGAGATTGGATTTTAGATCAATTCTTAGGCAGTGGAACCACACTTGTGGAGGCCAAACTGCTCCATCGAAATGCGGTAGGTGTTGACATCAATCCGCAGTCCGTTTCATTATCAGAAACAAATTTGCAATTTCAATGTGACACAACATCAAAAATATTTGTACGAGAAGGAAATGCAACAGAGCTATCTTTTATTAAAGATAGCAAGATAGACTTTATATGCACGCATCCACCATATGCAAATATTATTAAGTACAGTAAGGATATTGAAGGGGATATATCACATCTTGTGGCAGAAAAATTTTTATGCGAAATGCAGAAGGTTGCAGCAGAATCATTTCGCGTTTTGAAGAAGGGAAAGATGTGTGCAGTAATGATTGGGGATATTAGAAAATATGGCAAAGTAATACCGTTAGGATTTAGGATGATGGAATGCTTTTTAGAAGCAGGGTTTTCATTAAAAGAAATTATTATTAAGGAGCAACATAATTGTAAGTCGACAGAATATTGGGAGAATCAGAACAATAATTTTCTGATGTTGGCACATGAGTACATCTTTGTTTTTCAAAAATAGGATATTCACAATTAGTGAATGTTCTAGTTGTTATTTTATCTGTTTCCATCTATAATAAGAAAGTGATAAATTATAGAGAAGAGGAAATTAGATGAGCAATTTAAGCGTAGCTCCATTTGTGAAATGGGCTGGAGGAAAACGTCAGCTTTTACCACAGATAAGGGAAAGAATGCCTGAAAAATATAATAAATATTATGAACCATTTGTAGGTGGAGGTGCAGTAACATTTGAGCTTCTGCCTACTTGTGCTGTTATAAATGATATAAATAAAGCATTAGTAAATACTTATAGAAATATACAATTAACACCAAATGAATTTTCAGGTGAAATTGAAAAAATAGATGACGCAATGTGGGAAGATGGTAAAGAATATTATTATGCCATGCGTCAGCATTACAATGATAAATTAATGAAGAGTGAATATGATCCGGAATTAGCGGCACTATTTGTGTATCTGAATAAGCACTGCTTTAATGGATTGTACCGTGTAAATGGCAAAGGATTGTTTAATGTTCCATATAACAATAGTCGTAATAAGTCTTGCGATAAAGATATAATTATGGCGACATCCGATTACCTCAGTAATGTTGAAATAATGGAAGGTGATTTTGCAGTGCCATGTGAAGATGCAAAAGAGGGCGATTTTATTTTTATTGATAGTCCGTATGCACCATTAAATCCAACCTCATTTGAATCCTATACCAAAGAAGGATTTGCCATAGAAAGCCATGAGCGATTAGCAAACTTGTTTGATGAATTAACCGAGAGAGGTTGTCGTTGTATGTTGACGAACCATAATACAGAGCTGATAAATAAGCTTTATGGAGATAAAGGATACAAGATTGATGTAGTAAGTGTTAAGCGAATGATAAATTCTGATGCATCAAATAGAAAAGGTGAAGAGGTTATTATTTGCAATTACTAACAATACATAGGAGCATTTGATGGAAAACTTATTTGAAAAGAAAGTATCAATTTACTCCGAGACGGATGATTCTCTAATCATATTAGGAGATTCATTCAAAGTTCTAAACAAAATGAAATCCGAAAGCGTGGATACGATATTTGCAGATCCACCATACTTCCTTAGCAATGATGGTATTACCTGTAAGGGAGGCAAGATGGTTTCAGTAAATAAAGGTTCTTGGGACAAGCTGGAATCTTCAAGAGGAAAAAACATTGATGAGAAACATAAGTTTAATAGGAAATGGATTAAGTTATGCAAAAGAGTATTGAAACCGAATGGTAGTATATGGATATCTGGAACACTGCACAATATTTATTCAATAGGTATGGCATTGGAACAGGAAGGCTTCAAAATCATAAATAATATTACCTGGCAAAAAACTAATCCACCGCCAAACTTAGCATGTCGATGCTTCACTCATTCTACTGAAACTATTTTATGGGCTCAGAAAGATGAGAAGAAGTCTCGGCATTTTTTTAATTACAAATTGATGAAAGAACAAAATAGTGGAAAGCAAATGAAGGATGTCTGGACTGGAAGTCTAACAAAGAAATCTGAAAAGGCAGAGGGTAAGCATCCAACACAGAAACCGGAATATTTGCTTGAGAGAATTATACTTGCTGCTACAGAAGAAGGGCAGGTTGTGCTAGATCCTTTTTGCGGTTCAGGCACGACTGGTGTTGAGGCAATTAAGTATGGCAGAAAGTTTATCGGGATAGATAGCTGTGAGGAGTATTTACAGATAACGGAGAGACGATTGGAGAAAGTGGTCCGAAATGAGGAAAAATATTGATATATCAGAAGAGCAACTAGATGAATTCCTATCTCAATTTTATGGATACTTTGAGGATGGATATGCATTTGAAGAATTTCTAAAAGTATATCTTGAAAAAATAGGATTAGATGAAGTGATTGTAACGCAAAGATCTTCTGACGGTGGAATTGATTTAAAAGCAGTTCGATATGGTGTTGGTGGATTAGATGAAGCAGATTCAATTGACTATTTTGTTCAGGCAAAAAGAAATACACCCGGTACGAGTATAGATATAGAGAAAGTCAGGGCGCTTAGAGGTGTGATGCCATCAGGCAGTAAGGGCATATTTATTACTACGGCAAAGTTTTCTAAGAAGACAATAGAATTTGTTGATGATGATATGTCTAGGCCAATTATTCTGATAGATGGTAAACGATTGGTGGAAAGTTGTATTGATAATGAAATAGGCGTTGTTTTTACACCTGTATTTAGTAAGACTGCAATGGATGCATTAAAAGATAGTTCAGATGACGTTTCTTCAGATGAAAATGTAGACGAAGAAGGTAATGCGCCTAAATTGATTATTGAAAAGCAGATATCAGCTAATGATATTAGGGCAAAGATTTTAAGGATGCCTAAAGCTGTTTCTGAGATCATTGGCACAGGATGTTCCAAAGTATTAGTGATATTTAATGGATTGCAAGAGAAGAAACTAACTGTTGCCAAAAGCAGAGGATATTTAGCTGGAGTAACTGAGCTTTATAAAGGAACAGGTTTAATTTCAGAAGATGGTTCATTTAATCCGTGTAAGGCAATATGGAAATGCTATGAGGACAAAATAGAAATCACGATAAAGGAGCAATAGGTATATGAGAAATTTTGATGAATGGTTAAGTAAATTCAGATCAAGTATTTCGAGCTATGAATATTACGTTGACTTTGAAAAAGTACATAACAATGTAGATTCAATCAAGGTGGAACTTAATATTCTTAATTCGCTTATTGGAAGTAAAAACATAAAAAGTGATTTTGAAGCCTTGTTGAAGAGATATCCAGAGACTTTAAAAGCTATTCCAATATTGCTTGCTAAACGAGAAAATGAAATTTATTGTCAGGATGAGAACGGTGGTGTCCTTTATAAATTTCATTATAATATGTATCCATCCAATAGCAATAAATATTATGAGATAAATTCATATTTTATGGAAAAGACAGGACTGTTTGATTTGCTTGAGAAGCATATCATAAATAATCTTGTGGATTATGTAACTGGAGTTGAGACCGGGTTGGACTCCAATGGTCGTAAAAATCGTGGTGGACATCTTATGGAAGACTTGGTCGAAAAGTACATGCAAGAAGCAGGATTTGTCAGGGATGTGAATTATTTCAAGGAAATGTATCTGGCGGATATCGAAAAACAATGGAATGTGGATCTATCAGCATTATCTAATCAAGGGAAATCGGCTAAAAGATTTGATTTTGTCATTAAAACTGATAATCAAATATATGCGATAGAAACTAATTTCTATACCGGTGGAGGCTCTAAATTGAATGAGACGGCACGTAGTTACAAAATGTTGTCTCAGGAGGCGGATACAATAGAAGGATTCACTTTTGTGTGGTTTACTGATGGAGTTGGCTGGAAGAGTGCAAGAGGAAATTTGAGAGAAACTTTTGATGTTATGGAGAATATTTATTGCATTGATGATATGGAATGTGGTGTGATGAAGAGGAGTTTTATATAAATTGAAGTTATTGATAAGCCGACAAGAAACAGCAGTGAAGTATAAATAAAAATCAATAAAAAACCTCCCATTTTATGCAAAGTTGCGAGATAATATAAGTAACCAAACAAATATTTCTTCGTAAACACATAAAAAATGGGGGTTTTAGCATGAACGCAACTACAACAATTACTAGGAAAGATACCATGATACACCTGGGACAGTTTCATCTTGCTTGCGAACTGCTCAGGCTTATAAAACATTTCTTTCCTCTATATTTTACATTGGAAGCATGAGAAAAACAAGTGAAGAATTTAATTGTCCTGAAGCAATTGAAAACGTAAAAACAATCTGTGGGAACGACTATCTGGAACAGCTACCACACTGGATATTCAAATAAGATTCATCTAATAAGGATATTGGGAAGGGGATGATAGAAACCAGTTCAAACTGAAGAAAGGATGCTAAAAATTAAGATTATGGTATCACTATGGGCATTTTATAGTTTCCAGTGGATTGCGTTCCCAAAAAAAGTACGAATTCCGGTAGTGGAGATAACTAATTTAATTTACACTTCACTGCTAAGTTTACATTTGATTGATTGAAATAGCTACTTTACTGTGATAAAATAATGATATAAAAATGCCTCGGAAAAATCGAGAGCGTAAATCAATAAAATCCTTGTTACCTTGTAGTGATAACAGAATGGGTGTAATTGGGAGATTGTTTATATTTTGCTTAGTACTCCTTTGATGAACTGATCAAAGGAAAAAGGTCTATTATGCTCGTTTACTTAATTGCTCCTATACCATAGTGCCGAAGTTGGCATAATCAACTTAAAACAATTGTCTCTAAACGACCCACGGTGCTTACATTGTTAGAAAAATAGTCTGATGTGACAAATAGTTAGGTAATAAAGCCATCACTCTACCAGAGAGGGGGAAAAGATGTTGTACAGTTCTAGTAGCATGGTAATTTACATTCGATTATGTCCTTGATTAGGGCACTATTAGGAACATAGAAAACCATAAGAATTACATTCAAAAAATTATAATTAAAAGGTGATATGATGAATAAAATATTATTTTTAAATGCGTGTGTGCGACCGGAATCTCGAACTTATATTCTTGCAAAACAGGTGATTGCTAAAATGTCGGGCCTTGTAGAAGAAGTAAATCTTGAACAGGCTGGGATTCTTCCGCTAAACTGGGCAACGCTACAAGAAAGAGATGCCTATGTCTGCAATAAAGACTTTTCTGCACCAATGTTCCAATATGCAAGGCAGTTTGTCGATGCTGATACAATTGTAATTGCGGCACCGTACTGGGATTTGTCTTTCCCATCTACAATTAAAATTTACTTTGAAGCCGTTACTGTTTGTGGTTTGAGCTTTGCGTACACCGATGCAGGCGCGCCGAAAGGCCTTTGTAAAGCCAAAAAGCTGATCTATGTAACCACCGCAGGGGGATCCATTTCAACGTATAATTTGGGCTATGACTACATCAAAACTTTGGCACATACTTTCTATGAAATCCCTACTATTCTGTGCTATA
>JAVVUO010000009.1:0-81485 GCA_036653135.1 Lachnospiraceae bacterium
ATGTATTTGAACTGTCGTTGTTAATAATACTTTTCAAACGCTCATTGTCATTGATAAGCAACTTATTTTCCTGCTCTAAATTGCTTATTTTTTTGTTGAGTCGATCTACGTCTTCCTTGTGTTCAATTTTTTCATCAGAAAGATCATGTTCAACCTTATCAAGACGAGACATGACATCCAGTAATTGATTATAGATATTTTTTTCATAATTAGCTGCCATAAATCACGCCTCCTAAACATCTGTATTTGATACTAAAAGTATATCAAAAACACAGATAAAAAGCCAATTTCAAAGAATAAGCATTCCGTCAAAATGACGGTGGATAACGATAGGATGATTTCAAACAAAGTCGATAAGATATGTGATATTCAGCAGAAAATGCTTGATATCAAAAAAATATCAACAATAAAAATGAAGTAGAAATAGTTATCCTCAATTTAGCCTAATTGGCAAAAATATGTGAATAACAGAAACATAACCACTCAATAATTTTCAGCATAATTACAACAACTTTTTTATAGATTGTTCAGCCGAAGGCTGAACTGTTACGAAAGCAGATATTCTGTGAGCTTTTCCTTATAATTCCACTAAACTCGACTCATACAGCATTTCTAATGACATTAAAATTCCAAGTTTTGCATGGTACCAAGTCAGTCCACCTTGAAAGTATACCACATATGGTGCCCGTAGGGGACCATCTGCGCTTAATTCAATGGAAGATCCTTGAATAAAGGCGCCCGCTGCCATAATTACTTCATCATCATATCCTGGCATTGCCCAAGGTTCCGGTGTTACATAACTGTCTACCGGTGCTGCTGCTTGAATTCCTTTGCAAAAAGCAATCAAGGCCTCTGGGGACTTTAAGGTCACTGCCTGTATGATATCATGACGGCTTTCGATGCTGTTTGGTATCACAGGATATCCTAGGCTTTCATAAATATTTGCTGCAAATATGGCTCCTTTCAATGCCCCTGCTACAACGGTTGGCGCTAGAAATAAACCTTGAAAAAAGGACTGTATCACGCCTAATGAGGCACCCACTTCTTTTCCAAGTCCAGGAGAAGTCAAACGATAAGATGCATTATCTACACATTCTTTTTTTCCAACAATGTATCCACCAATAGGTGCCAGTCCGCCACCTGGGTTTTTAATTAAGGAACCTACTATCATATCAGCTCCAACTTCCAATGGCTCTTGTTTTTCCACAAATTCTCCATAGCAATTATCTACCATACAAAGGACATCCGGTTTGATTTTTTTTATAAAAGAAATGAGTTCTCCTATTTTTGCAACAGAAAAAGAGGGTCTGGTCTGATATCCTTTGGAGCGTTGTATGGTTACCAATTTTGTTTTTTCATTCAGTGCTTTTTTAATTTCATCGTAATCAAATGTTCCATCTAAAAGCAAATCCACCTGACGATAGGTAATTCCATATTCTTTCAAAGAACCTTGGGAGGGACGTATTCCAATTACTTCTTCCAAGGTGTCATAGGGCTTTCCTACAGGAGATAATAGTTCATCACCAGGGCGCAGATTGGACATAAGTGCCAATGCCAAAGCATGTGTTCCACAGGTGATTTGTGGACGAACTAATGCTGCTTCACCACAAAAACAAGTAGCATAGACTTCTTCTAAAGTATCTCTTCCTAAATCATTATATCCATAACCAGTACTTCCCATAAAACATTCTGCACTGACCTTATGAGTCTGCATGGCTTTGATTACTTTCAGCTGATTATATTCTGCTAGTTCCTCAATAGATTCAAATCTTTCTTTTAAAGTTCCTTCTATCTTTTTTCCATAATCATACACTTTTTTTTGTATTCCCAATTCTTGATACATAGTTTCCACTTTTTATCCTCTTTTCCCTTTCAATTGTATACTTATCACTGTCTATATTATATTGCAGTGATGAAGTTTTTCTTTCATATAGGCTATGATTTTATCATTATCATACGCAAATTTTTGTTTGTCTACCCAGATTACCTCCGATTCTCGGCGAAACCAGGTAAGCTGGCGTTTAGCAAAATGTCTAGTATCACGCTTGATTTGATACACAGCATCTTCCAAAGAATAAGTTCCCTCTAGATAATTTAAAATTTCTTTGTATCCTAATCCCTGCATGGACACCATCTCTTTTTTACAGCCACTTTCTTTTAAGGCACGTACTTCCTCTACAAGCCCTTGCGCTATCATCAAATCTACCCGATTATTGATTCTTTCATATAAATGGCTGCGTTCATCATTTAATACAAAATAGGAAAATTCATATGGGGATTTTTTTTGCTGCTGCTGTTCATTGTGCTCTGATATTTTATTTCCGGATAAATGATGAAATTCCAGTGCCCGAATAACACGTTTTACATTATTTTCATGAATTTCTTCCGCTGCTTTTTCATCCACCTGTGCCAAACGCTGATGAAGTGCATGTGCACCATACTCCAATGCAAATTTTTCCAACTCTTGTCGGTAATTTATGTCTTCCTGCTCCTTAGTAAAGTCAATGTCATAGAGCAACGCCTGGATATAAAATCCAGTTCCTCCTGTAATAATAGGAATTTTTCCTTGTTGATAAATTTCTTCTAAATATTTCTTGGCATACCTTTGAAACTTTACAACATGAAATTCTTCTTCCGGCTCAAAGATATCTATTAAATAGTGAGAAATTCCGTCCATTTCTTCTGGTTTTATTTTGGCAGAGCCAATATCCATACGTTTGTATACCTGCATGGAATCAGCTGAAATAATAGCTCCATTCACGGATTTTGCAAGCTGAATGGAAAGTTCTGTTTTACCCACCGCAGTAGGACCTGTTAATATAATTAATGGTTTTTTCATTACAACACCCGCTTAAATTTCTTTTCCAGTTCATATTTTGTCATCGTTATAATCGTTGGTCTTCCATGAGGACAGTGATACGGATTCTCAAGGGTCAGCAATTCATCAATCAATTTTTCAACCTCTAAACGGGACAATTTCTGATTTCCTTTTACCGCAGCCT
This sequence comes from Lachnospiraceae bacterium, assembly GCA_036653135.1. Taxonomy (GTDB): domain Bacteria; phylum Bacillota; class Clostridia; order Lachnospirales; family Lachnospiraceae; genus Petralouisia. The sequence goes on from JAVVUO010000009.1 coordinate 3,003, forward strand.
TACATGACATAGACGCAATTTTTTCTACAATCATCTGTGGCTGTTCCGTTCCATGAAATGTCATAAGGCTGTCTAAGATTTCCACTACCAGACGTGTTCCATCTAATCCAAAGAGATTGGCAGGAACTGCGGTAACTGAGTATTCTTTCCCCCCAAATGGTAAGATTTCGTAACCTAATTTTTCAAAATAGCTCTTATATTTTTTCAAAAGTTCTTCTTCCATCATATTTAACGTCAAAAGAATGGGTGGATAAATTGTCTGAGACATAAATTCTTTCTGTTCCATAGAGGCTATGGTGCGTTCATAAAGCACCTTTTCATGGGCAGCATGCTGATCTATAATATATAGTTGATTGTCAAATTCTACTAACCAATAAGTATCAAAAAGCTGTCCGATGATTTTGTGTTCTGGTTTAGAGGAACTGCTTAGAAGTTTTCGCATGTCTTCTTGAACCGCATCTGATTGTGGTTGTATGGATTCTTTTCTATCTGATTTTTCTTTTTCACCATTTGAACTTTTAAAGCTATCTTCTTCTGCTACAAGTTGCTTCCTAGAAACAGAAGGATATTTCTCCTCATAAGGGCTGTCTTTTTTTATCGCATTTTTTATAGATTCCAGCCTTTTTTTCTCAAAAGGTTCTGGAATATGACGCTGACTTTTTAGCTGTTCTAGTTTTTCCTGTTGAATTTTGTGTCGAACTTCCTGCTCTTTGTCCAAAGTCACCTGATATACCAGCTCACTTTTATTAATGGCATCTCTTAATAATGTGGAAAGAAATTGATACATTCCTTCTCCATCCGAAAATCGCAGTTCCATTTTAGTAGGATGCACATTTACATCTAAAAGCTGCCCATTAATGGAAATATGCAGTACGGTAAAGGGATATTTGTGCTGCATCACAAATGATTGATATGCTTCTTCAATTCCTTTGGCGATAATACTGCTTTTTACATAACGTCCATTGATAAAATAATTTTCAAAGTTTCGATTTCCTCTGGAAATCAGGGGCTTTCCTATAAATCCTTGAATAGAACACATCTGATTTTCATTCTGAATTTCAATAAGATTTCCAGCAATCTCTCTTCCGTAAATGTGATAAATCACTTCTTTCAAATTGGAATTGCCGGAAGTATGAAGTTTCACTTGATTATTGTTAATAAACTGAAACGAAATTTCAGGATGTGACAGTGCCATTCTCTCCATTAAATCTCCAATATAGGAAGCTTCTGTTTGAGGTGTTTTTAAAAACTTACGTCTTGCCGGAGTATTAAAAAATAAATTTCGTACTAGGAATGTAGTACCTTGAGGTGCTCCAATTTCCTCGCTGATTTTTTCTAGACTTCCTTCTATCACATAACGCACGCCGCTGATTCCCATCGGTGTCTTTGTAATGAGTTCTACCTGGGATACCGCTGCAATACTAGATAAGGCTTCTCCTCGAAACCCCAAAGAGGATACGGTAGTTAAATCTTCTACACGTCTTATCTTACTAGTAGAGTGACGTAAAAAAGCAAGAGAAACCTGTTCTTTATCAATACCAGAACCATTATCTGTAATACGAATGAAAGAAATTCCTCCTTCTTTAATTTCTACCGTAATTGCTCCGGCTTTGGCATCAATGGCATTTTCCACCAATTCCTTTACTACGGAAGCAGGACGTTCAATGACTTCTCCGGCTGCAATTTTATCAATGGTTGGCTGGTCTAATAATTCAATATCTGCCATAATTTCCTCCATTCCCTTTTTTGTTTACATACAATTTTTATGTAAACTACCATCTGTTTTTTATTTTATTTTGAAGTTGATACAATTTATTTAATGCATCAATTGGTGTTAAATTCCCTAAATCTATTTCTTTCAGTTCCGTTAAAATATCATCGTCTTTTACCGTATCAAAAAGAGACATTTGTGTCAAATCCACTTCATCTAGGTGTTTGGATTTTTTCTTGTGTAAAGTAGTTCCCTCTGTTACAATACTGCTTGCCACTTCCATAATATCATTGGCACTTAACTCTTCTGCAATTACTTTGGCACGTTCAATGACAATTTCTGGTACCCCTGCTAATTTTGCCACTTGAATGCCATAGCTTCTATCGGCTCCACCTGGTACGATTTTTCGCAAAAATACAATGTCATCGCCTTTTTCTTTTACCGCAATACAGTAATTATTTACATTATTTAATTTTCCTTCTAGTTCCGTTAATTCATGATAATGGGTAGCAAACAACGTCTTGGCACCTAACAGTTTGGGATTACTAATGTATTCTACCACTGCCCATGCAATACTTAATCCATCAAAAGTACTGGTTCCTCTGCCAATTTCATCTAATACCAAAAGACTATTACTGGTAGCGTTTCGTAAAATATTAGCCACCTCTGTCATCTCAACCATAAAAGTACTTTGTCCGCTTGCTAAATCATCAGAAGCTCCTACTCTGGTAAAAATTCGATCTACAATTCCAATTTTAGCACTTTCTGCCGGAACAAAACTGCCAATTTGTGCCATTAGTACAATTAATGCAGTTTGACGCATATAGGTGGATTTTCCTGCCATGTTGGGACCTGTAATAATAGAAATTCGCTTTTTTCCGTTATCTAAATAGGTATCATTAGAAACAAACATATCATTGGAAATCATTTTTTCTACTACTGGATGACGTCCATTTTTTATATCTATTACACCTGTTTCATTCAGAATGGGTCTGCAATAGTTGTTTCTCTCTGCTACAAGTGCCAAAGAAGCAAATACATCAAGTTTGGCTACAGATTTTGCGGTTTTTTGAATACGCAGTACTTGTGCCGCTATGGTATCTCTGATTTCTCGAAATAGCTCATATTCTAAGGAAATCAGCTTGTCCTCTGCCCCTAAAATAATATCTTCTAGTTCTTTTAATTCCGGAGTAATATAGCGTTCTGCATTGGCAAGGGTTTGTTTCCTAGTAAAATAATCAGGCACCATATTTTTGTTGGAATTTGTTACTTCCAGATAATAGCCAAATACTTTATTATACTTAATCCGCAGATTTTTAATCCCTGTTTTTTCTCGTTCTTTATTCTCTAATTCCATTAACCAGGTCTTTCCTTCTGTCTTGGCATGGCGCAGCTTATCTACTTCTTCATGATATCCTTCTTTTAAAATACCTCCATCTCTGATGGAAACAGGAGGTTCTTCTGTAATGGAATTTTCGATTAAATCAAAAAGGTCTGTTAGTGGATCCATTTCCTCATAGATTTCCAAAAGCAAACCACTTTGAAACTCTTTTAAAAGATTCTTAATATGGGGAAGCATGGAAAGTGAGCTTTTAAAGGAAGTTAAATCTCTAGGATTTGCGGTTTGGTAAGTAATTCGGCTAATGAGCCGTTCCAAATCATAAACCGGATTTAAGTACTCCCGAAGTTCTTCTCTAGTAATGGCATTTTCATTTAAGGCTGTAATTGCTTGGAACCGCTGTTCTATTTGTTCCTTATCAATTAATGGCTGCTCCACAAAACTTCGAAGCATTCTAGCACCCATGGCTGTTTTTGTTTTATCTAGTACCCACAATAACGAACCACGTTTTTGCTTCTCACGCAAGGTTTCCACTAGTTCTAGATTTCTTCTAGTAGAGCTGTCGATCATCATGTATTTTCCGGTAATATAAAGCTGCAAAGAAGTTAAATTCATAAGACCGGTTTTTTGTGTTTCATAAAGATACTTCAATAATGCTCCAGATGCAATAATTCCACACTCATAGTCGGAGATACCAAGACCTTGAAGATTTGCTACTTTAAAATGCTCCAGCAGGGTGTTTTTTGCCATATCATCGCCAAAATACCAAGGCTCTAGAGAATAAATGGCAATACCCAAACGATACTTTAAATCTTCAAAATCTAAACCTGTCATATAAAAAGCTTCATTACAAATAATTTCAGAGGGAGAAAATTTATAAATTTCATCCAAAAGTTTACGCTCATTTTCTACTTCTGTCATGTAATATGCTCCAGTGGTTACATCTGCAATAGACACGCCATAGCGGTCTTCCATATATACCACACACATAATATAATTATTTCTAGTTTCATCTAAAGCTTGCGTATCCAAGTTAGTTCCAGGTGTTACAATTCTTACCACTTCTCGTTTCACAAGTCCCTTTGCCATTTTAGGGTCTTCCACCTGCTCACAAATGGCTACTTTATATCCTTTAGATACTAGTTTATTTAGATAACCTTCTACAGCATGATAAGGAACTCCACACATAGGTGCTCGTTCTTCCTGTCCACAGCTTTTTCCGGTAAGTGTAATTTCCAATTCTTTTGATGCAGTAATGGCATCTTCAAAAAACATTTCATAAAAATCTCCCAACCGGTAAAATAAGATACAATCGGGATTCGCTTCTTTGGTTTCTATGTATTTTTGCATCATTGGTGTAAATTCTGCCACGCTATTACTTCCTTTCTTTTTCTTTCTCTTCGTTATTTTCCAAATGGCTGATAACGCATGATAATTGCCTCTGCTACTTTTAATCCATCCATGGCAGCAGACATAATTCCACCAGCATATCCCGCTCCTTCTCCACAAGGATACACTCCTTTTTTATTGCTTTCGAAAAATTCATCTCTTGTAATTCGAACCGGAGAGGAAGTTCTGCTTTCTACTCCAGAAAGAATCGCATCCGCTCTGTTGAAATTTGGAATATAGTGGGAAAAACAATGCATGCCTTCTATAAAAGAAGTTCGAATTTCTTCTGAAAATAATTCATGTAATGCCCCAAAAGTATGCTGTCCTTTGATTTCGGTTTCAAAAGTTCCATACTGTTGGGATATTTTTCCTTGTTCATAATCACCAAAAAGTTGCTGAGGAACCTTTCCATTTCCAAGTTCATATGCTTTTTTTTCTAACTGCTGTTGAAATGCTACTCCACCTAAGGGACCTTGATTAGGATAATCCTTGGGTGTTACCGTTACAATAATAGCACTATTGGAATTTTTTCCATTTCTTCCATGATAACTCATTCCATTTACTGCCAACTGTCCTTGTTGAGAAGAAGCGTTTACCACATAACCACCTGGACACATGCAAAAAGAATAAACGCCTCTTGCGTTTGCAAGAGTTGTCGCTAGTTTATAAGAGGCGGGAGGGAGTTTTTTAGCCGCTTCTATGCCATATTGGTTCTCGCTAATCATTGCTTGTGGATGTTCTACCCTCATACCAACAGCAAAAGACTTAGCTTCCATCTCAAATTGTTTGGATAAAAGTAGTTCAAAGGTGTCTCTGGCACTGTGACCAATAGCAAGAACAGCTATCTGGGTTGCTATTTTGATGTTTTCGCCGGTCTGCTGATTTTTGCAAAGAACTGCTTTTAAATCATTCCCCTGAAATTCAAAATCTGTGACACAAGTTTGAAATAAATAAGTTCCACCCCATGCCTCTATTTGTTTTCGCATATTGGATACTACCTGAAGTAAAATATCAGTTCCTATATGCGGCTTATTATGATATGCAATTTCTTTTGGTGCACCATTTTCTATAAAAACATCCAATACTTTTTTATTTCTTCCTTTTACATCTTTTACCAGTGTATTTAATTTTCCATCTGAAAAAGTTCCTGCACCTCCTTCTCCAAACTGTACATTGGATTCCGAATTTAGTACCATTTCTTTCCAAAACAATGCTACGTCCTGTTGACGCTCTTCTACCTTTTTTCCACGCTCTATGAGAATAGGAGCATATCCTTGTTCTGCTAATAAATAGCCACAAAACATACCGGCTGGACCGCTTCCTATGATCACTGGAGCATGAGAAAGTGTCTGTGTTCCCGAACCTACTACTTTATAAGATATTCTTTTTGCCTGTGACACCAGTGGATTTTTTATTTGCTTTAATCGCATTTCTTCCTGTGCCATTACAACATCAATGGTATAGACAAATGACACCTCATTTTTCTTTCGTGCATCAATGGATTGCTTTACAATTTCATAAGATAAAATATCCGAAATAGGAATTCTTAAAATCTTAGATATTTTTCCCTCTAATTCCTGTGATGTATGTGAAATTGGTAATTTTAACTGCTGAATTCTTACCATATGCGTTTCCTTCCTGCTAATTTTGCTTTTGTTGTGCCTTTTGTGCTGCATGACTACCTGCTACCCAGCCACTAGACCATGCCCATTGAAGGTTATATCCTCCACACATTCCATCAATGTCTACCACTTCTCCGGCAAAATATAATCCAGAAAGTAGGACAGATTCCATACTGTTTGCCAAAATCTCCTTGGTGTTCACTCCCCCTGCTGTTACCTGGGCACTTTCAAATCCTTTGGTTCCAACAATATCTACATGCAAATGTTGAATACATTCTGAAAGTGTTATAAGTGACTGTCTTTTGCAGTGTGTGGCTTTACTGGTTGGAACAATTCCAGCTTCTTTTAGTAATACCCCAATTAGTTTTTCCGGAAATAGTCCAATTAATGACTCATGGGAAGTCTTGCCTTCACCATAAGTAAGAAATCGTTTTTCCAGTAAGGACTGAACTTCTTCTAAGGTGAATGATGGTAAAAAATTTAACTGTACAAATACCTTTTTTCCTTGGGACAATCCATAGGACGCAAATCTGCTGATTTGAAAGATTGGAATACCTGATACTCCAAATTCCGTTAATTGAAGTTCTCCTGTGTCTTCTGCAATTTTTTTCCCATCAATATAAAGTTCGACTTTATTTTCTGCACGAATTCCTGCAATTTCTTTTAAAAAGGACTGTTTTCCTTGCAATTGAACTAAAGCTGGAACCATATCTGTCATATGGTGTCCTAATGACCTAATATAGGGAATTCCACTTCCATCACTTCCTGTTTTTTTTCCGGATTTTCCACCTGTTGCAATAATACAGGTGGAACCTTGAAACTGTTCTTGTTTTGTATTAAAAACAAATAATTCATTTTGTTTTTGAATAGAGCGAATGCCTATGTTATATTGAATCGTTACCTTTTGCTTTTTACATGCTAATAATAGCACTTGCACCATAGAAGATGACTGTCCGCTTGCTGGATAAAAATAGCCATCTCTTTTGTTTTGTGGATAAATACCTAGGGTTTCAAAAAATGTAAGGGTTTCCTTTATTCCAAATTGTTCCATTACTGGTAATACAAAGGCAGGGTCACTACCTCTGTAATAGGAGATGCCCTGCTTCATATTTGTAAAATTACATTTTCCATTACCAGTAACTAGTATTTTTTTACCGGCAGACTCCATATGTTCTAATAACAATACACTTGCGCCTTTTTGTGATGCACTAATTGCTGCTATTAGTCCGGCTGCTCCGGCGCCTACAATAATCACATCATATTGTTTGCCCATAACGAAACTCCTGTTCTGTTTTAGCTAGAGTAATTTTCTAAAAACTGATAAAGTTCGTCTTCACTATTCATATATTTTCCTTCTTTTATTTCTTTTTGAAGGTTCTTGGGAAGCCTGTCCAAAATAATATCCGTATCGGCATAACGTGTTTTTCGATCTGTATGATATACTGATACATAGCCATCTTCTTCTAGCAGAATGTATTCATAGGGCTCTGACAAACTAAAACTCTCCGTTAACGTTTCTTTGTGTTCTTCTTGTGTTTGTTGCAACAATTCTTTTTCTTCTTCCAGCAAAGCAATTCTTTCCTCGTATCCTTGCCAGTTTTTCCCAGTTCCCATAAGAAAACCTGCGAGGATTCCTAATAGTAAGGATAAGAAAATCCCAATCCATAACAAATGAATACTACATACTTTTTTCATAGCAAACTCCTTTTTTGTAGTATTCACTTTATTTTAAATTTTATTCCAAATTTTTCTTTTGATTTTTGCTATTTACGTAATAAATGAAGTTTTTTTGCTATTTTAACTAATACAGTCCCCTTGGGAAAATGCTTCAGCTCCGTTTCGGTAAGACCTTTTAGCAGCAGCAGCAATATTCCATACACAACAATACCAACTACAATAGCAACTGCTGTTGCTATTGTGTTTTTCTGAATCACCTTCATGAAAAAATGATAAACAAAGTATACTGCTACACCCATAAAAGCTGCTGAAATTCCAGGAATTACAAAGGTACGCAGAACTTCCTGATGATATCGCAAATATCTTCTAATGGCTCTTCCATTTAGCACACACATTAAAAAAGCAAAAAAAGTATTGGCCCAAACCACTGCATAAATATTTAAGTCAAAACCAAACATCAATGCAAGTAATAGTACAATATGTAAGCATAATGAAATTGCGGCATTTCTCACCGGAATTTTCATGTGGTCAATTCCTTGCAAAATTCCATTGCTTAATGTGGAAAGAGAATAAAACACAATAGAAACTGCACCAACCGCCATCAATTGTGCCGGTAATGCACTGCTGTCTCCAAACAGCAGCTGTAAAATAGGAGATGCTAATACTCCCATTCCAACTGCGCATGGAATAGCAATTACCATTACAAATCGAATAGAAGAAGATACCTTATGCCTTACCAATGCAATATTTTGAGATGCAAACGCATTTGAAATGCTAGGCACACTAGATGCTGCCATAGAGGAAGCAATTGCAATGGGAACATTTACTAAAGTTCTGTATTTTCCACTGTAAATCCCCCATAAGGTACTGTATGTTTCTTCCTTATATCCTTGGTATGCTACTACATGTTTAAAGATACCCATATCCAAAATAGTGCTGATATTGTAAATTGTAGTACTTAAAAGTACCGGAACAATGGTCAGTAATAACACATTGAAAATAGTGCCATAACTTTCCAAATGTTTTCCACTGTCCTTTTCTGTTTTGTGCTTAAAAGTGGGGCGGTATAGCATAAATACTAGTGCCGTAAACAGCAATGCTGCTATTGCTCCTACACCTGTTCCAATGGTTCCTCCAGCAGCACCATATGCCTGAGCATAATTATCTGAACTTCCCAAAGCAGCACCAATTCTAGTACCATATCCAAAAAGCATATAGGCTGTCCATACACTGACAAAGGCATTGATTACTTGTTCTATCAGTTGTGATATTGCACTGGGCATCATAGTGCCAAGTCCTTGGAAAAACCCACGAACTACCCCTAAAACTGCTACCACTACTAGGGTTGGTGCTAATACTTTTAGTGCAAACACGCTAAGTGGTGTCTTTACTAAATAGGTGGTAATAACACCTGCACCAAAATATACAATGAGTCCAGCAATCGTACCTGAAATTATGGCAAATAAAATGGCTCCTTTCAAGATACGATATGCATTTTTTCTTTGTCCCTTTGCAATTCTAGCAGATACTAGTTTAGACACAGCCAAGGGCAAGCTATAAGAGGAAATCAACAGTAAAATGCTGTATACCTCCATAGCTGCCCCATAATAGTCATTTCCAATATCGCCTATAATAGCCGTTAAGGGAAGTCGGTATAGTAATCCAATTACCCTGCTGATAATGGATGCAATTGCAAGAATCGATCCCTGTACTAGGAAGTTAGATTCATTTTCTTTATTTTTACTCATACCATTTCCTCAAATTGTTCTTACTCTGTGGTTCTTGCCTGTGCAAGTGCATCTTCTGTATCATATACATGAAAACGGTCTTTATAATTCTTGCGTACTACACAGACCCAGGTTTTCCCCTGATTAATTGTAATTTCTTTTCCAGAAGCATCAAAATAACGTGCTGGTGAATCTTCATTTGCTTTGGTCCAAGTAACAGGTTCCATCTTGCCATTTGTAATATAGATGCCATCTCCTCCAGAGGTAGTGTTAATATCAAGATAACCGTTTTCATCTTTATTAGACCAGTCACAATACTGTACAATTACATTTTTCACTGCAAGCTGACCTTGCGTTGCTCCATCAATTTGCTTATCCTTAAATTCATAACGATAATATAAACCATCCGTTGCATTATAAACAAACCAAGGCTTATTTACGAAATATCCAGGACTTACCACGACCGCGTTTTCTCCTGTTGTTAATTCTACAGGAGCATTATCTTCTGCAAACAAGTAGTGACCTTGATAGGTATCTAACAGTTCTGTGCGATATTCTTTTTTTGCAATTCCAGCATTAATACCATCTGCACTGATAAATGCATTATGTGGTGCTTTTCGGCTAGTATCACGGTAAAACATAAGAGATTCAATGGAGGAATCCATACCACTTAAATTATTCACATCATCTCGTTCTAAAACAGGTACCGCATAGATAGATTGTCCATAATGAGTATAAATTGCATCAAACTCTTTTGCAAAATAGACAAAATAATGTCTACAGCTTCGAATGGAACCAATTTTATCCAACCCCGTATAGTCTTGGAAAATTGCCATTAATCGTGTATAGGAGCCTTCTACTGGTACTTCATAAATAATATCTGCTGAAGAAAGACCGTATTGTGGTAATGCATCTGAAGTATTTCCAATCATAACAGCCAAAGGACGTTTTTTTGCCACTGCTTCATTAATCCATTCACCGGAAAGATAACTTTTAGCCATTCCAGCATGTGGATCTACTGGTTCTTCTACTATCGGCGGTTCCTCTTTTGGCTTTTCTACTACCGGTGCACGCTGAGGCTCTTTCTTTTCTTTTCCACAACCTGCTACCATACTTACAGCACAAATGGCAGCCAATAAACAACATAGCATACGTTTTTTCATCTTAGTTCCTCCAATTCTACTTATAGTTTATCTTAAAATTCCTATTTGATTCAAGATATTTCTCTGTTTTTCTTCCATAACAATAGCTTCTTCTTCTGTCATATGATCATATCCAAACAAATGTAACATACTGTGCAAAATTAAAAAAGCAAATTCTCGTTTTTGACTATGTCCAAAACGTTCTGCTTGTTCTTTTACCTTATCAATACATAAAATAACATCTCCTAATAGTGCTTCTCCTGTATCAGGATTGAAATTATCCTCATCCTGATCTATACTTGAAAATTCTCCTGGTATTTCATAATTAATCATGGGAAAAGATAATACATCGGTAGGTCTATCTATCTTTCGGTGTTCTCGGTTAATTTCTTGAATCTCTAAAGTGGATACCAGCAAGATAGTAACCTCTGCTTCATAGGGGAATTTTTCTATTTCAATTGCAGCTTCCACCACTTCTTTTGCCACTGTTTCATAAGGAAAATCAAATTCTGGTATTTCTTCTGTTTCTACTGTTACTGTCATGAAAGTTCTGCCTCCTTTATAAGATAATCTCTGATTTTCAAAAACATGTTCATACTAAAACCGGCTTTATCATAAAGCCCAGCTGCTGAATTCTCATTTAATGTCTGATATACAACAATATCCTGATTCCAAGAACTTGATAGTGTTTCTTTATCTAATACATCAAATTTAGTTACCACACTATCTACAATATGTATAATAGCTGATTCCACTGTAGAAGGCATTTTTTCGATTCCATTATATTCAGAAAGAATGGTAATTACCTGCTTTGGAAAATGATGCTTTTTTGCCAATGCCACTCCATTTTCCACATAAGGTTCTCCTTCCATACGACCTAAACGATAATAAAAACCTGCTGCTATTGCTATCGATGGATTAGCATTTAATAAGCGTGCACAGGCTCCTGAGATTTTAGATACTCGTTTGGCATGTTCATAGTCTTTTATGGAATATTCTAAGATAGCTTGTACCAATCCATATTGTTCTGATATAATCCGATCCAATTCCCGATTTAAGTTGTATTCCGGTGTATGCTGTTCTTGCTTAAATAATATACGTGCAATCAAAAATATGCAAATTAATGTTATGACTCCATTGCATAACCCATAGCTTACCACATTCCCTTTCAATTGACTAGTCTGAAGATAAGAAAAAATCAATACACAGCCAAAAGAAAGTATCCCGCCAAAAAAGGCGGCATACCTGCGATTTTCTTTCTTTTTTAAATATTGGGACAACACGCAGCCACCTGCCCCAAGGAGAATATAACATAAAAGTAAAAAAATATTATGATTGTGATATATTACTAAAACCATACAATGAAACAAGGTTCCAAGTAATCCAGTTAAAGGAAGAGACAGTACGCTTAAAAGAACTGCCACTGCTAACATAGGAACAGAATACGCTGGAACCATTTGCGCAATGGTCATCACAACGCAAACAGCAGCATAGCATAATACATATTGTTTATTTTGCTTTGCTCTTCCATGTTCTAAATTCAAAAAAATCAATAGAGAACAAAAGATTCCACAGCATATCATTGCCGCTATTTTATCCATTCCCTGTTTCATTATCATTCCAGCTATGATGGCTTCTGCTGTGGTAGATATTACAATGATCCATAGCCATACCAACATCCTATCACTGGCTGTTACTTTTTTTTCCTTTGTTCTCTTGTTCTTCATATTTTTCATAAGCCTTTACCATTTTCGTTAGGCGCATCTGATAGGATTGTATCTTGCTTGCTACCTATGGGTTCTATCACAGTCAGCATACCAGAAGCACTGCATTGATTTTCTTCTGTTACTATCATAACATTATTTTCTATAATTTGAACCCCTTTTTGTGTTAATTTTTTACAAAATTCATTCAATTTTTTTTCAGCCAATTGCTGAGCCTCTTCTTTTTCGTATTTTTTTTCAATTACTTGGTATTCCATTTGCGTTTCTAGTACACCAATTACTGGTAAATAAAAATTTTCACCGATTTTTAAATCATACTCATTTGTAATACAATCATATTCTTTGAATTTCTTTGTAAATACTGGTATATTTTTTTGCGTTTGAAACAAACGTACACCATAAATCTTTCTTTGATTGCCAGTGAAATCCTTTGCTTCATAAATCATGGGAAATCTGTCCGTATAGCCATATTGAGTGACACCCATAATATCTGCATCAGAAACACAATACTGATAAGATGCCACTTCACCGCTGTCATTCATTACTGGGATTTTCCCCTCTACTAACACATCACCTTCTTTTACCAAAGTTCCTTGTTCCACAAGTGGAATGCCTTGTCTGGTGAAAATGCTTTGAATAGTAGTGTCCTTATTTGCTACGATATCTTTTGGAGTACCATCTTCTAAGGATTGTGTCACAGCCTGTTCGTTTGTAGAAAGATTTTCCTGAAGTTCAATTACTAACATGGTTCCTTCTAATTTAGCGGATGCCCAAATCACATCATCATAACCTGCCCGAAGGAGTTCTTCAATGGCTTCACAATTTACTTTGCTCTTTAACAGGCCATGATATACTTGATTTTGTTCTAAAAATTTTAATACCGTACTGTCGGTACGATGCATATTTCCATTAATTTCTACTTTCCATACAAATAAAGACATGGCATACAAAAGTCCACAGCACACCAAGACACCGCAGGCAAACAACTTTCGTTTTCGATATCTGTGAAGTAAAAAAGGTAATCCATGACGTTCTAATATTACAATTTTGGTTCGCGTTTTCTTTAAAATTGCTTTTAAATGCTTCACACCACGAACACTGATACAGAACTCATATTGTTCCTTTTGATACTCCAAATTCCAAATTAAAATGTTATGATTGCTGCAAAGATTCAAAAAACGTTCCGGTGCATATCCACATAACCTTACTTTTACATACCCTTGCAAATACTTTAATTTATTAATTAGCAAATCGATACCCCTTATGAGTCATATAATATTCCCTGAATAAATCCAGTAATTTTCATTTCCTCATTGGTATAATATTCCACCAGTAAACATTTTCCACAAATAGTCACCTGACCGTTTTTTGTCTGAAGGCGTATCTTTTCTGTGGTATATTCAATAATACCTTTATAATTTTCAATCAGCACTTGATTACGTCCAGTGGCAGTGATAATTACTGCACCATACATAATGTCCCTAGGAAGTTCTAAGGATGTTACAATATTAGATTTTAGATTGGTTTTTATTTTCTTCAACTTTCCCATATTGAACTATATGTAAAAAAACCTGTACTTATACCTATCTTATTGAACGATTCCCTTTATCATGGCAATGGGTTCCTGTTCATTTTTTTGAATTTCATAGGCATGTACGATTGTTCCGTATGCTTCCTTGGCTTTTTCTATATCATTGGCATAAATCGTAGCTAAGGTATCCTCAGGTACTACTTTATCCCCACGTTTCTTGTTTAGCAGAACACCCACAGAAAGGTCTATTTCACTTTCCTTGGTCACACGTCCTCCACCTAGAACAAGACTTGCAATTCCAATGTCTTCTGCTTTGATTTGAGAAACATACCCTTCTTCTGTATTTTTCACTTCCATCAAAATACTTGCTGTGGGAAGTAATTCAGGCTGGTATACTAGACGTTTCTCTCCACCTTGTGCTTCTATAAATTCTGCAAATTTATTCAATGCACTCTTGTCCTTTATGGTTTGTTCCAACATTTTTTGAGCTTCATGCAAAGTAGCTGCTTTTCCTGCAAATACAACCATCTGACTTCCCAGTGCATATACAACTTCCATGAAATCCTTCGGTCCTAGTCCATTCAAAGACAAAATTGCTTCTTTTACTTCTAAAGCATTTCCTACTGCATTGCCCAGTGGCTGCTCCATATCCGTCACAACCGCTACTATTTTTTTTCCTGCATTTTTCCCTATTTTAACCATTTCTTCTGCTAGTGCAAAAGCATCTTTTTCTGATTTCATAAAGGCTCCGTTTCCGGTCTTCACATCCAAAACAATAGCATCTGAACCCGCTGCTAATTTTTTGCTCATAATACTAGCTGAAATTAGAGATAATTGGTCTACGGTAGCAGTTACATCTCGAAGAGCATATAACTTCTTATCAGCAGGTGCTAAGTTAGCTGTCTGTCCAATAATGGCCACTTTAACCTTATTTACATTTTCATAAAATTGTTCTTCACTTAAAGACGTGGTAAATCCTGGAAAACATTCTAACTTATCGATCGTTCCACCTGTATGTCCCAAACCTCTTCCTGACATTTTTGCCACCGGAATTCCAAGTGCTGCCACCATAGGGGTTAGTACCAAAGATGTTTTATCTCCTACTCCTCCTGTACTATGTTTGTCTACTTTTATTCCTTCAATTTTGGATAAATCTAAGACATCTCCGCTATCTCGCATGGCTAATGTTAAATCCAATGTTTCTTTATCATTCATTCCCTGAAAACAAATTGCCATCATCATGGCTGACATCTGATAGTCTGGAATCTCATCTTTTGTAAATCCTTCCACCATAAATTCAATTTCTTCTTTCGTAAGGATTTCGCCCTTTTTCTTTTTCATAATCAAATCATACATTCTCATCGTTGCTACCTCCTACTTTATTCCTGTTTGTTCTATCTCTATTAAAATGACATATTTTATAATTATATCATATCCATTTTTATTATTCATGTAAATATTCTTATTTTTTCATAAAATTCCATTCCTTTCATTGTATTATTCTTAAGTTTATCTTATAATTAAGGTATCTTAAAAAGTGAGGTAACAATATGAATACATCAAATGATACACCACCGGATTCTTCCGGTCTTGACGGACAGGACACCTTGTCACAATTATTGCGTGAACCTTCCCACACATACATAGAAACAGAAAAGAAGATGGAAGATGTTCGTTCCAGTGCCTGGGTCTGTAGTATTACTGGCAGCATGGGACTGTTAGCGCTTCTTGCACTTTGGCTTGGAATTATCCCCTTGCCTATTTCTCTTGGTACAAAATATATGTCTAGTGTGGTATTAGGAGGCTTATTTATCTTTTTTTTAGTGATTGGTATCAAATCTTTTGGAGAAATGAAATCTTTGAAATTAGCAAGAGCCTTTGAAGATGCACTTTCTCCAAAAATTGTTACATGGTTTTCAGAACATTATTCTTCCGATGCATTGTCTAGCGGAATGGATGAATCTGATATTTCCATTGAAGAACTTTATTATCTGCGTTCTGAAAATATTAGTCGTGTTATGTCCGATGAATTTGGTTCCATGTCCCAAGACTATATGGATTATATGATTGAAAAAATATATCAAATGTATTTCCCAGATTAAGAAAGTCTGTTATAATACTTATAACAAATAAAACTTCGAGGTGGACGCGTATGAAATTATTAGAAGATAAGATTCTTTCCGACGGCATTGCCGTAAATGAACATATTTTGAAAGTAGATGGTTTTATCCATCATCAAGTAGACCCACAGCTAATGTTAGAAATTGGTAAGGAACTGGCTGAACATTTTAAAAATCAAGGAATTACCAAAGTTGCTACTATTGAAAGTTCAGGGATTGCCCCTGCTCTTATGGCTGCTGTTTCCATGAATATTCCTCTGATTATATTAAAAAAGCAGCCTTCCAAAATATTAAATCAAGATTTATATCAGACAGTTGTGACATCTTATACCAAAGGAACCAATTACGAACTGACACTTTCTCAAAAATTCATCACAGAAAATGATCATGTATTGATTATTGATGATTTTTTAGCAAATGGAGAAGCAGCAACCGGTGCAATCCGTTTAATTCGTAAAGCTCATGCTACCATTGCAGGGGTAGGGGTTCTTATTGAAAAATCCTTTGAACCAGGACGAGAGAAGTTAGCTCAGCAAGGGGTGGATGTATATGCTTTAGCACGTATTTCCAAATTGGAAAAAGGCATCGTAGAATTTATTTCAGAATAACTAAAGAAGATTTCATAAATACCATAGAAAAAGAAGACAATGAATTCCATTGTCTTCTTTTTCTATTCAGGAATATAAATATAATTACATTTTAATATATTTGAACACAAATCGTGCTCATTTATTACGATTAACGATAGAATATTATTTCCTTCTGGTACTTCAATTGGTTCTGTATACTGTGCATTGTTTACCGTAGGGATACTTCCATCCCAAGTATAATATACGCGGCATCCTTTTGGCACTTCTACCGTAATATTCTGTGGTATATTAAATTTACCACTATCCGGTATTACTTTTGGTGTTTCCGGTGCTTGGAATGCAATGGTATAGGTTCCTTCTATTTCTTCACTGTAGATATCATGTTGATTACAAGAAACGGCTCGTATGGTTACACTGCCTTCTGTAAGTTCTATCTCTTTTGTATATTCGATTCCATTTTTTACTGGATTTGAGCCATCCTGCGTATAGTAGATTTTGCAATTTTCTTGACAAGACAGTGTCAGCATTATCTTTTTTTTGTAAGTTCCAGGGTCTGTTTCAAATACAGGAGTGCTTACAGCATATCCTTCAAAAAGCTTTTGTGCATTACTGTCTTTGGTCTTGATGTAAAGTTTTTGAATTTCATCATACTCTTCTACTGCGGCATATAACTCAATGAGCTTCTGCATGGCATCCATATCTGAGCTATCCAAAGAAATAATATCTTTTAACATATCAATAGCACTGTCACGTTCCTCTAAAGAAAGATATATCTCCACTAATCTGTGTTTTACTTCAAGATTTTCTTTTTCTAGCTTTAATGCTTGTTCAAAATATTTTTCCGCTTTTTCATACTCTTTTTTTTCTTCATAAGCAATCCCTTTGTTCCGTTGATAATCAAATGAATTTCTTTGATTATACTTAATCAGTAATATAGTAATAGTGGTAATCAAAATTGCAGCAATTACTAATCCAATTGCAAGAAAAAGTTTTTGATTCTTTTTTTTATTTGCATTTGTTTTTTTGGGAATGGATTCTACTGGTTTTTCTTTTTTTCTTTTTTTTCGAGCCTTTTCTTTTTCTTCTTCGCTTAACAGTCCACGCAAAAAATCATCCTCTAATAGATTGTAATCCGATACAATCTGAGCTTCTTTTCCACACACAGAACAATAAATACAGCCAGTCTTTAACTCTGCTCCGCACTTTACACATTTCATTTCTTAATCCTCTTCTATACTTTGTACACAATTATGCATTAACATGGCAATAGTCATAGGTCCAACACCACCTGGAACAGGGGTGATAGCAGAGGCTACCACTGCTGCTTCTTCAAACTTTACATCTCCACATAATTTGTTATGTACATTGCGATGCATTCCTACATCAATGACAACCCCTCCTTCTTTAATATAGTCTGCCCCTATCAACTGCGCTTTTCCAATTGCTACAATGAGAATATCTGCCTGCTTACATAGTTCCTTTAAGTTTTGAGTACGAGAATGAGCAATGGTAACCGTTGCATTTTCTCGTAGCATCAAAAGTGCCATGGGTTTTCCCACAATATTGCTTCTTCCAATTACAACACAGTGTTTCCCTTCTATCTCTATATTAGTATGTTTCAAAAGCTGTATGATTCCCGCCGGTGTACAAGGTAAAAAGCCAGGTTCCCCAATGGTCATAGCTCCCACGCTTTGAGGATGAAAGCCATCTACATCTTTTCTAGGATGAATTGCCTGGATAATATGGTCTTCACAAATATGTTTTGGAAGTGGCAGCTGTACTAAAATTCCCTTTACTTCTTTTTGATTGTTCAATTCCTCTATTCGTGCAAGAAGTTCTTCTTCTGATGTGGTTTCCGGTAACTCATATGATAAAGATTCAATTCCAATATAGGCACATGCATTTTTCTTATTTCTTACATAGACACTAGATGCCGGATCTGCACCTACTTGTATTACTGCCAATGCTCCTGTTTTTCCTTCTGCTTTTAATTTTGTTACTTTTTTCTTTAATTCATCTTTGATTTCTTGAGAAATCTTTTTTCCATCAATTAGTTCTGCCACAATCCTCTTCCCTTCTTATTTCCAGCCATTCTTCATTTTATCCAGTTTTTCTAGTTGTCTATCATTTATCTGCTTTATCTATTTTTAAAATAATCCGGTAATTACACCAGTATTGTCTACATCAATTTGATTTGCCGCCGGCTGTTTTGGTAATCCTGGCATAGTCATAATTGCTCCCGTTACGGCAACTACAAATCCGGCTCCGGCAGATACATATACTTCACGCACCTGAATGGTAAATCCAGTAGGACGTCCTAGTTTTGTTTGGTCATCGGATAAAGAATACTGTGTTTTTGCCATACAAACTGGAAAACTTCCCATTCCAAGCTCTTCTATGCGTTTTAACTCTTTTAATGCTAAAGAACTATAGGTAACACCATCAGCACCATAAATTTCCTTTGCCACTGTTTCAATTTTATCCTTTAAAGAAAGTTCATCTTGATAAAGAGGTTGAAAATGGCTTTCTTTTTCTGAAAGTGTCTGCAATACTTTTTTGGCCAGTGCAATTCCACCTTCTCCGCCCTTTTCCCAAACTTGTGACAATGCAAACTCACAACCACGTTCCTTACAAAATGCTTCAATATAATTTGTTTCTGCCTGAGTATCTGTGATAAAAGAATTTAATGTCACTACTACAGGAACACCATATTTTTGTAAATTTTCAATATGCTTTTCCAAATTTACAATTCCTTGTTCCAATGCAGGTAAATTCTCTTTTGATAATTCTGCTTTCGCAACTCCACCATTGTATTTCAATGCCCGAACCGTTGCCACTAAAACTACTGCGTCCGGCTTTAATCCTGCCATTCTGCACTTAATATCCATAAACTTTTCTGCACCTAAATCCGCACCAAATCCTGCCTCTGTTACCACATAATCTGCCAGTTTTAATGCTGTCTTAGTAGCACGGACACTGTTACAACCATGTGCTATATTCGCAAATGGTCCACCATGAATAATTGCTGGCGTATGTTCTAAAGTTTGAATCAGATTTGGTTTCAATGCATCTTTTAATAAGGCAGCCATAGAACCCGTTGCCTGTAAATCATCTGCTGTTACCGGTTTTCCTGCAAAGGTATATGCCACAATCATACGTCCTAACCGTTTCTTTAAATCCGACATATTATCTGCTAAACAAAGTACCGCCATAATTTCAGATGCCACTGTAATTACAAAATGATCTTCTCTTACCATTCCATCCATTTTCGTTCCTAAACCTACCACCACATTTCGAAGCACTCTGTCATTCATATCAAGACAACGCTTCCATACAATCTGCCTAGGATCAATTTCAAGAGAATTGCCTTGTTGAATATGATTATCCAGTAATGCCGCCAATAAATTATTTGCAGAAGTAATGGCATGAAAATCACCAGTAAAATGTAAATTCAAATCTTCCATTGGAACCACTTGGGCATATCCACCTCCAGCAGCACCACCTTTAATACCAAAACAAGGTCCTAACGAAGGTTCTCGTAACGCAAGCACTGCCTTTTTTCCGAGTTTTCCAAACGCTTCTCCTAATCCTACACTGGTGGTAGTTTTTCCCTCTCCTGCTGGAGTTGGATTAATTGCAGTAACTAAAATCAGTTTACCATCTGGATTACTTTTTACACGCTCCATAAGCTCATCGGACAATTTGGCTTTATATTTTCCATATAATTCCAATTCATCTTCTGAAATAGCAAGCTGCGCTGCAACTTCCTTAATATGAATCATTTCTGCTTCTTGTGCAATCTGAATGTCTGTTTTCATTTTTCATCCTCCATATTAAATGTATTCTTCTACATATTCCTCAAATTCTGACAATGACATCAGAATTTTTCTAGGCTTGGTTCCATCTTCTGTTCCTACGACACCGGATTCTTCTAATTGATCCATAATTCTAGCTGCCCTGTTAAATCCGATTTTAAACATCCGCTGGAGCATGCCAATAGAACCCTTGTCTTTCTCTATTACAAATTTGCCTGCTTCTACAAAATAAGCATCTCGGTCGTCTCCTTTACTGCTTCCATCTAAAGACTCATTACCGTTTACTGCACGATTCATTTTTTCTTCCATTTCTGCACTGTATACCACGGTACTTTGTTTTTTCAAAAAGTCTACTACTGCTTCCACTTCTGTATCAGATACGAAAGGACCTTGTACACGTAAGGGTTTTTGATAACCTTGAGGGTAAAATAGCATATCGCCATTTCCCAACAATTTTTCTGCCCCATTCATATCCAGTATGGTTCGTGAATCTACACCGGAAGACACGGAAAAAGCAATTCGCGAAGGCATATTTGCCTTAATTAATCCAGTAATAACATCTACGGAAGGTCTTTGTGTAGCAATAATCAAGTGAATCCCCGCCGCTCTTGCCAGCTGAGCCAAACGACAAATTGCATCCTCCACATCTCCTGGAGCTACCATCATCAAATCCGCTAACTCATCTACTACAATGACAATCTGAGGCATTTTTTGAGGCTTTGTTTCATCTTCTATTTCTTCAATTGCCTCCACTTTTTGATTATATCCTTTTAAATCACGAACCTGATATTCTGCAAACTTTTGATACCGATCTGTCATTTCAGCAACGGCCCAGTGAAGAGCACCAGCTGCTTTCTTTGGATCAGTAACCACTGGTATAAAAAGGTGTGGAATTCCATTGTATACACTTAGTTCTACTACTTTTGGATCAATGAGAATTAATTTTACATCTTCCGGATTGGCTTTATAAAGAATACTCATGATAATGGTATTAATACAAACAGATTTACCTGAACCGGTAGCGCCAGCAATGAGTAAATGGGGCATTTTTGCAATATCTGCAACCACGACTTGTCCCCCAATATCCTTTCCGGCTGTAAAACAAATACTGGATTTATGTTTTTGAAAATCTCCTGACTCTATCATATCTCGAAAACGTACCATTACATTTTCTTTATTGGGTACTTCAATCCCTACTGCTGCTTTTCCAGGGATAGGAGCCTCAATCCGAATATCTGCCGCAGCTAAATTTAATTTAATATCATCTGCTAAATTTACAATTTTACTAACTTTTACACCCATCTCTGGCTGTAACTCATATCTAGTAACAGAAGGCCCGCAGCTTACCTGAGTAATAGTAACATTTACCCCAAACGTCTTTAAGGTCTGCTGCAGCTTTATAGCCGTTTCCTGTAAATGCTTTTTGGTATCCCCTTGTGCATTGGTACCTTTTGTAAGCAATTCTACAGGAGGAAATACATACGTTCTTTCTATTTCTTTTTGTGAAACAGAACCTAGTTCCATTTCCTTGGAAATTTCTTTTGCTATTTCCGTTTCGGTTTCTTCTTTGACTATTTTCTCCGGTTTTGGATTTCTATGTACTTTTTCTACCACAACAGGCTCTGGAATGATATTTTCTGGTTCTAGCTGAATAAAAGGAACCTCGTTTTCTTCTATGGGAACTTTGGTTATTTTAGCAGACTCTATGGGAATAGAATCCATTTCAAATGGTTTTGCATGAATTACTGGTAATTCAGCAGGTTCCATGGATAGGGGGATTTCTTCCACCGGCTCATGACATACCTCTTTATTTGCTGCAAACAAGTTATCTCTTACTTCTTTGGAAAAAGCTGTTTCTACTGGTGCGGTTAATTCACTGATATTATCTGATTTTCCTTTTCGTGAGTTTCCTATTTTAGTGTCAATTGCCACGCCTTCTACTTTATTGTCCATACGAAGTGCACGTTCTTCTCGTTTCAGTTCTTTCACTTCCCGACGTTTTTGTGCATCCTCTTTTGCAGTATCATAAACCTTCTGACTGCCCTTTTTGACTCCCCCTAAAAAAGAACGTTCTGTGAGAATTACCATAGAAATAATCAATGCAATAATATCCACCACATACGCCCCTAGCTTACCAATAGCAGGACATAACAGCCACGCAAAAAAGCCGCCTACTGCACCACCGCCACTTCTATTTGCCACCGCATAGGAAAAAGAAGCTTTAACCGAATAGATATTCTCATTTCCTGCGACCAATTCTACAAATAAGCACAAAAACACTACAAACATAAGCGCTGCTACTAATTTGAAGATGGCAATTCCATTTTTTCGATTGGAAATAAAGAATGCTGCTCCAATAAAAAAACAGATAGGAGATACATATGCCATAATACCGAATATTCCAAAATTTACGGAACTTACTTTGTTGCCCAAAAAACCACCAATTCCTAAATTACTGATAAATAGCAGAATACAAATTGCTAAAATAGATAACAGAATTACTTCATCTCGAAACGATTCCTGCTGCTGGCGGGATGCTCTAGTCGTTGATTTTCTCCCAGTTTGACTTTTTCTGACTGTATTTTTTGTGTTTCCTCTTGCTGTATTATTTTTAGGCTTTGCCGCCATCATTACTTCCTCCTAAATCAAAAACACTCTCTATGATGTCTTTTTACGCATAAATAACGCTTCACTAATAATCTAACGCAAAGCGCTATTTACATTTTAGCATATTTATACAAACTTGTCATTATTACTTTTTTGTTTTTTCCTCAATCATTTTATGCAATTTTTCCATTGCTTCTGCAATTCCACCTACTTCATTGATAATTCCCTCGGCTACGGCTTGTCTTCCTACCAAAATAGTTCCCAAATCTTTGGTAAGCATACTGGTATTTAACATCATCTTTTCTAATCTTGCCTGATTGGCAAAACAATGGTCTGCAATAAATCCTGTAATGCGATCTTGTATTTGCTGAAAATATTGATAGGTTTGTGGGGCTCCAATTACCATTCCATTTAATCTCACTGGATGAATTACCATAGTTCCAGATGGTACAATATAAGAGTAATCCGTTGAAACTGCCAATGGAACTCCAATAGAATGGCTTCCGCCTAATACTAGCGATACCGTGGGTTTACTTAAAGAACTAATCATTTCTGCAATGGCAAGACCTGACTCTACATCTCCTCCTACGGTATTGATAATTACCAATACACCATCTATCGTTTCATCATCTTCAATAGAGGCTAACTTAGGAAGAACATGTTCGTATTTTGTTGTTTTGGTG
This sequence comes from Lachnospiraceae bacterium, assembly GCA_036653135.1. Classification (GTDB taxonomy): domain Bacteria; phylum Bacillota; class Clostridia; order Lachnospirales; family Lachnospiraceae; genus Petralouisia. Next base: position 26,680 of record JAVVUO010000009.1, read on the forward strand.
TTTGAGGACAACGTTTCATGTCCTTCGATTTCACCAATGATAGAAAGAAGATGAATCTTATGTTTTTCTTTTCCCTGCTCTAAGGTTAATTGACCCATTTCTCTTATTTCATCATTTTCACTTTCGTTTTTTTCCTGCTGTCTATTATTTTCTTTCATATAAAAACTTCCCTTCCTATGTGCCGGCAATACGGTTTTCACATAGTATGGGAAGTTTTCTTTTATTTTATCCTTCTTTGGTAATGATTGAGTATGAAAGATATCGGATTATATTATTAAATTTTGATTTAACATTCACCCATGAGGTACCGATATAGTCCTTCGTACCGGAATTTAGAAGCATTCCATGAATAATCATTTGCCATAGCACGGTCTACCATCTGGTTCCATTGACGTTTTTTATCAAAATAAATATGTTTAGCATAATTTATGGTATTTAGCATTTCTTCTCCATTATAATTTTGAAATGAAAAACCATCTCCTGTATTATCATATTCGTTATAAGAGTGTACGGTATCCTTTAATCCACCTGTTTCACGAACAATAGGAATGGTTCCATAACGGAAAGAAATCATCTGGGTTAATCCGCAAGGTTCAAAACGTGATGGCATTAAAAATGCATCTGCAGCAGCATAGAGCTTATGTGCCAAGTCATCAGAATAACAAATATTAGCAGAAATTCTATCCGGATATTTCCACGCATAGTGACGGAACAAATTCTCATATTGAGATTCTCCAGTTCCAATTACTACAAACTGAGTATATTCATCTGAAATTCGTTCTATTACATAGTTGATTAAATCCAGTCCTTTTTGATCGGTCAAACGTGAAATAAGACCTATCATAAAACGTTTCTTATCTACCGCAAGTCCAAGTTCTTCCTGAAGTTTCATCTTATTCATGCATTTTTTCTTACGGTGGCTCTCTGCGTCATAATTCACAAATAGTTTTTCATCTGTGGCTGGGTTATAAACATCATAGTCAATTCCATTGACTATTCCCTGTAAATCCATGTGTCTAGCATGAAGCAGTCCGTTAAGACCCTCTCCATAATAGTTTGTTTGAATTTCTTGTGCATAAGTATCGCTTACCGTTGTAATGTAGTCTGCATATACCAATCCACCCTTTAACATATTGCCATCTTTTTTAAATTCTAACTTATCTGGCACAAATAAATTGGTGGGAAATCCGGTAAGTCCTTTCATAATCTTAGTATCCCAAATTCCTTGAAATTTAAGGTTATGAATGGTCATAATGGATTTCATTCCCCAAAAGAACATATCTCCTTGAAACTCCGTTTTTAGATATACTGGAATAAAGCCAGTTTCCCAATCATGGCAGTGAATAATATCAGGCTGAAAATTCACTAAGGGTAGCATAGATAATACTGCTTTATCAAAAAAGACGAATTTCTCAATATCAAATCGAATATCTCCATATGGCAAAATACAATCAAAATACTCTTGATTATCAATAAAGTAATAGGTGATTCCATCTAGCTTATATTGTAAAATACCTACATACTTATTTTGAATTACATTTCCACAGCCCATATAAAAATGAGTTACATATTCAAACTGATTTCTCCATTTCTCCGAAATACAGCTATAATTAGGAAGAACTACTCTCACATCCCAATCTTCCTTATTAAATTCTTTTGGTAAGGCACCACATACATCTGCCAATCCTCCCGTTTTAATAAATGGTACACATTCTGATGCTGCAAATAAAATTTTTTTCATTTCCATCCTCCCTATTGTCCTTATGTGTATTATATATTGTCCATTGCCTGCTTTAAATCTGCAATAATATCTTCTACATTTTCAATTCCTACAGAAAGGCGAATCAAATCCGGTGCAACTCCTGCTTCTAATAACTGCGCATCTGTCATTTGTCTATGAGTATGGCTTGCTGGGTGAAGTACACAAGTTCTTGCATCTGCTACATGAGTTACAATTGCAACAAGATTTAATTGATCCATAAATTCTACGGAAACATCTCTTCCACCTTTTAAACCAAAAGAAATCACTCCACAAGTACCATTTGGCATATATTTTTGTGCCAGACTGTAATATTTATTATCTGTAAGTCCAGCATAATTAACCCAAGCTACTTTTTCATTGCTGTTTAAAAATTCTGCTACTTTTTTAGCATTTTCACAATGTCTTGGAACTCTTAAATGCAAGGTTTCCAATCCTACATTTAGTAAAAATGCATTCTGTGGTGACTGAATAGATCCTAAATCACGCATAAGCTGTACGGTAGCTTTAGTAATATACGCACCTTTTCCAAACTTATCGGTATATGCAATTCCGTGATATGTGGGGTCGGGCTGGGTTAATCCTGGAAATTTATCTCCATGACTGTTCCAGTCAAAATTGCCACTGTCTACAATACATCCTCCTACACACATTGCATGACCGTCCATGTATTTTGTAGTGGAATGTGTTACAATATCTGCGCCCCATTCAAAAGGACGGCAATTGATGGGAGTTGCAAAGGTATTATCTAAGATTAATGGAACTCCATGCCCATGTGCCAAACGTACAAATTTTTCAATATCCAAAACTACCAATGCCGGGTTTGCGATGGTTTCTGCAAACAATACTTTGGTGTTGGGTTTAAATGCTTTGGCTATTTCATCTTCAGTAGCATCTGGATCAACAAAGGTACAATCAATCCCCTGTTTTTTCATGGTTGCACCAAAAAGATTAAATGTTCCGCCATATACTGTAGATGAACATACAATATGATCTCCTGCTTCACAAATATTAAACACTGCGTAGTAATTAGCTGCCTGTCCAGAAGAAGTAAGCATTGCTGCCACACCACCTTCTAATTCACAGATTTTTTGTGCAACTGCATCATTGGTAGGATTTTGTAGGCGAGTATAAAAATAGCCTTCTTCTTCTAAATCAAACAATTTTCCCATCTGCTCACTAGTATCATACTTAAATGTTGTGCTCTGATAAATAGGAAGTACTCTTGGTTCTCCCTTCTTGGGATGCCAGCCGGACTGAATGCATTTCGTTTCAATTTTGTAATTGCTCATGTTGTCTCCTCCTGAAAATATATTCGTTGCTTATAATTTTAACACAACTGATAGAATTTCGCTAGATATTATATGAAAAAGGTTGTTGTTCAATGTCATCTATATACAATTTTTTCCCATCCAATTAATAATATACCAAAAAAAATGATGATATCTAACAAAAGCAATGTCATTACTGAATGAACAACACCAAATAAATATAAAATAGTGAATACTTCTATGGATAGCAGAACAAAACATGAAAAATTTGTAATATAATTTAGAATGAGCCTACTGTATATGACTTTTCCCTGTAGCCATTGCTTGATAAATGGTGGTAATATCAGACGGATTACAACACACAAAATAGGATAGATAAAGATGAATATTTTGTTCATTTCAGAACTCACCCCAGTTTCATTCCATTGTACCGGTATTTTATTTGGAAGATACGGAAAGGATAAAATGGAAAAGATAAAACATAACAAAGTAAGAATTTTCCATACAGTAAATCCTCCCAGTCTGTCAATGAAATTAGCGGAATCCACTTTAAAAATCTTAGTATTTTCTTTCCAATATTTTTTTATTTCAGTTATATAATCCTCCACATGCAAATTTTCATAATTTAGATTTTTAGAAAGAAGCATTTTCTTACACATGTTTTGTGCATTTTGCATTTCATTTATTTGAGTACTAAGTACCTGCTCTTGATTTCTTACTATTTCTAAAAGTGAATGTTCACCGCTGATTATTTTTTTTATTTCTATGACCGAAATACCAATCGTTCGTAAATACGCTATTTTTTTTATATTGTCAATATCTTCTTCTGAATATTCTCTGTAACCGCTATTTGAATTTCGAGAAGGTAATAATAAATGTTGTTTCTCGTAAAAACGTATGTTTGAGCGCGTCAAACCTGTCTTTTCTTCTACCTCTTTTATTTGCATCAATAAATCCTCCTGTTTTGTTTATCCCTTACTATTACAGTATAAACAAGGTTTACAGTCAAGCGGAATCCTCATTATAGAGTAAAAATGATGAAAAAAGAATCCTGCTTGCAGGATTCTCCAGCTGCGGAAGGTCAATTTATTGACCTATTACATCTTTGCCGCAGTGTGATCCTCACGGAGTGCTTTTTATTACAGAGGGGGCACTTTCCTATGTAATGAAAAAAGACTCTTTCCATTATCACGCATGATATAGGAAAGAGTCTTTACAAGTGCAGTTCTAGAAGCGGTCTTCGTAAAAACTCACTCGCAAGCGGTGCATCCCTCTTCTAGAACAAGTGCGGTTCTAGAAGCGGTCTTCGTAAAAACTCACTCGCAAGCGGTGAGTTTTTACTCATCCCAGTTTGTGAATACGGCTTGGACATCGTCGTCTTCGTCTAGGAGGTCTAATGTTTTTTGTAAGGATTTCACAGCGTTTTCTTCTGTTAACTCCACATAATTTTGGGGAATCATGGTGACTTCTGCTGAAATCATGGTAATATTCTCTGCTTCTAATTTTTGGCGTACTTCATAAAAAAGATCAGGATCGGTTATAATTTCAAAGCTGTCTTCTTCTTCTGAGAAATCTTCTGCTCCTGCATCTAATGCAATCATCATTAAATCATCGGCATCTATTTCACATTCTTCTTTGTCTAGAATGATTTGACCTTTTTTATCAAACATATAGGATACACACCCTGGTGTTCCAATGTTTCCATTTCCCTTGGTAAATGCACTTCTTACATTTGCAGCGGTACGGTTCTTATTGTCTGTTAATGCATCTACAATAATAGCAATGCCGTTTGGTCCATATCCTTCATAAGATACATACTCATAATTAACAGATGCGGCATCTCCTGCGGCTTTTTTAATTCCTCGGTCAATGGTATCATTTGGCATATTGTTTGCTTTTGCCTTGACAATGACATCACGCAGTCTGCTGTTATTGTCTGGGTCAGAGCCACCTTCTTTTACGGCTACTGCAAGTTCTCTTCCTATAATGGTAAAAACCTTGCCCTTTGCCGCATCATTCTTTTCTTTTCTATGCTTAATATTTGCAAATTTAGAATGTCCTGACATATGTTTTCCTCTTTTCTATTTCTCTTTTTCTTATGATTTTAATATGTATGTGCGCTAGCACAACAATCTTTGCTATTCTATCACTTTATTGTCATTCTGACAAGTATCAGGTATGGAAGATTCTGGATACAAATTCTCTCCATCCTGCTCCTTTGCTTCCTCTTGAGCCTCGGTCACCCTTACGGTTTGAATCATTTTGTTTTTCACTGACACTACCTGAAAATTCCAGCCATTTTCCGTAATTTCAAATTGTTCATTATCTCCTGGTATCTTGTCAATGAGTGAAATTAGATATCCATTTAAGGTATCGTATTCTTCCTCATCCACGGTCATCTGTAAAGTATCACAAACTTCATCAAAAGGTGCCATACCATTCATGACATAACCACCCTCTAATTGTTCCACAATCATGGTATCATCTTCATCATATTCATCTAATATATTTCCTACGATTTCTTCTAGAATATCTTCCATTGCCACAATTCCAGCAGTTTGACCATATTCATCGACTACTACTACCATATGGTTCTTCTGTGACTGCATACTTTTAAATAATGCATTGATATTTCTAGTTTCCGGAATAAATACCGCTTCCCTTACTAAACCTGGAATATCTTGAATTTCCCAGTTCAAATACTGTGTCTGTCTGCTTTGAATCATAACATCCTTAATATGTATAATACCAATAATATTATCAATATCTTCTTTGTATACCGGAAAACGAGAATTGTTCTTGTCTAACATAAATTGAAGCACATCCTGAAGGTTCATACTGCCGTCAATCACAACCATATGCTTTCGATGTGTCATAATATCTTTGGCTTCTTTATCATCAAACTCAAAAATATTATGTATCATTTCTGCTTCACTTGCTTGAAGAACTCCTTGTTCGTGTCCTTCCTTTACCATAGAAATAATCTCTTCTTCTGTGACATCATCAATTCTTTCGTAGGGGTCAATTCCCGCTAAACGCACCACCAAGTTAGATAACTTCTCTGTTAAATATGAGTAAGGACGTAATACTAACATCATCATATGTACTATCCCAGCTAAGCGAAAGAGCCACTGGTGTGGACATCTTGCAGCAATTTTTTGGGGGGCAAGGACACCAATTGCAGTAAACAAAAAAATACATCCTATTGCAGCAGCTGTATAACATAACATATGAAGATAAATGCTGGCGTCTTCATTTAAAACATTCTGAATTAACATTCCACCAAACAGGCGTACTTGATAAATTCCAAAAATAACGCTGACGAACGTTACTAAACTTTGAATGGTATGTTTTGTATTATAAGGGGAATCTAATACCGTCAAAAGCCATTGCGCCTGCTTATCTCCTTCTTCTGCTTTTCGCTCCACTTGACTCTCTGCTACCTCATCTAGCGCGGTAAGAAATCCATAAAATATACCATCCAATATCAGCAACACTAAAAACACTATAAGTCCTATGACCGGACTCCCGCCATCATCCATTTTAATAACTCCTTTTTTCCATTTTCCTTTTGTACGTTGCATTTTCTATACAGTAAACACTTGAAATATACCATTTTAAAGAATATTAGTCAAGAATTTTTGCTTATGTATATAATTCTAAACTGATTTCCAGTGCTTTATCTACTTTTTTCAAGACTACACTGTCTAAATGACAAACTTTATCTTTTAACCGCTGTTTATCTATAGTACGAAGCTGTTCTAAAAGTACCACAGAATCCTTAACCAAATCATACTTTCCTGCATCTAGCTCCACATGAGTTGGAAGCTTTGCTTTATTCATCTTAGATGTTATTGCCGCACAGATTACCGTTGGGCTATGGCGGTTGCCAATATCATTTTGTATAATAAGCACTGGTCGTATTCCACCTTGCTCTGACCCGATAACCGGGCGTAAATCTGCATAAAATATATCCCCTCTATGAATTATCACATTATCACACTCCAAAATTTTTATAGGTTATTTCCTATTCTTCCCAATTTTTTCGTGTGTATACTGTTTTATTCATTAAAATAATCTTTTGTCTGTACTACTTTTCCTGATTTTGTATATACTCTTGGAATTCGTTTGCTTAAATCACAGGCAAATTCATAATTAAATCTTCCTGATAATTCCCCCAGTTCCTCAAGTGATATGTTATTTTCTCCTTGACGCCCTACTAATACCACTTCATTTCCCTCTGCTGCCTGTGGAATATTAGTAACATCTACCATAAACTGATCCATACAGATTCTTCCGCAAATAGGTGCCTTTTTTCCCTGTATTAAGACGTATCCTCGATTGGATAAACTTCTAGGGTAACCATCTCCGTAGCCTATTGGAATCGTTGCAATGCGTTGTGTTTGCTTTGTTTCATAAGTAGCCCCATAGCTAATAGTTCTGCCTTTTTCTAATTCCTTGAGAAATACAATTTGACTTTTTAAGGATAATACCGGCTGTAAATCAATATTTTCCTTGTGTACTTCATTGGATGGCCACATGCCGTATAAACTAATTCCAGCACGCACCACGTTCATGCTGGCATCTGGCATATCAATAATAGCTGCACTATTGGCACAATGAGTCATTGGAATAGAAATACTGCGCTTTGCAAGCATTTCATTCATTTGTTGGAACCGATTCAGCTGTTGACGTGCCATGGTCTTATCCTTTGCATCTGACTTAGCAAAATGAGTAAAAATTCCCTCCAATATGATATGTGGCATCTTAGCAATTTGTGCTATTTCATCTGCATCTTTTTCTGTTACCTGAAATCCAAGCCGGCTCAGTCCAGTATCTATTTTTACATGAATCATTATTTTTTTATTTAATTTTTCAGCGACATCTTCCATCTGCTGTGCCTGACGTAAAGAATAAACGGTTGCCCGAATGGCATCATCTGCCAAAAGCTCATAATGCTCCATAAAAGTGGCTCCCAATACCAAAATGGGCTTTTTAAGTCCATTTCTACGCAAAATATGCGCCTCTTCCACCGTGGCAGCGGCATATCCCCAAGTATCCTCCAAAGTCTCTAATTCCATGCCAATGGGCACTGCTCCATGTCCATATCCGTCCGTTTTAATCACTCCCATAATTTTTGTATTGGGATGAATCAGTTTATGCATCTGCTCCATATTGTGATGAATTGCATCTAGATTGATTTCGGCATATACTCTGCTGTATGTCTTCATAATAATTCCTTCCCTGCTTACTTCTTTATTTTGTCAGTTCTCTGATTCCGGTAATTAAATCTCCAGCCAAAAGTCCGTATGTTCCCACTTGTTTCACCATAATATCTCCGGCTTTTCCATGAATATAAACTCCAAGAGGAGCTGCCTTTTCCGGTTTTAGTCCCTGGGCAATCAAGCCTGCGATGACACCTGTTAAAACATCACCAGAGCCTGCTGTTGCCATACCATTATTTCCACTTGTATTAATCCATCCAGTTCCATCTGGGAGTGCGATTACCGTTCTAGCATCTTTTAAAACACATATTACATTATATTCCTTTGCAAAATCTCGTGCAACCTGCAATAATTGCTTTTGTATGTCAATGATGCTTTTTCCAGTTAGCCTTTCCATTTCCCCTAGATGAGGTGTGATGATAATAGGCACATTGGATTCTTTTAACCACTCTAAATGATCAGACAAAATAGTTAATGCATCTGCATCTAAGATCAGAGGTACCTTACTGTATGCTAAAAGTATTTCTATCATTTCAAATGCTGCTTCTCCCATGCCCATGCCAGGTCCTGCTACGATAATCCTTGCCCAGTCCATGTTTTGTTTTAATTGTTCTTTTCCTTGCTCTGTTGTGTCATAAGTTGTAAGAATCGCTTCCGGAAATTGCTGCTGAATAATAATGCGATTTGCATCTTCTGTGAAAATATGAACCAGTCCTGCGCCCATTACAGCGGCGGCTTTTCCACTGAGCAATGCAGCACCTGCCATGTTTTTATGCCCTGCAATCGTAAGAACCTTTCCATAAGTGCCTTTATTGGAATACGATTTTCGCTTTGGTATTTGCAGCAAATCTATTTCATCCATTAGGTATGTTTGTATTTCATCCACTGGAATGCCAAAGGTATCAATGCCTATATCTGCGCAAATAACTTTACCTGCATATTCAGTTCCTGGATATAATAGCAGTCCTATTTTATAAAAAGCAAAAGTCACCGTGATATCTGCCCGAAAAGCCACCCCCATTACAGCACCAGTATCTCCTTTAATTCCAGAGGGAATATCAAGCGCTATTTTATATCCACACATTTCATTCATTTTTTCTACATATTCCCGATAAATGCCGGTTAAATCTCTAGTAAGTCCAATACCAAATAAAGCATCTATGATAATATCAAAGTTTTCATCCGGTATTTTATCTTTTACTGGTATTCCATAAGCTTCAAGGGTTTCCTTTTGACATTGGGTTTCCAATGATAGTTTGTTCCCACTTGGAATCAGAACCAAAATAACATGATATCCCATTCTGTTTAGAATTCGTCCAGTACAAAGTCCATCTCCCCCGTTATTTCCGGTTCCGCAAACCAAAAGAATCTGTGGTTTTTCCGGATGTGCCCAATATTTCACAATTTCATTTACCACACATAAAGACGCACGTTCCATTAAAACTAACGATGGTATTTTAAATCGTGTTGTAGTTGCTTCATCACATAACTTCATTTGTCTGTTGCTTACTGCTGGCTTCATATCTGTTTTTCACCTTTTCTATATTAGTGTTAAATAGAAAAAAAGACACTCCTAACAATGTAAGCTGCTAAGACTGCCCTTTTAAGTTTGATCTATTTCTTCAACATTTACATCAAATACATCTATCATCTGAGCACCTAAAATATCATGCAGGTATGAGTACATTTCTCTATTTAAATCATCTATATTTTGCTTATAAATTATTTTTTTCTTTAATTCAATACGAATTCTTGTAATCCATGCACCAATTTCCTTACTTTCTTCCTCATTTTCTCTCATTTTCCCATAACAATAGGACATGGTGGCTACCATCAATTGTTCATTTATTTCTTTCATCCGTGTGGGAAGTGCTTCCAGTTCATCTTCATAATCTTCTATTTTTTCATTGATTTCTCCAATGAACTTTCTATCTGCTTTCAGTTTTTTGGATTCCTGTCCGCTTTCTTTGATTTCATCCATATTGATTACAATATTGGTCAATAATTTACTTTTTAAATTTTTCAGCTCTTTTAATTCCTGATTTAAGTATCCCTGCCTTGCTAAGGAAGCATTTAATTCTTTTTCAATTTTTTGCACTCGCCTTGGCTTTTCCTCTGCTGCAAACAGACTATGCCACTTTTGATCTAGTACTAGTAATGGTAATTTCTGCTTATGTAATATTTCTTTAAAATCTGGTTTTGCATCGCTTCGATTCATATTCTCACTTTTTACCGTTTCTTTGTTTCTGTTTTGCTATGTTATAAGATAACTGCATCAAACTGTCGGAAAGATGTACGTTCTCAACAACAACATAATCTGGCAGTTCCAAATCCAAATGTGCAAAATTCCAAATTGCATTAATTCCAAAATCCACTAGCATATTTGCTACTTCATCGGCTTTGCCCTTGGGCATAGTTAAGGCTGCAATATCAACTTGATTGTACTTCATAAATTCTTCCAATTCATCCATCATACGTACCTTAATACCACGGACTGAAATTCCTTTGATAGCAGGATTTACATCAAAAAGTCCAATAATGACAAAACCACGTTTTTCAAATTGTACGTAGTTAGCAAGTGCCTGACCCAAGTTGCCTGCTCCGATTACAATAATATTGTGCTGTTGATTCATGCCTAAAATCTTTCCAATTTCATCATATAAATATTTTACATTGTATCCATATCCCTGCTGTCCAAAACCACCAAAATTATTTAAATCCTGACGAATTTGTGATGCAGTTACTCGCATTTTTGTACTTAGTTCATTAGATGAAATTCTTTCTACTCCGATATCTATTAATTCACCTAGGTAACGGTAGTATCTTGGCATCCGGCGAATCACTGCCTGCGATATTTCCTTTTCTTCCATTGAGGTTCCTCCTAGATGCATATTATCCTATTACTATGTTATTCACTGTAAATAGTAACATTATCATGCATAATCTGTTATTATTATAATGAATTCACCGGTGTATGTCAATGTGTCAAAAAATTAACATACTACATAAAAGTTTCCCATGTTTCATATAGTAATTCCAACTGTCGCTGCTTTTTGTCATATTCTTCATGTAGTTCCTGAAGTTTTACAGAATTAGTTGCAACTTCACTATCTGCAAATTGCTCCTCTATTTCAGCAATTCTTTCTTCTGTTTGCTCAATTGTTTCTTCTGTTTTCAGTCGCTGGTTCTCTAACTTTCGTATTCTCGCCTGCTCTTCTTTTTGCTGTTTCCAGTCTAGTTTTGTCTCACTTTCTAAGTCTGCTTGAAGTGATATTTCTTGGGATTTTACATAAATTTCCGTAAGTTCCTTACATTTTTCTAAATAGTAATCATAATTTCCAATGTAATTCACAATGGTTTCACCTGTCAGATTTAAAATTCTTGTGGCCGTTTTATTGATAAAATAGCGGTCATGAGATACAAATAATACCGTTCCGGTATAGCTATTTAGTGCCTGTTCTAAAATTTCTTTGGAAGTAATATCTAAATGATTGGTAGGCTCATCCAAAATCAAAAAATTAGACTCTGAAAGCATTAGTTTTGCCAACGATACACGCCCACGTTCTCCGCCGCTTAATTCTCCAATTCGTTTGAATACATCATCACCGGTGAATAAAAATGCTGCCAACACATTTCTGATTTGTGTATTGGTTAAATCAGGATAATCATCTGATATTTCTTCTATTAAATTTTTCTCTTTGTGAAGCACTTGATGTTCCTGATCGTAATATCCGATATTTACATTGGCTCCTAATTGAACTGTTCCCTTATCTGCCATTACCATATCATTGATGATTTTTAAAATAGTTGTTTTACCCGTCCCATTATCTCCTATTAAGGCAACTCGTTCACCACGTTTTACCTCAAAAGAAATATTTGAAAACAATAGTTGGTTTGGATAAGATTTTGCTAGACACTCTATTTGTAACACATCATTTCCACTTACAATTCTAGGTTCTAGATGAATGTGAATATCTGTGTTTACGTCCGTTGGCTTATCTAGTTTGTCTATTTTATCCAGCATCTTTTCTCGGCTTTCTGCCCGTCTAATGGATTTTTCACGATTAAATGATTTTAATTTTGTAATAACTTCTTCTTGATGCTTAATTTCTCTCTGCTGATTATAATATTGCTTTAACTTAGCTTCTCGTACTAGTGCACGTTTTTTAGCATAATCACTGTAATTTCCGCTAAAAGAAGAAACTTCTCTTCGGTCTAACTCCACAACTTTTTTGACTACGCGATCTAAAAAATACCGGTCATGGGATACAATCAGCACCGCTCCCTTATAATTTAATAAAAAAGTCTCTAACCAAGTAATGGCATTGATGTCTAAATGGTTGGTTGGTTCATCCAATAAAATAATATCAGGCTTAGTTACCAATAATTTGCCAAGGCACACTCTAGTACGTTGACCACCAGATAATTCCTGCATATGCTTTTTAAATTCTTCTTCTGAAAAGCCAAGTCCTTTTAGCACACCTGTAATTTCACTTTGATAGGAGTATCCTCCCTTTAAGTCAAATTCATGATTAAGTCTGTTATAGGATTCAAGGAAAGATTCTAATTCCATACCTTGATACTGGCTCATGGCTTTTTCCATGGAAATTAATTTCTTCTCCATGGAAATAAGTGCTTCCTGGGCAGAAAGCACTTCCTGGTAAATCGTCTTATTTCCTGTTACATCCGGATTTTGTGGGAGATATCCCAGCGTTTTGTCCTTTGAAATAGTAACTTCTCCGGTATCAGCAGCCATTTCTCCCACGATAATTCGAAGCAGCGTGGTTTTTCCAGCTCCATTAATCCCTACAAGTGCAGCCTTTTCATTTGCCTCTATATGAAAAGACGCATTTTGTATGATTTCATCTGTGCCAAAGGACTTACTTATATTTTGGCAGGCTAAAATCATCTCTTCTACCTCTTCTTTCTCAAATTGTAATAGTCAATCATTGCCGCTTATAAAGACTGCTCTAATGTCTTACGTACTGCTTTGATAAATTCCTCACTATTTAACACGGTGGGTTCTTTTAATGTAGTAATCAAGGCTAAATCTTTCGTCATTTTTCCATCTTCAATAGTAGCAAGACATGCTTTTTCTAACCGATTGGCAAATTCACACAATTGTGGAAGCTGATCTAGTTCTCCACGTTTATTCAATGCTCCTGTCCATGCAAAAATAGTTGCTACGGAATTGGTAGAAGTTTCTTCTCCCTTTAAGTGCTTGTAATAGTGACGCTGTACAGTTCCATGGGCTGCTTCATATTCATAGTATCCATCTGGAGATACCAGTACGGAAGTCATCATGGCAAGTGAACCAAAGGCAGAAGATACCATATCGCTCATGACATCTCCATCATAATTCTTGCATGCCCAGATAAATCCGCCTTCTGCTTTCATGATACGTGCTACAGCATCATCAATTAACGTATAAAAATATTCTATTCCCGCTGCTTTAAATTTATCTGCAAATTCTCTTTCATATATTTCTTGAAAAATATCTTTAAAGGTATGGTCATATTTCTTGGAAATAGTGTCCTTAGTGGCAAACCATAAGTCCTGTCCAAGGTCTAATGCATAATTAAAACAGCTTTTTGCAAAACTTTCAATGGAGCTATTGAGATTATGCTGTCCTTGAATAATACCAGCACCGGTAAAATCATGAATTAATTCTCTTGTTTGAGTACCATCTGCTGCGGTATAAACCAGTTCACATTTTCCAGGACCTGGTATTTTCATCTCAGATGCTTTATAGACATCCCCATAAGCATGACGGGCAATGGTAATGGGTTTCTTCCAATTCTTCACACAAGGCTCAATTCCATTTACGGTAATAGGTGCACGAAATACCGTTCCATCTAAAATGGCACGAATGGTTCCATTGGGACTTTTCCACATTTCCTTTAGATTATATTCTGTCATACGAGCTGCATTGGGTGTAATCGTTGCACATTTTACGGCAACCCCATATTTCTTAGTAGCCTGAGCCGAATCAAACGTTACCTGGTCATTGGTCGCATTTCGACATTCCAGACCTAAATCATAATATTCTGTCTTTAATTCTAAAAATGGCTCTAAGAGTTCCTCTTTGATGATTTTCCAAAGAATTCTGGTCATTTCATCTCCGTCCATCTCTACTAAGGGTGTTGTCATTTTAATTTTATCCATGATTTTAGCCTCCTATTATGTGAATTTTCCTGTGTTATGTGAAGTTCCCTGTATTATGTGAATTTTCCTGTGTTATGTGAATTTCTCTGTGTTATGTGAATTTTCCTGTGTTATGTGTTACATTTTGGGATAGTTCACAATTTCTTCCCATCCATAAAAATCAATATTGTGAATGGTGTTAATCATATGAAGCGTTGCACAAGCCTCTGCTTTCTTTTCATCTTGTTCTTTTACTGCCACTAAAATTTGTTTATGTTCTTTATTGGATTCCACGGAACGCTTTTCCGATGCAAGTGTTACTTTTCGCACCCTTTCCAAATAGTGATGGTAATCTCTTAGTGCATGTTCCAACACTTTACTGGCACATGCTTCATACAAAATCTCATGAAACCTTGTATCTAGTTCCACCAGTTGCTCAATATGTCCTTTTTGGGTATGAAATTCAGAAAGATACAGAATCTCTTCCAATTCTTCTAGCTGCTTTTGGGTAGCTCTGGTTGCGGCACGTTTGGCACACAATCCTTCTAGTACGGTACGAATTTCATAAATATCTTTAATGTCTTCTACGGTAAATCCTACTACATAAGCCCCCTTATTGGGAATAATAGATACCAGGCCTTCCAGTTCCAGCTGGCGCAGTGCCTCGCGAACAGGAGTCCTGCTTACACCTAATTCTTCTCCAATGGTCTTTTCCTTTAATTCTTCTTCCTTTTTATATGTTCCAGACAATATGTCTTCTCTTATTTTATGAAAGACCTGCTGTCCCAAGGAATGATTCTCCTCATTCAAAAAAAAACCTCCTTATAGTTATAATACAATTTTCAATTTATTACAACTGTCAGTTATCACAACCACAAGTTCATTGTCTGTAATAACAGTTACTCTGCCATCATCATACTGTTCATCTACCCATGTTTTTACGTCTTTTACCAATGCAGAATTTTTATCTACGCTACGCTCTTTGGGTAAACGGTAATAGGTGTTAATCCAATGAGCAATCCCTGCAAGTCCTGAGGTATTGGACACGGATACTAATGCCGGACGGTTTAAAAATTTACCGGTATCAAAAATATTATAAATTTCTTCATTTTTCAATAACCCATCTGCATGAATTCCAGCTCTTGTTACATTGAAATTCTTGCCGCAGAAAGGTGTTCTGCTAGGTAGGGTATAGTTTAATTCTTTTTCAAAATACTCCGCCATTTCGGTGATTACCGTAGTATCCATTCCATCTAATGTGCCCTTTAGCTGTGCATATTCAAATACCATGGCCTCTAAGGGAGTATTTCCCGTACGTTCCCCAATTCCAAATAAGGAGCAGTTCACTCCACTTGCACCATAAAGCCATGCTGTGGTGGAATTATTTACTGCTTTGTAAAAATCATTGTGGCCATGCCACTCTATCATATCCGACGGAACCCCTGCATGTGTGGTAAGTCCATAAATAATGCCCTGTACACTTCGTGGTATTACAGCTCCTGGAAAATTTACTCCATATCCCATGGTATCGCAGGCACGAATTTTCACCGGAATGTGATACTCTTTGCTTAATTTCATCAGTTCTAAGCAAAATGGAATTACAAATCCATAAATATCAGAACGTGTAATATCTTCTAAATGGCATCTGGGACTGATTCCTGTTTCTAAACATTCTCGAATCACACTTAAATAATGATTCATGGCTTCTCTTCTTGTCATTTTCATCT
Source organism: Lachnospiraceae bacterium (assembly GCA_036653135.1). Taxonomy (GTDB): domain Bacteria; phylum Bacillota; class Clostridia; order Lachnospirales; family Lachnospiraceae; genus Petralouisia. Next base: position 42,806 of record JAVVUO010000009.1, read on the forward strand.
TATAAAAAATATGATAATCAGAACAGCTGACTAAAATTCCAGTTTCTCTTAATCCAATATCTTTTACTAATTGAAAATCCTGCTGACTGGCACGAATCCAACTGGTTACTTCTGGAAATTTGTAACCTCGTTCCATACATTTATATACCGCATCTCTATCCTTTTTACTGTATAAAAAGAATTCACTTTGACGAATAATTCCATGTTCGCCACCTAAACGATGTAAATAGTCATAAATAGTTACAATCTGTTCTGTGGTATACGGAGCTCTAGACTGCTGTCCATCTCTAAAAGTTGTATCTGTAATCCAAATATCATCCGGCATATTATGGGGTACTATACGGTCATTAAATGCAATTTTTGGGATTTCTTCATAAGGAAATAAATTTCGAAATACATTTGGTTCTTCTACGTCCACCAATTGATAAAAATGTTCTTCTAACTTCAGCAAATTTGTGTGGTCATTCATTACAACTTCTCTCATAGCTAACACTCCTTTATGTATTATCGTATACAATCTTGTTATCTTTATCATTGTATACAATAATACATGTATTTGTCAAGAAAAGTTTTTAAAATATTTCAGATATAAAATGACTCTTTTTTTCTTTCCCATGAACAGATGATACTTCATTTGTTCATACAGCAAAACCATATCCTGCCATTGGGCTTTTTTTATACTGTCTTGAGAAAATGTGGCCTGCTGCATTTGTGCTATAAATTCTGTCCAGGAAAGTCCTTGATTAAATGGAAGTTTTTTCTCCAGCCATATGCCATATTCTGTTTCCTCTAATTCTTTTGGTTTAGCAAGATGTTCTTCTTTTAAAATTCTATAGATTTCACTCCCCAGTGCCAGGATTGCTTTGTTATAATCTAACTGCTCAAATTGATGTTTCTTAAATTTCAATACATGATTTCTGCGTAATATCAACAACAAAATGATTAGGATACCTAGTAGCAACATAGAAAATACGACAATCCAAAGTTGTAATATAGGTGTTTTAGGTTTTAGGTTCATGGTGACAGGCTCTTTTGTGTCCAAAGAAGGTGAGTTGTCTGTTTCTATGTGTTGTGATGTGGATTTATCTTCTTCTACTTTTTTATCTGCTTCTTCTTGTTGTTCCTTTATCTGTTCTTCTGGGGGAAGTAGTGGTTTCTTTTCATTATTCTCTTTTTTATTCTCTGTCTGTCCCCTGTTATAGATAGGGGGAGTCATTTCTACAGGGTAAAATCCCAGTTCTTCTTGGAAAACCTCTGTCCACGCATGAGCCTGTTTATCGGTTACTACGGCAGTATAGGTTCCCTTTTCATTTTTCTTGAAATCAGTAGATGGTATCAGGTATCCGGATACATACCGTGCTGGTATTCCAAGCATTCTCAATAGAAGTGTTCCTGTAGTTGCATAATGTACACAATATCCCTTCTTTTGTTCCAATAAAAAATAAGAGGAAAATTCTTTTTCCGGTGGAAGTTTTTGTAAATCAAGGCTGTAACTGGTATCCTCCCACAATCTGTGCTGTACAAGTGATTCCCATAAGGAATAAGAAGCTTCTTCTTTGACCTGGGGAAAAAGATTCCCATTAGGGGTGAATAATTGTTCTTCCAATTCTTCTGCTACCAAACGAAGATTTTCCATGTTTTGATTAGGAACCATAGTATCCCGCTGCTTTACATAGTTTTGGTAAACATCCCATTTAACCTTTTTTTTCAAATTTGCATTTACTATGATATTTAAGGAAGGCTCCATGGAAAATGTTTTTGATAAATCAGATGGTATCGTTGCATAACCAGATAATTGATATAACTTCTCTTTTCCAGGCTCAATTCCACCGTCTGCTTCCATAATCATGCCATCCGTCATTGATGTGTAATAGGGAAGTAAGGTATATCCTGGAATACGTTGATTGAACTCCATTACAATATTCACTGGACTATGATCAAATACATGAAAGCTCTGGTAAGGAAACTGCTGAATCATTTTGGCATACTCTTCATTGGAATAACCAACACTTTGGGCTAAATCTGAAAAATCCTGTTTATTGACTGCTTCCCAAGTTCCATTCTCATAAATTTCCCCTACAAACCCTTTTACATATACTGTGTCTTTAGGCCGCTCTGACATGGTAATGTGAAATATCTTCTTTCCTGTTTGATTTGGTCTACGGTTGCTTAATGTCATTTGCGTAAGAGGAAGCTCCGCTGCTAAATTACTAAAATCTAAATGTGCTTCTGCAAATTTCCAAGCTTCATTTTCCATTTTATGTTGTGCATGAATCCAAGTATCGTGATATTTTAATAAAATTTGTTCGGTAACACCACTATTGGCAAATACCATAAAACATACCAAAACACCTGCCATGATCCCTGTTAAAACACCATGTCCTTTTTCTATTACCCAGCCTTCCATAAAAAGAATACCTGTCAGCATAAAACAAATACCATAAAAAGAAGGGGCATGTCCCAATAACAGACCTAAGGTCACCAACCCAATGGGCAGCAACAATCTTGCTATTTTTTGGCATCTTCCCTTTACTCCATACCAGCAAATTCCCTCTAATAAACCTAAGAAAAATAAAAGTAACAAAAAAAATGCTGTCTTTTGTTTCATTGTTTTGTCCACATACCACAGCAGCATCTCCATACTATAATAATTATTGATTTTCAAAATCAAGGTATTGGCACAGTTTTTCCCCCCTGCTATCAAGGATTCTTTCCCTATCCACATCACCGCTGCTGTTCCTACTATGGTTGCTAATCCCATGTACCATGACAAAGATTTTGAAAAACTGCCCACCAAAAAGATGACAGATACCAATCCGATTACTAGCAGTAGTGGAATACCAAAAAGCTTTACTTCAAGAAGTGTCATGGTACAAAAACCTATTCCTAGCATAACCAAATAGAAACAACATACTGTCTGTAATGCTGCGTTTCGTGTGCTACTTTTCCTTTTAGGTATGTTATCTTCATTCATTACAAAATCAGCTCCAGTTCCAATAATTGTTCTTTGATTGGCTGCTCCTTGATGCAAGTTACAACAACTCCATTACATAATAATTCCAATTTTTCATTCAGCTCTATCCAAGACGCATAGGTATCTCCTTTGAATTCATTGATATATTCTATTTTCCCATTACACTTTCCCAAAGAATAAGATATGATCTCATACCAAAATTCATGAAAAACTTCTTCATTGAAAATTTTTTTACGTAACAGCCTTTTGTTCTTTTGATCAAACCACACAAAAAAATGGGAACATTCCTGCTGCAAAATTTCATTTGAAATAGAGGATACGAGTTCCCAATAGCTTTTCCATTGTTCCGTGGTAAGCTCTTTGCTTTCCACATTTAAAAAAAATACAATATTACAGCCAATGGGCAGACTCATTTCTTTCACCATTAAAATATCATTTTTCGCAGACAATTTCCAATGTACTTTATTAAATCCATCTCCCATCTGATATTCCCGTAATTTAAAAATTTCCGTAGGGTCATCTCCATTCATCTGAGGATGATATTGTTCTCCATCTGATAAAAACAATCTGGTACGAATTCCAATTTTAACTGTAGTTTCATAACAGGTAGGAAAAATCATAAACTGTCTAGTTTCATTCCATTTTTTTTTCAAGGAAAACCAACCCATCCATTCATAGAACCATATATATTTTCCGGTTATCTTCCACAATCCAAACTCTAATTCTTCTGTTTCTATCTTCCACACGGTTTTTGGTAAAGGAAGAATGCTGCCCACTATTTTTTTCTTATATTTTTTCCCAGTTCCTACATTTTCAAGGAGAAATCCTATCTTTACTTTAGCAATGGGAATTCTTTGCTTTTGTGTGATTTGTATCACAATTTGATTCTTATTTTGCTGCACTTCCAAGGAGCCTTGTAGCTTCAGGTGAATCTGTGATTTTCTCGTATTCCATCCTAGCAGATATAAGAAAAAAGACGGTAATAAAAATCCCACACCGCCTAATACCACTAATCCTCGGCTATTATAAATGATTGCAAGATAGCCAATCAATAGTAACCCAAGTATATAACTGAATTTTTTTATCATCATTTGTTACCCTACTGCCTTTGGTGCTTCTATTTCTTTTAAAAGTTCTGTTAATATTTCGTTTGCATCCTTATGCGCTCCTCTTGCTTTAGCATTTAGTATAATGCGATGAGCACATACCGGAAGAAATGCATCTTGAACATCTTTTGGAATTACAAATCTGCGCTGTCGCAAAAAACTCAACGCTTTCGTCATCTGAAGCAAGTTCCTAGTTCCCCTTGGACTGATACCAAGTTCTATCATTTCATGGGTTCTAGTTGCTGCTGCTAATACACCCATATACTGATAAATGCAGTCATTTACATATACTTCATTTACCATTTGCTGCATTTCCAGCAATGAGGTTTGAGAAATCACGGGCAGAACCTCTTTTTCTTGCTGAGTTCCTTTTAAAATAGCAATCTCATCCTCCATACTTGGATACCCCATGCTCAAGCAAATCATAAAACGATCAATTTGAGCTTCTGGAAGCATCCAGGTTCCAGCACTTCCTATGGGGTTTTGTGTTGCAATTACAATAAATGGATTCGGTACTTCATGGGTCACACCGTCTATGGTTACTTTTCGTTCCTGCATTACCTCTAACAATGCAGATTGTGTTTTCGGTGACGTTCGATTAATCTCATCTGCAAGAAATAAATTGCACATTACACTACCCGGTTGATAGCGAAAAGTTTGAGTTTCTTTTTGATACATGGAAAATCCAGTAAGGTCAGAAGGCAGAATATCCGGTGTAAATTGTACTCTGTTTTCCTTTAAGGACATGGATTTAGATAATGCGATGGCAAGTGTAGTCTTACCTACTCCTGGAATATCATTTAATAAAATATGCCCACCAGCTAAAATAGCGGCTACTGCTTTTACAATGCAGTCGTCTTTTCCTATTACCGCTTTTTTTATTTCATTGATTACCTCAAATGCCGGCAGCTGCTGCGTTCCAATTACTTCTTTCATTGTGAAACCTTTCTTTTTTATTTCTATATAGAAACAATTCTTCTATCAATTTATTTAAGGCTACATCTTAGTTCCACTTTGTTTCATCTTCTTAATTACTTTCAAACGGGTAAATTCTTCTCGTTCTTTCTCCTCTAAGGAGCTTTGAATACTTTTTGTTAAAATTTGGTATCTAGGAATGGTAATATTTTGCAACGCATTGGCACGTTTTTGTGTTTTTTTTATGTTATACGCCAAACGATACGCGCTTGTTTCTACCTGTGCAAGACGAATGGTCAATTCTTTCACTTTGTGAAAACGTTCACATGCCTGATCCAATGACATTTTTGTACCATAAAAAGGATAATTTGGTTTTAAATCCATAATTTCATACTCTACTTTTGGAATTTCTGTTCCCATTACACTTCGTCTTTTAATTGTAATGGTATCCTCCACTGGCATCCCAAGGCTCAATGCTTCTACCTCATGAATTCCCATCTGAATATTGGCTTTTTGCAGTGCCTGATACGCACTTGTAAAAGTAGTATCAATTTCCTTTTGAATATCCTTAGCCTCACCAATGAGTTCCATAAGTTCCCGAATTAAAATATTACGTTTTTTATCCATTAATTCATATCCCTGTCTTGCTAAAGCCAGAGAGTTCTTTGCCAGTATTAAATTTCCCTTGGTGGGAAATGTGGTTGGATCCATAGTATCACCTACTTACTTGTCAAAATATTTTGTCAAAATCTTAGTATCAATTCGATCTAATTCTTCCTTTGGTAAGATATGCAGCAGTTTCCATCCAATGTTCAGTGTTTCTTCGATGGAGCGATTTTGGTTTGTTCCTTGCGCTACAAACTCCTGTTCAAAAGCAATTCCAAACTGCAAATATTTTTTATCCGTTTCAGAAAGTTCATCTTCTCCAATTACACTTGCCAAATCTCTAGCTTCTCCTACTCTTGCATAAGAAGAAAACAGCTGGTTGGATACATCTTGATGATCTTCTCTTGTATACTGTGCACCAATTCCATCCTTCATCAAACGGGATAAGGAAGGAAGTACATTGATGGGAGGATACACATTCTTCTGGTGCAGTGCACGCTCTAATACAATCTGTCCCTCTGTAATATATCCAGTTAAATCCGGAATAGGGTGAGTAATATCATCATTTGGCATGGTCAAAATCGGAATTTGTGTAACACTGCCTTTTTTCCCCTTTACAATTCCGGCACGTTCATATATGGTAGCCAGTTCACTGTACAGATATCCCGGATATCCTTTACGGCTTGGAATCTCACCTTTTAAGGAAGATACCTCACGCATAGCTTCTGCATAAGAAGTCATATCTGTTAAAATAACTAAAATATGCATATCTTTCTCAAATGCCAGATATTCCGCTGCTGCTAATGCCACTTTAGGTGTAATCAAACGCTCTACCACTGGGTCATTGGATAAATTTAAAAACATGGTTACATGATTGCTTGCTCCACTTTCTTCAAATCTTCTGCGAAAGAATTCTGCTACATCATATTTTACACCCATTGCAGCAAATACCACACCAAATTTTTCTCCAGACTCTTCCCCTAAGGTGGCCTGTTCTACAATCTGTGCTGCAAGTTGATCATGTGGCAGTCCATTGCCAGAAAAAATAGGCAGTTTCTGTCCACGAATCAATGTGGTTAATCCATCAATAGCAGAAATTCCCGTTCGAATATAGTTTCTAGGATACTCTCTGGTACAAGGATTTAAAGGAAGACCATTAACATCTAAAACAACTTCTGGCTTAATTGCACCAAGACCATCAATGGGTTCTCCTAGTCCATTAAATGTTCTTCCTAAAATATGTTCCGATAACCCAATTTCCATGGGATGACCACTTAATCTAGTATGTGTATTTTTCAATGACATTTCATCGGTACTGTCAAATACCTGAATTACCGCCCGTTCTTCATCAAGGGCTACAATTCTTCCTCTTTTTGTCTTATTTCCTTCTATTACAAATTCTACCATTTCTTCGTAGAAAGCGCCCTGAACTCCCTCTAGGACAATGAGAGGACCGTTGATTTCACTTAACCCTAAATATTCAATTGACATCTTGCTTCCTCCTATGCATTTGTTTCTACCAGTTCCTGGAAAAATTCATCAATCATTTTCTTATATTCCACAAACTTATATAATTCCTGATTTCCAACATCATATTTTATGGAAATAATCTTTTCGAAAATACGGTTTTCCCGCAACATTGCCATAGGCATTCCCATTCCTATTAGCACTTTACATTTTTCATAAAGATACAAAATAGTTTCCATCATCTTAAGCTGCTTGGACATAGGTACAAATGTATCTTCTGCATGAAATGCATTCTGTTGTAAAAAGCCAAGACGAATCACTCTTGCAATTTCTAATACCAGCTTTTGGTCATCAGGCAACACATCGCTTCCTATAAGTTTTACAATTTCATTTAAGCGACTTTCTGTGGTAAGAATATTTAATAATTCATTCCTGTATGGGATAAACTCTCTCCCTACATGTTCCATATACCAAGGCGTTAAATCTACTAAATATTCGGTATAGCTATTCAGCCAATTAATGGCAGGGTAATGTCTAGCATATGCAAGAGATTTGTCTAGAGCAAGAAAACATCTTACAAACCGCTTGGTATTTTGGGTGACAGGCTCTGAAAAATCACCCCCCTGCGGAGAAACAGCCCCTATAATGGTAACACTTCCTTCGGTATGATTGAGGTTTTCCACATATCCTGCACGTTCATAAAAAGCCGATAACCTAGATGCCAAATATGCAGGAAATCCTTCTTCCGCAGGCATTTCTTCTAATCGACCAGATAATTCACGTAAAGCTTCTGCCCAACGGGAAGTGGAATCTGCCATAATTGCCACATGATATCCCATATCACGATAATATTCTGCTAAGGTAAGTCCGGTATAGATACTTGCTTCTCGGGCTGCTACAGGCATATTGGAGGTATTGGCAATCAACGTGGTTCGATCCATAAGCAAATTTCCAGTTTTGGGATCCGTTAACTGTGAAAATTCTTCTAATACATTGGTCATTTCATTTCCACGTTCACCACATCCAATATATACAATAATATCTGCATCTGACCACTTGGCAAGCTGATGCTGTGTCATAGTCTTGCCGGTTCCAAAACCTCCTGGAATTGCTGCGGTTCCGCCCTTTGCAATGGGAAACAAGGTATCCAATATACGCTGTCCAGTAACCAAAGGGCGACTGGCTGGATAACGTTTACTAATGGGGCGGGGGATTCTAATTGGCCATTGCTGAGTCATGGTAAGACTTTGCACTCTGCCATCTTTTTTTTCAATAAAAACCAGTGGTTCTTCTATGGTATAACTGCCATTTTCTACGGTTTTAATTACGGTTCCTTCTGTATCCGGAGGAACCATTACTTTATGAAGGATTGCCGGCGTCTCCGGAACTTCTGCAATGATACATCCTCCTTGTATTTCATCTCCTGGTTTTACTAAAATCTTTGTTTCCCACTTTTTATCCCGATCTAGAACGTCCACGTTAACACCCCTTGGAATATAAGCACCATTGAGTTCTCCAATTAATTGTAAGGGACGTTCAATTCCATCAAAAATATTGGTGATAATTCCCGGTGCCAGTGTTACAGAAATAGCCTTTCCGGCTCCTTCTACCACTTCTCCTGGATATAATCCAGTAGTTTCTTCAAACACTTGTATGGTAGTCTGATTTTTAGTTAATGCAATTACTTCTCCAATCAGGCGTTGTGTTCCTACATAGACCATCTCAGACATTTTAAATCCCAAATTTCCTTTTAATGTTACAATGGGACCATTAATTCCATATATTTTTCCTATTACTGCGTTCATAAGTAGGTCTCCTCCTGCTAAAATGTATATGCATTCCGTTCCTCTTTTATTTTGGTCACAAAGGACTCATCCATTAAGATGTTCTTAGAACGAATCACTGCGCGGATTCCACCGCCAAACTCTACTTCACTTACGGTAAGTACTGTTTGCGTTTTTTCCTCTAATAATTCTTTTTTAGAACAATCCTCACGATTCAAATAAATAATAAGCTCCTCACCGTTGGCGAGTTCCTTTGCCTTGTTGATTTTTTCAATTAAATAATAGGTATATTCCTCTGTTTTTTTATATGCTTCCAGCAATTCCTCTACCCGTTGAAACAATGTTTGCTTTTTATCTTGCTGGCAATCATCCAATGCATGCTTTTGTCTGGTGATTTCCTGAGAAATTCGACGATTCACTTCACGTTTAATACGTGTTTCCTCTATCTGAAATAAGTTGTCCATTTCCTCCTGCTTATTTTTACGAAACACTTCCAGATTTTCTCTCCCAGCGGTTTCGTAATCTTCCATCAACGCCCTTCGCTCTGTTTTTGCTACCTGAACCGTGGACTGATAGAATACCTCCAGTTTATCCTTTATCTGCATTTTCTTCTCCTTCACTCATGTTAAAGCTTTAATCCTATCGCTTCATTCACATAATTCGTAATAAAATTCTCATTTCGGCCAGTTCCATGCCGATCCGGGATTTCTACCAAAAGAGGCAGTCTATGGTTTGCCCTTACTTCATCTATTAAATCTGGAAAGTCACGTCCAAATTTTTCAGTTAATAAAATAATACCAATGTCTTTCTCTTTTAAAATTGTGTCCAATGCTTCTTTTAATTCTTCCCGTTCGTGTACCACTACTCCTTCTACGCCTGCTAAGCGCATTCCGGTATAGGTATCTCTATTATCACTAATCAGATACATTTTCACTTAAATGCCCCCTTGTATTATCCTAAAATGGAAAAGGAAATTAGTAAACCATAGAGTGCGATGGACTCTGCTAATGCTACGAAAATCAATGCTTTACCCATAATGCTGGAATCTTCACTTAATGCACCCAGTGCTGCACTTGCTGCACTGGCTACTGCAATACCAGCACCAATACAAGAAAGTCCCGTAGACAATGCTGCTGCCATGTATCTCCAGCCATCTACATTTGCGGATACTTCCCCAACCACTTCTTCGGCCGCTTGTACATTGCCGCTAAACAATAAGATATCTGCCACTGCTATTGTCCCGAAAAAGAAAAACAAATTACTTACTAAAGCTGCTTTAAATCCACCTTTTTTCTTCTTGCTCAGTAAAAATCCTCCCACCGGAATTATCATACTGCAAAGTAAAATTGCTACTAAAATAATTTTGATTGTCATTGTTGTATCCTCCTATTGATTTTTTTTCTTAAATGATGTAAATGGTTTTCCACTTCCAGAATAGAAGCGGCTAAACATTTCATAATATTCTAAACGCAATACCTGAATTCCTACTACCAACCCTTCTAGGGCTGTAACTGCTATATTCCCTAATACAATAATAATCCAGTTTGGGTCTCCTTTTTCAAAACCTGCCAAAGTAAGTACTACACCCATCATACCTGCATGGCTTAATGCAAATGCACCTACACGCACAAAAGAAATGGTATTGGTGGCATAACTAAGTACCACATCAAATCCTTCTACCAAAGCTTCTACAAAAAACATCACTTTACTGCCCTGTGGAAAAATTTCGGCTTTCCGTTCAATGAAATGGCTTAAGGGTTCTTTTAACAAAATAGCTACTAAGGGAACACCTACTGCAAGTCCCATGATAATAGTTGCGGGCAGGCCATGACCGGTTAGAAACAATACCGCACAAAATGCTACAAATCCATAACAAATCAGCCCCGCCAGACCACTTTGATGAAATAAGAGTCTGCCATATTCTTTTGCCCGTACTGCATTGATCATATTTAATATCATGGCAATGAGAATTAAGGCTACTCCAAATCCAACGGAAATCATCAACGTGGTCATAATATTATCCATAGGCTTCATCCATACTGCTGGCAGCAGCTCTTCAAACCCAAATACACTTCCATACATAACACCGAAAAAGGTAGACCAGATACCTGCCAGAGAAATAATTCCTGCAAGGCGCATTCCCTTTAACCGGTACAGCAAAAATCCACCCAGTACTAGCACTAGTCCCTGCCCTACATCTCCAAACATAATGCCAAACATCAAGGTATAGGTAAGTGCTACAAATAAGGTGGGATCCATTTCGTTATATGCCGGAAGTCCATACATTTCTACAAACATCTCAAATGGCTTTAAAATTCCAGGATTCTTAAGCTTGGTGGGAGGAACCGCACTCTGTTTCCCATCCACTTCTTCTTCTACACAGTAAATGCTGCTATCTCCTTCTATTTCTCGTTCCAGTCGTTCTGCATCTTTGACCGTCATCCACCCATAGAGAATATAAAACTCTCCTTCTTCTTGATGTTTAATACAAGCTGCAAACTTTCTAATTTCAAAATTATCACAGTAACTATCCAAATATTCATTGGCAACGTACAAGGACTCTGCTTTTTTTTCTAGAATTTCTTCCATTGCTATCTGTAACTGTTTTAATTCTTCGTCTAATGTAGCCACTTCTCCTTGCCCTTTTTCATATGCATTTAACGGTGTTCCTTCAAAATCATCCGGTATCTGAATATCTTCAAAATGAAAGGACGCATATACTGCATCTAATTCTGTGGCATGAACATGAGGTACAAAGTAAACACCCCACACATATTCCAAATCGCTGTTACACTCATAAAATAACGTATAAGGATTATGGAATATATATTGTTCTAGTTTATGATAATCAGCCACACTGATTCTACCAAAACGATAATCAATAAAATGAAAATCTTTTAATTTTTGAAATTCAAAATCCAATTGTGTAATTGGTTTAATTTGTTCTAGCCAATTTTTTGATTTCAGCATCTTTTTTTGGATTTTTTCTTCTTGATTGATAATTTCTTCGATTTCCTTATAAGCTGCATCGATGATATCTTTTGCTTTTTTTATTGTAAATTCTTTCTTCGCAGTTACTGGAACCGGTTTTGCATAGGACATAAGCATATGCGCCTTTTGCGCTGTCTCTTTGTACATATTCGTTTCTACAAAGGGACGAACATTTTTCAAAGTACTTAGGCTGGTCATTGCATTTTCAAAGTGAATCTCATATTTATTCAAATACACCCGCATAACACGGTCAATGTCTTCCTTTGGACCTGCCATATGCAATAATTTCATTTTTTCTATCACAGTGTCTCCTCCGTTCTTTCCCTTTATCTGGTACTTAACACTAATTCTCTAATATCTTTGGTGGGAACCTGATAACGAATTCCTTCCAAAGCAGTGGTTAAATGTTGAATTTCTTGTTCCTTATCATAAAAATACTGAAATATCGGTGCCATGGAAGCCGGATATTTACTGCAGGTTTTTTGATACATTTTGCGCATTACTTCATGGTAGGAAATATCATCCTGCATTTTCACCAGTGCTTCCTTCCCTTTAAAGTAAACTGTATTGGAAAGTATATGAATAAATTCTTCTATCTTCTCAGTGTCTAACATCTGCTGAAATTCAGATTTTTTCAAGCGATAGTGCACTGGAATTAACATCTGGGTGATTTCTTCTGGCTGCTGATGAAAAAAACACTTTGCCCGATACATCCACATAATGTTCAGCCAGTCTATCTGGGTACCGAATATTTCCTGCAATACCTGTTTCATCTTTCCAGTAAAAAACTTATGGATACTCTGCCAGGTTTTTACAAAATAAGTGGTATCTATTTCCGGTACAGACGCTCCATACTGTAACTGTTTTTGGTATAATGCCAATGCGCTGCGCTGCTTTTGATTACTGAATAAATATAAACATTTGTAATCTTCTAAAATAGAATTGTGAATCAGTGCTTCTACTTGACCCCGATGCTGAATATCTTCATGTCCACCATATATTTTTCCGTAGCTTTCCTGCTCCCTTAAGAAGACAATGGTTTCATAGACCGTTGGAATTTCTAGAATTTTTTCAAAATCTTCCCTTTTCAAAAGCCTTCCATGCATCGCTCTTGTCTTAGTAAGCAGTCCACTATACTGTAGTAACCCTTCTGTCATTCTTACACCTCTGTTATTTTTTTCACAATTTCTTGAGCAAAACTATCATACTTGCCTTCATAAGTTTCCTCTAAGTGGCGGATACTTTCCTGGTTTTTGAACACAATTTCTTCTACTTTCTGATTTACCTGTTCATCCAATATAGATTTCAAACTAGTTAGTTGTCCTTCCATCTCTTCTGTGATTTCTTTTGTAATATTTTGTTCTGCCTGAGTATTCTTTGCCATTATTTCCAGTTTTTCTTGCTTTGTCTCTTCCATAATCTGCGTTGCCTTTTCTTCTATTTCATAAAGGCGTTCTATTATTTCATTCATACATTCCCTTCTTCTTTCTAAAAATATATTTGAGCAGCAAATGAATTTCCACTATGTTCTTGGACTGCACGTACCGAAATTGCTTTGACCACTTCTTGTACCATACGTACCATCACTTGTTTTGCCCGATTGCTACTAATGATTGGCTGATATTCATCTTGAGGATACTGAAAACTCAGCTTAATTACATAAAGTTCACCCTCTTGTTCAATGATGGCAGATGCATCATATTGTCCACATATTTCTTTACACAAATAAGCACTCATAAATATGGTATATGCCATTTTCTGCATGGCTTTACATTCAATTTCTTTTTCTGTATTGCTTTTTATAATAAAATTTTGTGCTTCCTTGGGATGATGAAACATATTCTTTAAATAATTCGCATGAAAGATAAAATTCCGTGCTTCAAACATATAATAACGCATAAATTCCTGGAACAAACCTTCAAATACCTTATTGACCAAAGATTCCTCTTCTTCCGTAAATGGAACTTTTCCATATTTTAAATTTGTTCTTACAATTCCCACTGCCATATCGTAAACGCTGGTGTAACTTTGCTTTTTTTCTTCTAACTTCTGATTTAGTTCTTCTGATTTTTTATTCAGCATTTCCAATTCCAGTGAAACATTTCTTCTATAACATTCCTCCACTTCCTGATGTTCATAATATTTAATGGCTTCTTGTATTGGCGTTAATAAATCTTCCACCAGAAAAAAAGGTTTTAAAATCAGCTTAAATATTCTGCTTTGATTCATAATCTCCAATGTTTTTTCTACCTCTATAACCTGTGACATTGCAATTTTAATTGTAGTAGGAGATACCATTTCCACCATATCAAATAGTTCCTTGCCTGACATCACCGGCAAATCTAACTCACTTAAAAGAACAGAGACAGAATTTTGTGCAATATACTCCAATGCTTCCTCTGGATACATGAAATAAATGAATTTTATTTCTTTCTGATAAGGTTCGAGCATTCGCTTATAATTAATGATAAGTTTACTATCTTTTTCTACCATTATCACTGTATTCATAAACTTCCTCCTTCTGTATATTCAATTTCAATTTTCTCAATTGTAATATTGCTCTCTTTTTCTTTACTCTCTAGTAGAATTATATCAGACTATGAAGGATTTTACAAAAAAATTTTATATTTTGATTATTTTAGTAACACATAGTAAAAATCTTCATATGATACCATGTAATTAAAATTTGGAGGATTTAAAATATGAGTGATTTAGCTGCAACAAACTGTGGATGTGGATGTGAAACCAACAACGGCGGAGGATGTTCTTCCATTCTCTGGATTATTATCCTGCTTTCCTGCTGTGGTGGTAATGGTGGTGGCATCATGGGTGGAGATGGCTGTGGAAGTAATAGCTGTCTGTGGATTATTTTATTACTCTTCTGCTGCGGTGGTAGCGGCGGTGGATGTGGCAGCAGTGGCGGCTGTGGCGGCAGCGGCGGCTGTGGATGCGGTACTTCCTTCTGTTAATTCTACAAAGAATCCCGGGAATCTATTCCCGGGATTTTTCTTGTGTGCTAGGCATGGCACTAATCTAGCTGGAGTAAGTCCAGTCACGGATATTTACCGCCAAGTGTAGCAAAACGCAAGTTGATATCAGTAAGGATTGCACTGCGGCAAAGACGTAACATGTCAATAAATCGAACTGCCGCAAAAAAAGAATCCTGCAAGCAGGATTCTTTTTCTATTCTGTTTCTTGTTTTTTAGTATATAGACTATTTAGCATCCATTCATTTTTATCTTCATGGGAAAGAAATTCCTTGACATTTTCTAACTGCTCTTTTTTTCTACGAATACAAGCATCATCTATTTCATATACACTATTACCTTCAATCATTAATTTTCCCATACTTATATTACCTCCATAGTACATCATATGCTTTTTTTCTCTTATGGTCATATTTAAGAGATTTTTTTCATAGATTAGAATAAAAAATGGTGATGCAATGGACACTCTTGATACCTTAATTCAAGATAATCACCTGCAAATGATGAAAGCTGCTCTTCCTTATTTGGATTTTTCTCATCAAAAAGAGATTGCTATGATTGTGAAATTCATGGAATTACAGCGTACTGCAGAATTGTTTCAATCTCCTAGCAACAATCTTCATATGTGTTCAGAGGAAGAAGATAATCAGGAAGAGCCTCAAATTCAAATGCTAAATGCCATTCGAAAATACTGCACCGATAAAGAAAAAGAAACCGTAGATACCGTCATCAATTTTGTACAGATATTCTCTACTTATGGAACACTCTTCACCTAGGTAGCGTAATAAAAAGAAGCCTTTACTTAACCTTGTTTATTTTAGAAAGGAGTTTTATGAATCCCAGTGATTTGTTACATAATCCACAACTTCAAAATATCTCTCCGGAGAAATTACAACTTTTTATGGAACTTGCACAAAGTACCTCTCCTGGCACTTCTTCTCCCAAAGATATGGCATCTTCTTTAAAAAATGCCTCGGATACAGTTCAAAAAAAGGGAATTGATTTTTCTTCTACGGAACGAGAACTAATTATCGAAACCTTAAAACAAAATATGCCAGTTCAAGAACAGCGAAAGGTGGATTTGTTGATGCAAATGATGAAAAGTAGAAGATGAAAATAGATATTTTAAAAACGAAAGACAACAGCCAGCAATGGACCTGTAGATGCATTCCAGATACGGATATGTTCAGTTGTTAAGATTTGCCATAAGATACGCACTGAGTATCTCACGACAAATCTTACGTCTGAACTCTTTACAGCAGCGAATTAAGGTCTGTTCCATGCTCCTGTCATACAATTTGATTTCCAAGTATTATCTTGTTCTTTATATTCTGCTACTGCTAAATATTGATATTGACTGCTGGTCTTTAACGCATCATAAATATAGCGCAGTGGAATTCGACTGCGGTTATTCTCAGGACTTCCAGGCTCTGCCAAAAATACGGTATCACTTTCTTTTTGATACAGCCAGATATTCACATAATGCCCTGGAGTCTTTTTCCAATACGTATTGTCATTGCTGCTACACACTAAAACAATGGCAGATTTTACATTAGCTATCTGATTTTGAAAAGCTTCATAAGTATCCGGCTTAAAATATACATCGCAATTCATGCCACAACTTGATAACGTTACCTTTATATTTCCCCAGTCAATGGCTCCTGATTTTCCACTAGGAGCATATCCAGAAGCTTCCATGGCATACTCACACATATCCCAAGGGGAAACTTCGTATGGAGATAAGGTATCATAAATATTTGCCATACAGCAAAGTCCGCATCCGAAATTTCCAAAAGAATTTCCACGGACTCCAAACGTACACCATTCCCCGGACCAGGGAACACTTCGTTCCCATGACTTTGGACCTTGCAAAAAAGTATATACTTCCTCTTCTTCCAAGGTAAATCCTTGAATGAGCAATGCTCTTTCTTCTTGGGGAACTACTTGACCTAGCCATTCTCCTAGCCCCACCTGTAATTTAGCCGGTAGGCGCTTCTGCTGCTCTAGTTCTGTTTTTTCTAATGGCGGTACTGACCTGATTGCTATTTTTTCTGTTTGTTGCTCCAATTCTATTGTTTTTGCTGCTTTTACTTCTATATTCAATTCCGTTTCCGGTTTTTTGATTTTCACATTCTCTATGCTGTCATTTGCCATGCTGATTAAGCCAAAACCAAACAGAAGTACCAGCAATCCAGATATTTTCTTTTTCATTTGCTCTTTCATCCTTCTATTACTGCTTTTTTATTTGCATTCATGATATTTTTTCTTATGTGTAATCATATCATATTGACAATCACTACGTAAAGCAGGATTTTGATAAAATTTGAAAATAAGATTGACAAAAGTCTTTGCTACGCATATACTAATGACATATCGAAATAAATTGATGTGAGGTGATGAGTTGAACTCTACTTACCAAGAAGATGCCAAGGTATTTAAAGCACTTTGTGACGAAAAGCGTTTGGCAATCCTTGCCCTGCTGCGCAGCGGTGAAAAATGTGCCTGTGTTCTCATTGAACACATGAATATAGGGCAGTCCTCCTTATCCTATCATATGAAAATTCTCTGTGAATCCGGAATTGTGGATAGTCGCCAGGAAGGAAAATGGACACATTATTGTATTAGTCAAACTGGCAGTAAGCATGCAGCTGAACTTCTGCTTTTGCTGACAACTCCAGCTGTAACATAAGCCATCTGGTTGATGGCTTTTCTTTCACAGATTATATCAAGTTTTTTTGATGTGACTATCTATAGGAGGTATTGACTTTTATGAAACTAGTAGAAACAATATGGCTTTTTTTTCAAAATCAAATTCTTGGAATGAAATGGTTAAATGCATTGATTGGTTCTATCCTTTCACGTTTCGGTATTTCTATTTCAAATCCAATAGGTGGCAGTATTCAATTCTTTTTTTATGATGTGATAAAAATCACCTTACTCTTATGCTTTTTGATTTTTATCATTTCTTATATTCAAAGCTATTTTCCACCAGAACGGAGCAAACGTATTTTAAAACGATTTCATGGTATTGGAGCAAATATCATTTCTGCATTATTGGGAACGGTAACTCCTTTTTGCTCTTGTTCCTCTATTCCATTATTTATTGGCTTTACCAGCGCCGGACTGCCACTTGGTGTTACCTTTTCCTTTTTGATTTCTTCTCCTATGGTAGATTTAGGAAGCTTCGTTTTGCTAATCAGTATTTTTGGTGCTAAAGTAGCTATAATTTATGTTTTGATAGGGCTTGTTGTGGCAGTCATTGGTGGTACTATCATTGAAAAGCTGCACATGGAAAAGTATGTAGAAGAATTTATTACTACGACAAACAGTATCGATTTAGAATCTCCCCATTTAACAAAACTAGAACGGATCACCTATGGAAAAGAGCAGGTAGTATCTACTTTTCGTAAAGTATTTCCCTATATTCTTCTTGGTGTTGGAATTGGGGCTTTGATTCACAATTGGATTCCAACTAGCTGGGTTGAAGCGGCATTGGGCAATCACAATCCTTTCGGGGTGATTTTAGCAACTTTGATTGGTGTACCTATGTATGCAGATATTTTTGGCACCATTCCTGTGGCAGAGGCACTGCTCTTTAAAGGCGCACAGCTTGGTACTGTTCTATCTTTTATGATGGCCGTTACAACACTTAGTTTACCTTCTATGATTATGCTCCGTAAAGCAGTAAAGCCAAAGTTATTAGTACTGTTTCTTACCATTTGTACGGTAGGAATCATTCTTGTAGGATACTTATTCAATGCAGTTCAATTTTTATTTATTTAAGGAGGATTTTAATATGGAATTAAAAATATTAGGCTCAGGCTGTGCAAAATGCAATCAGCTAGAAGCTGTTACAAAGAAAGCGTTAACACAACTTCATATGGATTACACCATCAGCCATATCACTGATTTTTCTCAAATTGCGGCCTATGGTGTCATGTCCACCCCTGCACTTGTCATAAATGACAAGGTGGTTATCTATGGTAAAGTACCAAAAGTTGATGAAATTGTGAAACTGCTTGCCCCATTCAGCAGTTTCTGATTGTTCTATGGTACTGCTACAATGCGACCCTCGCCATAGGGAGCTTCATATAGGGCGGCATTTTCGGCGTAGCCATTTGAAAAATAGTTTTTCATTGCCTCGTGGTCTAGAATAACGGGGTTTTCCACCACGTCTTTGTAAGAGAACATGGTATACCCGTCGCCGCCCTCCAGCAGCGTATGGGTAATACCTGCTAGAGTATAGCGATGATCAGGTACAAGAGGCTGACTTCCGATTAGTACATCGTGTACGCGCCGCTCGCCTGTAATGCCGATATACATACCGGAATCATCCCGCTGCACAGGTGAGGGAATATCCGTATGAAAAGCAAAGGTTAGACCGGATACTTGACAAAAGCCACCAAATTCCTTGGGCGCGGAGCTCACGCTAAATTCCAGTGCATCCAGCAGTTGCTGTCCTGTAACGCTTAGCTTGCAAATAGGGTAGCTCGAAGGCATTACGCCTAAAAGGTCGCCAAAGGTAATTTCTCCCGCAGGCAGTTTGGCGCGTATTGCACCCCCAATTTCTACGGCTACGTCTGCGTTTGTTGCAGCCCGTATTGCATCTGCACATAAATCTCCAAGGTTTGTTTCGGCATTGCGCACAATGCGCACACCGGTAACCGGGTCTGCAATGATCATATCATTTTGCAGTGAAACGACGGGTTGTTGCAGCACTTCGTCAAAGGCAGATTGCTCTTTTTTTATAAATGCATCAATGTGAGCATCCTTGGCTGCGTAACTGCTTACAAGTCCTGTGCTGATATTGCCTCGCTTGTCAATGAGCAGATAGCCTATGTTTGCAAGTTCTGCACCAGTGGAGGAGAGTAGCACACGGTCACCGTCCTTGTTTTTTACGCGCTCGCACTGAATCACGCTGTGAGAGTGGCCGTCAAGTACCACATCGATGCCGGTGGTGTTGGCAATTAGATTTGGAGATATATACGGTGCAGCCACGGTATCAATGCCCAAATGGGTCAGGGCGACAACAATTTGCGCGCCCGCTTGTCTTGCGCTGTCTACCGCCTGCTGCACAGCGGTCCAAAGAACCATACCGTCCTCACCAGGCAAAAAGGTGTATTTATCTTTGCCCGCCTCGTCCTGAAAAAAGGTTGGGTTGCTGGTGTTTGGGGTAAGCGGTGTAGACACTCCTACAAAGGCAATTTTTACGCCGTCTCGCTCCTCGATGATATAAGGCTTGTAAATGGGATTTTTTGTGGTGGCATCTACAAAATTTACCGATAAGAAGGGGAATTTTGCCCGCTCTGCCAAGGCATCCAATGTTTCGACATTATAATCAAACTCGTGGTTACCCACTGCCGATGCGCTGTAACCCAGCTCGTTCATAATGTCTATGGGCAGCTTACCGTTTGACAGTCCCCCTAAGGGAGCACCCTGCACGGAGTCGCCAGCATCCACCAAAAGCACCTCAGCTCCGTCGGCAAGCAGCTCGTTTTTAAAGGCGGCTAGGCCTGCGTAGCCAATATTTTTGTCCAAAGCCACATGCACGTCATTTGTGTAAATAACGGCAATGTCTTTGGTACGCGTTGGGGCAGGGGCAGCGCAGGAAAAAAGTCCAACCGCCAAGGTTAGTGAAAGAATTAGGGCGGAAATACGTTTCATATAATAAATTCTCCTTTGGTGTTATGTTATTTGCCTCAGCAAATATAAAAAATATAGTATCATAATTTTGGGATTATGCCTCTTGTGGGCTGAATCCCCCTAAAAATTTTTTATACCAATTTTTATATGTTCATATGTTTTATATTTTTCAAAAGCTTGTAATACATGGTTAAAATCATATTCTGCTGTAATCAATTTCTCTAATGATTCCCTTTTTATAACACGCGCTGCTGTTTTGATACTTCCCATACTGCAAAAGCTGGACCATATGACTGTGATATTCGACGCATACATGTCTAGTGCCGAAAAAGAAATAGTTTCCAAACTTCCATAATAGGTAAATATTTCTAATGTTCCACCTCTAGTCAGAAAGGACACTGCACTTTCAAGCATCCTGATACTAGAAGATGTTTCAATGACAATATCAAATCCATCGTATTGGCAACAAGTAGTCAACTTCAATTGAAAATTCTCTGCATCTGGGTTTACTGCATAATCTGCACCATAGGAAATTGCCTGTTTCCGGCGAGCCGCTATGGGTTCAATCACTGTAATATTTTTTACACCTCGCATTTTTAATAATTTTACAAAAACTAACCCTGTAAATCCAGCACCAATAATCAAAACTTCTTTGTCATAATCAATCGGTAACTTGGAAAGTCCTTCGATAACACCGCCCACGGGTTCCATCAATACCGCCTGTTTAAAGGTAATATCGGAATCCAGTTTAATCAATTGCCGACTTGCTCTAATAATATGTTTTGTCATCGTTCCCATCACTACATGGGCTTCTGTACAGCACTGTGTTCTCTGTGATAAACAGTTTTCACATTTGCCACAGGACTCCCAAGGAAGTACTAGTACCGTATCCTCTAATGAAAATCCTGCATACTGTGCATAGGAACCTAGTTCTTCAATCACACCCACCACCTCGTGACCTACCACCCCTATATGTGAAAATACATCTGTTTTATCTTCATAGCGCATATCGTCCCTGCAAAAAGCAGAATATAAGACTCGGATTTTGACTTCGTCTTCTTTTAAAATATAAGGTTCTGGAATATCCGCTATGCGTATTTCACCATTTTCATTTCTAACTAATGCTTTCATCTACACTGCTCCTACCATAAAGTGTACGGAATTCTTTGGGCGAATATCCTACATGTTTCTTAAAGAGCTTTGCAAAGTAATGGGCATCCGTATAACCCGTCATCTCTGAAATTTCATTGATGCGATAAATATCTTCACTTAAATACTCTTTTGCAGCAAATATTCGTAGTAATTGCAGGAATTCTAAAAAAGTCATATTTGTCTGTAGCTTAAAAAGTCGGCTAAGATGCATTTTAGAAATAGAAAGTATTTCTGCCATTTTTTCCAAAGAGAGTTCCTCTTGGTAGTGTTTCAATGAATACACGATAGTTTCTACTACCATACCTGGCAGCTGCATCATCGAAATCTGCTTGGACCTTTCGTTCAAATACTGACTAGCCTTCACATATTCCTCTTCTAGGGATACACCTTGTATCTTAAATTCACTGCACTTTTTTCCCACGATAGAGGAAAATACGCTCTCACCAAACTGTATCCCTTTTCTGATACTAGAAAGTGCTGCATAATCAAAATTCTCTTTGATATCATGTAGATATAACTCTTTCAGGTGATGATTTAATTTTTCTCTATCTCCTTCTATTGTGTTAATTAATAATTCACTAATCTTTTTATAGTTTTCCTCAAAAGAACTGATATGCTCCCTTTTCTTTAAGGATTCAATCTCGCAACATTCTCCATTAAAAAAATAAGCGTATTTTGTGCTTTCTAATAATTCCAAACACTTCCCATTTACTTGATTCCAATAAATCTGTTGGGCATAGACCGACGCATAATCCAAATGGATGCAATGGCGCACCATCTTATGTATCTTCATCAGTGGATTGGAAATACGAATATCTGTTTTTTTAAAAACAACAATAAAATCCTGTCCGCATACCGTAAATATCTCTGGTGAACCTACTGTTTCTATATGCTGCTTTAATTGACTTATATTCTCATCATTCACAACTGTTTCTGTCCCTACGTATTTGCAAAGAATAACATAATATAGTTCGGGTTTAATAATATAATCCTCTCGTCTATAGATACCTTCCTCTGTATCTTCTTTTACTGCTAATTCAGCATTTTTCTTATAGGATAGTGCTATTTCTCCCAATCTGTAAATATCTGCCTGATCTAAAAACCTAATATTAGCATAATTCCATAGCCCTTGCTCCAACATAGTGCCCAAAACCAACACCTGAAACTTCCACTTACATTGTCCAAATTCAGTCAACAGACTATGTACCGGAATCATAATTTGAGAATGAACAATCACGATATCTGGTTTGGTGGAAATAAAGGTATGAAATGCATTTGTACTATGATAAACCAACTCTAGCGATATGTCTTTATATCCTTCAAAAGAACTACAAATACTCTTTACAAAATGACGATTTTCTGCAATGACTAAAACCTTTAGCATAGAAGCCCTCCTTACATTAGGGCGAATCCCCAATGCCTTTATCTATTCATAATTCTAGTCTATTCCTTGAAATTTGTCCATCTTTATTTGCATTAAAACAATATGTTAACCTTCCTTCTTCAAAAAATAAAAGGCGAAACTATTGATCCTCGTTTCGCCTTTTATTTCATAGCTTTTAGTTCTTGCTTTTAGATATTGCTTTTAGATATTGCTTTTAATAAACTCACCAATCATTTCTTGTGCAATTGGCTTACTTGCTACTTGCATCATGACATCTTCTCCTGTATATTGAAGAATCTTCTCTATTTGTTCTTCTTTAATTCCATATTGACCAAATGAGTTGATATTCAAAGATGCATTAAAGTCTTTTACATAAGCTGCTACTTGTTTTCCTACTTCCTCCGCTGAAAGTTTTTCATCTAAGTTCATGCCCATTGCTGCTGCAATTCGACGTACCTTCTCTGGTACTGCAAGTGCTTGTTCTTGTAATACCAGTGGCATAGCCAATGCACATGCTGCTCCATGATGAATATGAGCAATTGCCCCTACTGCATGAGCAATTACATGTCCTGCATGAATGCTACTTCTGTTAAATGCCATTCCAGCCATGGTAGAAGCGGTTAATAACATCTCTAAAGCTTCTTTATTTGTCTTATCTGCATATGCAATTGGTGTATACTTTGCAATGATTTCAATCGCTCCAAGTGCAACTGCATCTGAAATAGGGTTCGCCATTACGCTTGTAAGAGCCTCTACACTATGTGCAAATGCATCTAATGCAGTTTGTGCAATTAAGTGTGTTGGAAGTTCTTGTAACATAAAGGGATCTAGAATCGCAATGTCTGGTCCAGCAAATACATCCCAAAATGGTAACTTATGAGCAGATGCCGCATCATATACCACGCCACCATCTGTCATTTCGCTTCCTGTTCCACAAGTGGTCGGTACTGCAACAAATAAGGTGTTTCTTCTGTTAGGCACTACATCCATTCCCACATAATTCAGGATATCTCCCTCGTTATTCATCATAACTGCAATTGCTTTTGCAATATCCATTCCGCTTCCACCGCCAATTGCAACGATAGCCGCTACTTTATTTTCTTTTGCAAATGCAACACCTTCTCGAATTACTTCTACTGGTGCATCTGGAAGAACTTTATCAAAGGCAACGGTTTTAAATCCTGCACCCTCAATTCCTGCTGCCATTTCATCAACGAGACCTGCTGCCTTTACATTTTTCCCATGTACCAACAAAACATTACCATTTACACCCCATTTTTTAAGTGTATCTCCTATGGTAAAACGTGCACCCTCTGCAAATGTAACAACTGCTGGTGCATGAAACATATACTGCATACCCATATTTTTCTCCTTTTTATGTAATCGAATATCCAAGTTCAAATCCCGCACTGACTGCCTCGCCGATACGTCCGATTTTTTCTGAATCCCCTATATTCCACATATTATCAAATGCTTCTTTATTATTTTCATAAAATTTGCTATCACAAGTTACACCCAATGATAAAACAACTGCATCTGTTTCTACTTCTTTTACTTCCCCTGCTAAGTTTTCAAGCACAATTGCATTTTCCTTGATTTGTGTTAGCTTATGTCCTAGCATCATCGTTACGCCATACTGATTTAAGCGCATCGTCACATCTATCACATTCATAACAAATGCTCCTGGTGCAACTGTCTTTGCCATTTCCACAACTGTCACTTTATTTCCCTGTTCTGCCAGCATTTCTGCGGTTTCAAGTCCCGTCATACCAGAACCTATGATGCAGATATTCTTCTCTCTAAGTTCGTCTTTTCCTGACAGAATATCTGTAATGATATGAACATTTGCTCCATCTATTCCAAAAATACTCCTTGGAATCATTGGTTGTGAACCTGTTGCTACAATCACTCCATATGGTGCATACTTCTTTATTTCTTCTACGGTTGCAGTTGTATTTAACAAGATTTTAACACCCAATAATTCTAACTCATAACGATAATATTGAATCAATCCATCGATGCGTTCTTTATGTGGTGGCTTTTTTGCATAACGAAGCTGCCCGCCTATTTCTTCTGCTGCCTCAAAAATAATCGGCTTGAAATTACGCATAGCCAAGACACGCGCAGCTTCTAATCCTGCTGGACCTGCACCTACTATTACGATGGTTCTTCCGTTTCCTACCTGTGCTGGAGGCATAGGATATTCAAGTTCTCTTCCAAGACGCGCATTTAGACTACACTCTAATGACTTATGTGTCACAGAACTTGCATTAAACGTCTCCGCACATCTAAGGCAACTAATGCACTTTCTAATTTCCTTTTCACGACCTTGAAATGCTTTGTTGACCCAATTAGAATCTGCCAGATAACTTCTTCCCATGGAAATAAAATCTACGCTTCCCTCTTCTAATATCTTTTCCGCAAACTCAGGGTTACGAATCACTGCATTTCCAAATACTGGAATATGAACTGCTTTTTTGATGGTTTCCGCCAGATATAATCTCCATCCTTCCTGATAGAATCCTGGCTCCATAAATGTCACGATGGTTTCATAGGTACCACACGTAGCATTGATAACATCTGCCCCAGATTTTTCGAATAATTTAGACATTTCCACTGCCATGTCCAACTTAATTCCTTCCCCTGGTTTTCCTATAAATTCAAGAAATTCTTCAGCAGTAATTCTCACGCTAACAGCAAATCCTTTTCCACACTCTTTTTTTACACCTTCAATGATTTCACAAACAATGCGACTTCGATTTTCTACACTTCCACCATACTCATCCTGCCGTTTGTTCACATTTGGACTTAAAAACTGATTTAACAAATATCCATGTGCCGCATGAATCTCTACTCCATCTGCCCCCGCTGCTTTTGCACGGCATGCTGACTGAATAAAGTTTTGAATAATTTGTTTTACTTCCTCTGTTTCTAATGCCCTTGTCTCCTGTTGACAAAATCCACATGGTATGGCAGAAGGTGCTACTACAGGTTCCCCATTGATCAATGCACTATAGGTTTGTCTTCCTGCATGATGCAGTTGAATGAAAATCTTAGTTCCATAGGCATGGACTGCCTCTACCAATTTATGTACTGATGCAATATGCTCATCCCTTGTAAGTGACATCTGATACAGTGTACCTGGCCCCATATCATTTACTTTTGTAAACTCTGGAATAATAAGGCCTACTCCGCCTTTTGCTCGTTCTGCATAGTATGCAATCATTTTATCAGTTACCGTACCATCCATATTTGCCATAGCTACTCCCATGGCAGTCATAATGGTACGGTTTTTAATTTCTACCTCCCCTATTTTCATAGGAGAGGCCATTCTTAAATATTTCATATCTTTACCTTACTTTCTTTGGTTTTATCCTTACGGAATAATAATACCCTTAATATAAGAAAGATCTCTGCTTTCCATCAATTCAAATCCTTTTTGAATTTCCTCTAATGAAAACTCATGACTAATCAATTTTTTAAGTGGCAAAATTCCTTTTGCATATGCTTCCACGCCAACTTGTGCAGCTTCCATATAATCTTGTGTATAGGTAGGATGTGTCGAATGTATGATAGGGGAACGGAACATCAGCTCATAGCCAATTTCTGGATCCCATTTTTCTTCACGGCTGTAAAGAGAAGGAATTAATATTTTACCTCTTTTTGCGCTGCCAAGTGGGGCACCATAGTACACTGTTTTCACTGCTGTTTTCAGACCACGTAAGCTGCCTGTAATTTCTACAACGATATCTGCACCTTCATTATTCGTCAAACGGTTTACTTCTGCTGTAAGATCGTCTTTTGCTGGATTGATACAATCGGTTGCACCAAACTTCTTTGCTAATTCAAGGCGGCTTGGCTCTACATCAATTGCTATGATTTTTCTTGCTCCACTGTGGCTTAAGCCAGCCATGATTAGTAATCCCATCATACCACATCCAACGATAGCTACATTATCACCTAAACGTGGGTTAGCTGCCTGTACAATATTTGCAACACACATCAATGGTTCTGCTAAACAATATTTCAATTCTTCAAAAGGAACTTCCTTTGGAATAAGTACACAAAATGCTGCTGGTGCAACAATATAGGATGCAAATCCAGGAGTAAGTGGTGTTCCACCTACATAGTCGCCCACCTTGAAATTGGTTACGCCCGCTCCTACTGCTTCTACTACACCTACTGCCTCATGTCCTACTTCAGCTGGGAATTGAACATCTTTTACCATTGTAAAATGTCCATAAGCATCAAATCCCATTGCGCTGTCGCCTAGATAGGTTGGCATATCTGTATGGCATAAACCAATTGCTGAAACTTTAATTAATATCTCATGGTCTTGTAATTCAGGAATTGTTTCTTCTACCAACTGAAATTTCTTTTTTTCAGTTAAGATTGCTACTTTTCTTTTCATTTTATCTTCCCCCTAAAATTATTTTTTTGAAATCGCTACTTTAGCTGCCTCTGCAATATCTTCTGCTCTTAAACCATACTGTGCTCTTAAGAAATCCATATCTCCTACTTGTCCAAATTTCTCATGTACGCCAATTCTTTCCACAGGAACGATACACTCTTCCATCACAACTTGTGCTACTGCATCACCTAATCCACCATTTACACTGTGGTTTTCTGCTGTAACGATAGCACCTGTTTCTTTTGCACTACGAATAACAAGTTCTCTATCAAGAGGTCTGATTGTAAACATATCCACAAGTCTTGCAGATACACCATCTTTTTTAAGTAATTCTACTGCTTTTAGTCCTGTTTCTACCATAACTCCAGTAGCGAAAATTGTAACATCGGTTCCTTCTTTTAATACATTTCCTTTCCCAATTTCAAAGGTCGTTCCCTCTTCATAAATCTGTGGTACATTTTTTCTAGCAAGACGGATATAATACATACCGTAATCTTTCTCGATTTGTGGGAACAATGCTCTTGCACTTACATCATCTACGATCTCTACGATTTTGATTTCTGGAATAGAGCGCATAATTGCAATATCTTCAAATGGCATATGTGTTCCACCATTGAATGCTGCAACGATTCCAGGGTCAGAACCAATAATCTTTACATTGGCGTTGGAATAAGCACCAGCCATAAATACCTGATCAGCTACACGTCTAGACATAAATGGTCCAAATGAATGCACATAAGGTACAAATCCTTCGTGTGATGCGCCACATGCAAATCCTACTGCATTTGCTTCTGCGATACCTACATTTACAAAACGCTCTGGGTATTTTTCCATAAAAGTAAAGATATCAAACTTTACAATCGAAAGTCCCAAGTCACACTCTACGTGCATTAATTTATCGTTTCTTGCCATTCCCTCTAATAAATACTCACTGTATACAGAAGCTAATGTTCTGTCACTTACTTCATTTGTTTTCGATAATTTTATACTCATGAATAGTTCTCCTTTTCTTAAGCGTTTAATGCCGCAATTGCGATATCAGCTTGTTCTTTTGATATTTCTATGTGATGATTCCATTCTGTCTCTGCCCATACAACGCCCTTACCTTTTAAGGTATTACAGATAATAGCGGTTGGTACGCCTTTACATGCTCTTGCATTTACTAAAGCGTCTTTAATCTCGTCCACATCATGTCCGTCAGCTACTTCTACGACATTCCACTTGAAAGCAGTTAACTTTGCGCCAAGGTCAGAAAGGTCATTTACGTTCTTTACTTCTCCATCTAACTGCATATGGTTATGGTCTACAAGCAATACCAGATTATCAATTCCTTTGTTTGCGGAATTCATGATTGCTTCCCAGTTTTGTCCTTCCTGCAGTTCACCATCTCCTACGATACAATATACTCTGCTGTCACGTCCTGTGATTTTTAGTGCATGTGCTACACCAGAGGCAACGGATAAACCTTGTCCCAAGGAACCAGTTGTAATATCAATTCCTTTTGTCTTTTGCATGTCACAATGACTTGGCAAATTAGTATATGGCTGATTGAGTGTTTTTAATTCCTCTACTGGAAAGAATCCACAAAGTGCTAATGTAGAGTATACAGAAGGTCCGCCGTGACCTTTCGAACAAACTAGTTGATCTCTTTGCTCCCATTTTGGGTTTTTAGGATCGTACTTCATCTCATCTTGATACAATACGGTGAGAATCTCAACCATTGACATTGCTCCACCTAGATGACCAAATCCCCTTGCTGCTAACTGTTCCAGCGTCTGGATCCTTACATTTTTGGCAAATTCTTTTAATTCTTCTCTTTTGCTCTCGCTATACATTTTTCTACCTCCATAAGTGTTATTTTGTTTCTTTCTTGATAGTTATATTCTATTTCAAATAAGGTTCCCTCTCAATGGACGATATAGACTTACTCTTTTTTAAAAGGGGACAATATTGATATTTTTATTACTTGTTTTTTTAACAGGGGCAAATTATATTATGCCTGTCCTTTGCTACCTAAAACATCTTGAATTTTACGTTCTACCAAACTCTTGATATTACTTCTTCCTTCTTTTAAGTATGCTCTTGGATCAAATACCGTTGGATCCGTTGACAACACCTTACGAACCCCTGCCGTAAATGCAAGACGTAAATCAGAATCAATATTAATTTTACACACTGCAGAAGTTGCTGCTTTTCTAAGCATTTCTTCTGGTATCCCAATTGCATCTGCAAGCTTTCCACCATGCTCTTGAATTATTTTTACATATTCTTGAGTTACAGATGAGGCACCATGCAGTACAATTGGAAATCCTGGAATTCTCTTTTCAATTTCTTCTAAAATATCAAAACGCAGTTCCGGTTTCTGCCCTGGCTTAAACTTAAATGCACCATGACTTGTTCCAATTGCAATAGCAAGTGAATCAACACCTGTGCGTTTTACAAATTCTTCTACTTCATCTGGGTTTGTATAAGAAGCATCCGCTGCAGACACCTTCACATTATCCTCAATACCTGCTAGTTTTCCCAGTTCGCCTTCTACCACACAGCCCTTTGCATGTGCATAATCCACAACTTCTTTTGTTCGTCTGACATTTTCTTCGAAGGAATATTTAGAACCGTCAAACATAACAGACGTAAATCCTCCATCAATACAATCCTTACAAATCTCGAAGCTTTCTCCATGGTCTAGATGCAATGCCACAGGAACATCCGCCTCCACCAGTGCTGCTTCCACCAATTTCACCAAATAACTATGTCTTGCATATTTTCTAGCTCCTGCCGACACTTGTAAGATAACGGGAGAACTATTTTCTTTTGCTGCCTCCATAATTCCTTGGATAATTTCCATATTATTTACATTAAATGCACCAATTGCATAGCCACCTTCATATGCTTTCTTAAACATTTCTGTTGTTGTTACTAGAGCCATTTTCGTTTTCTCCTCTTTCTTCTCTTTCTTCTATACTAATATAGGTTGCTGTATCTTGGGATTCCATCTTCATAGAGCACTGAGTTTTCGCCTTGAATGAGTGGCACTAAATAATCCATCATTTCCTGTGTAACATCGTTACACTCCTCATTCATATAAGACATGGGTACCTTTTTCTCTAGATTTGATACTTTATTTACTGGTACTGCTGTGATGCTTATTTCATATGGTTTGCTATTTGTCCTCGTAATTGAAGCCATCATGCCGCTCTTTCCTTCTACTGCGCACTGACAAGCTTTCATTCCCAGCATTTTTGATTCTTGGATATCAATAGCACTGGCTATATGCCCTGCGCATCTTTGCAGCAGGCTCAATTCTATAGTTCTTACTTTACAGCCTATTGCTTCTCTTACCAATGCTTCCAGCATTTTTGCAGAACCCGATATGTAGCTGTGACCAAAAGCATCTACCGCACCGCTTTGGACCTGTTCTGAGATGTATTGTCCGTTCTTATCCTTAATACCCTCACTAATTGCTATCAACACATCATTTTTCGTCTCTAATTTTGCTTTCACATCCAAAATAAATTTGTCCTGATCAAAGTCAGCCTCGCACAAATAAATCAAGTCAGGACCTGGTTTTCCCCCAATTCTTGCCAACGCAGATGCTGCCGTTAACCACCCCGCATTACGTCCCATTACCTCTACGATGGTGACTGCTTTCATTGCATATACATGACAATCTTTTGCAAGTTCTGCAAATGTAATACCTATATATTTTGCTGCCGAACCAAATCCTGGACAATGATCCGTTCCAACCAAATCGTTATCTATTGTTTTAGGTGCTCCCACTACAGTGATATCCGTTATTTGATTTTGTGAACAATACTGAGACAATTTATCTACGGTGTCCATGGAGTCATTTCCACCAATATAAATAAAATACTTGATTTCGTATTTTCTGAAAATTTCTATAATGTGTTGGAATTGTTCCCTGTCTTTGTCTAAATCTTTTAGTTTTAAGCGGCAGGAACCTAATGCTGCTGCTGGCGTTTGTTCTAAAAGTTGAAAATCTTCTGGACTTTTTATTTTATCTCTCAACTTTACAAAATGTTCATCTAGAACACCCTGGATACCATTGATGGCACCAAATACTTCATCCACTTGATTACTAGAATATGCGTTCAAAAGTACTCCCACTACGGTAGCATTAATGGCTGCTGTAGGACCTCCTGATTGAGCAACTAGCAAATTATTCATCACTATCTTCCCCCTCTATCATGGAAATTCTGTTGCTATGTCTGACCTCTTTCGAGAACTCTGTGTTCAAAAATGTTTCAACTATTTTGATAGCTAAGCCGCTTCCTACAACCCTTCCTCCTAAAGCCAAAACATTTGCATCGTTATGCAGTCTAGTAGCTTCTGCCATAAAGCAATCTGTACACAATGCTGCCCTTACTCCTTTCACTTTGTTGGCAGCTATGGAAATACCAATACCAGTTCCACAAATTATGATTCCTTTCTCGCATTTTCCCTCCGCCACTGCCTTGCCAACCACTTTACCATATAATGGGTAGTCTACTGCATCTTTCAAATAACACCCATAATCGTAATATGCAATTTGCTGTTCTTCTAGATATTTAACAATATCTTTTTTTAATTCAAATCCTCCATGATCACATCCGATTGCTATCATTTCTATAACTCTCCTCTCTTGTTATTTATCATTCTATCGGAATTATATCGTTTCCCTGTGTCAAAATACATTAACAATATATGCTTTTTCCTGAAAATAGGTAGATAATATTGACCTTATGTAAATTGTTGTATGATTTATTTGGACTTCTCGGATATCTTTTTAGGTATCAAAGATAGTTTTGATTTACTAGAAGATATTTTAAAAGGCGCAAAAAGTTAGAACATCGTGTCCTTTACTAGCATTTAGTCACTATCCGTATGCTGAAAAATGCCCATATAAATTTGAGCGAACAGTTTTTGAAAGAAAAATAGCGAACAAAATCGTGTTTCATGATTTCGTTCGCTATTTGGGGATTCTATTTGATATCGTTCTTTCGCTTTCTCTTTAAAAATGGTTTGACGTTTACGTAGCTATTTAGTAGCAGAGCGAAAAGAAAAGTCCGGGAGATTGCTGGCAAGTGAGTGCCTTAATGCATGTGGACCATGCTTTCGTTTAGATATATCCAGACCAGAAACCTTGAAATATTTAGACACAACTGAGTGCATCTGACTGGGACTAATCATTTGGTAATTATTTTTGATTCCAATAAATAATAATTCAGAGTTGCAAGCAGGTCTTGCTACTCGTAGGTAGTCAATTAGTGCAAACTTTATATTTTCAAGTAAAGGGAGTTGGTTAAACACACCTGTTTTAAATTGAATAAACTCAATGGTATTATGTTCCCAATGGATGTTTGATAATTTTAATCGACAAATATCACCTGAACGTAAACCTAATTCAGCAGCCAGCAAAACTATAATTAGATCATGCTTTCCTGTTGCTGTACTGTTATCAATACACGCAATTAAACTTTTTACTGAAGGAGCCTCATCCATAAACAATGGGACAATTTCTTGGACATCATTCCTCTGTCTAGAAAAACTATTTTTAGAAATGTCACAGGCTTTCTTTCGAAGTTGTTTTACGTGATAGTAAAAAGTGGGTGATTTTATTTCATGTTCCTGCATCCATTGTGCATCGGATTTTCCACTTGTGCGACACTGCTGGATCAGATCGAACCAGCGGCGTTCTGAGACTGTTAAGTTATGAGGATATTCCATTGAGGGTACCAACTCAATTTTCTGATAGACTGTGAAGTAAAAAACTCAAGCTCAGGAAACACATTTATAGTGAAAAGCTCAATCAATAATTAACTCTAGATTCTGATTCATTTACTTCATGTAAATAGATTATCTCATATTAGGGCCGACCTCGGGAACGCTATGTTATTCATCGCTTACCTTCCTTGAACTAAATCTTGAACTAAACTACATATCTCTAGTCTAACAAAAATCCCGATTTCACTTGATTTTTCACTTCTTCTTGAACTAAATTATTTTTATTTTGGACTAAAATACATGACTTTAGACCAATGCTAGTCCTTCTTTAGAAGAAACCATCTTGCTGAATGTCCTGTACCGTCAACATCAGCTGTTCCGTCTCGCTTCATGGACTGTAATATATTTGATACTTTTTTTGATTGCTGTTTCTCATCAAAAATAGCAGGTAATGCACCGATGAGAACTTCTTTCAACTCACTAACACTTGCATCTTTCATTGTTTTAAGTGCATTGATTATAATTTGTTTATATACATCATTACTTAAACCTTTATTTCTAACATAATCAGCTTTCTGTCCCACGATATTAGCAACTTTGTAAGAAACAAATAAATTTGGATAACGACCTTCAACCAAGCCAGCCTTTTTAAGTATCTGAAAACTATCTTTGGAAATCGTCTCATGTTTTTGTACTTTATCCAGTAAAAATACCACATTCAAATCTAAGTTCTCATTAGCATGTAATAACTGTGTATAATTTCTATCCAAAATTTTTCCATATAACGTGACTTTTACTCGATTAGGCTCTTCTAAATCATATGTTGGTAATGGGAAACACTTTTCTCTTTGAATCTGATACATCATAAGAATTCCCATAGAATTCGTATCTATCATATATAGATTTACCATTGCATGACATAAAAAGGTGTTTCTATAATATGGCGGCTTATATCCTTCTTCTAAAGCACGTTCAACAGTTTCTGGAATAAAATTGCCTTCATTTATAAATACCAACTTATCTTCAAATTCTTCAATATTAATTTTTCCACGTAATTGATAATTTGAGTGTGCAATACAATTGTTCAATATTTCTTTCACAACATCTGGTGCATATTGATCTACTTCATCAGGAAATAATGTCTGCTGTCCTGCAATATATCTGTACTTCTCATTTCTAATCTTGGAATATGTTTTATCCACTGCTAAAAGTAATGGAATATCAAAATGCTCATATGCTTTGACAGACCCATCCCCATTATAAAGAGTCCAAGTAATTCTAGGGATAAATCCATCAAACAAGTAAATAGATTCCTCTTTTCCAAGCAAGATTAATGCTGTATTTGTAACTTTTCCTTTTATCAATAATCCTGCCTTATTTAAAATTTCAACGTCAGACATTTTCTCTAAAATCTCTGTTGCTTTTTTTGCGGCATTCTGCTTCTTTATAAAAAGACTTCTCGCATATGCAATTGCTTCTGTATCTAAATCATCTAAAGTTGCTTCATCTACTATAACCTTTGACCAATCGACACCCACCTGACTACGAATTAAATCCATTTTATCAACTGGAAGTGGACATGTATTCTCATCTTCTCTTGCATATGCAGCTCCATTCCATGTTGTTGGAATTCCTCGTAATGCAGGTGGAATTTGAAAAGCCACAATTCGGTGCTTTTCTATTTCCAATTCATAGATTTCCATAAATGTCATTCTTTCGTTTGTACCGCCGACTATTTCTTTTTTAAGATGTTGCAAATTTCCGTCTTTACGGTATTCTGTTCCAATAATATTCTTCTTATTATCAACTCCAAATATTAGCCATGCTTCTTTTTTGTCTCTAATATTAGCTTCATTACCAAGAGCAGAAAAATACTTTCCAATATCTTTGAACGAATAGTTAGACCTTGCTTCCTTGAATTCAACAACCTCATCTTCAAACGTTTCTATCATTTTTATAATTTTTTCTTTAAGCTGTTTTTCTGAATATATCATTCTAATTCCTTTCCGTCTTGAGCTAATCTTGGACTAACTTTGGACTTATCTTGAACTAATAAATTTAAAAAATAATTGTATCAATCTCTACTTAATTCCTTTAATATTTTCCGCTATCTCATCCAACTTTTCTGAAATCTCTTCAAAATCAGCTCCTAAATCAAGGGACTTCACACTGATTTTATTTCCACTCATCAAATAGTTTTGATCCAGCATCTCTTCTTCATCGGTTTTAGCATATAAAAGTACTCCGCTAACACTACCATCATGCTTTATATCTTTATTCTTTACATAGGCAAATATTTGATACATATTATTTGAATGCAATGTTTTAGAATTAAATAACTGATTATACTGAAACATTCTGGAATAATATTTTGCATCAATAATGGTTGTTCGTCCCTGGTATTCCAAGATAATATCTGATTTCATCGCTGGCAGTAATTCCAAAAATCCATCATCAACATTCCAATCTACTTGTGATGGAGTTGCTTTAAATTTTGGATAATGCTTTCTATAATACTCTAATATAAATTTCTCATACAAATTATGCATCTGTCTGTCATCAAGGTACTTTGACATTTTTAAAGTACCTTTTTCATCTGTCAGCAGTAGCCCTTTCGATACCAGAAAACAGATATTGATTAGCATTTTATACGTTGCATTATTTTTTGTATATTGGAAACCTCTCCATTTTACAGTTTGAAGATCAATAATATCTACGTTATTAAAATAAATCATTAATTTCTTAAGCGATTTCTTTCGCTCTGCTTTCACGTCATCTACTTGAATCAGTTTTCGCGCCGTACTCTTCAATACCTGGTTCATATAGGTATTCTCTTCAAAAGAATCATATACACATACCAATTTTCTAGAAAGAATTGCCTGCTCTTTTAAAGAACAAGAAATGTCAATCTTTCCACGCGGTGATGACAGCATATCTGATCTTTGAATATATTCTTTCCCAAGTCCTCGCTTTATCTGACTTGATAACCCCTTCGCCAATATTGCTGCCATCAAATCTGCTGTATATAGGAATTCCTCAGTTTTTATATCCTGGTATTTATCTTCATTGAGAATTCGAAAAGCATAGCTAAGCATATAATATATATTTTTAACTTTAATCATTCATAACACCACGCAATTTTACAGACCAGTCTTCAATTTTGGTCTGTTCATCAAACCAATACTCATTAATAAGAGGAATAAGCTCATATTCAATAATAGCCGAAACATCTTCATCTGAGATTTTTTCCGAGACACAAAAATAGCTATGGCCAATCACGAAACCACTACCTAAAGATTCATCTTCTTTAATGAACTTGAGAATCTTCCGCCTCATCAGGATTCTTTTCATCTCTACGGTTCTTAAATATTTTAACCCACTTTTGAAAAATATCACTTGCGTATTGCTCTGTCATTTCGCAGTTCATACCTTTTTCTGTTAACGCCCATATTCCACGCTCTGATTTATCAATAATTCCTTCGTATGCCAAGTAATTTTTTGCAAATGCAACTTCATTCGCAAATTTATTTATTTGGGTTTTACCACGTGTTTCGTGTATTTCTTCCTTTGATAAATTTAAGTTGGTAGCTATTCGGTCACGTGCATCTTTAGGATTAGCCCTGCCACCTAAATCTTTTAAAGCTGTTACAATTGGTTCAAACCATTTTAAAAATTCCGCATTAGACTTTTTGCCTGAACTTTCTTGTCTTGTTTTAACTGCAAAATAGGTTTGTCCTACTGCAATGACTTCTTTTCTTGAATCACCATTCATTACAATCAAATAACAGGCATATCTTGACAATTCATAATCCTGAATTTCCTTGTGTGCATTTTTGGGCATTTCTATCGTTTTGCCGACCTCGGCAAAATGTTCATCTATGTCATTTCCACTTTTTTTACATGCAGTTTTAGTTCTTTCAATTGTTTCATTAAATCTTCTCCATTGAGAATAATCTAAAGCAATCTGCAATTCTCTTGCATACCAAAATTCTTGTCCATTTTCATTTATATGTTTTATGGATTCAAATGTTTGTTCATTGTAATTTACAATATCACTCATAAGCCCAACTCCTTTAGATATTCTTCCATTTGCACCTGTACTTCTTTTAATTCTTTTTCAATATTGGCAATGTTAGAGCGTACTTCTTCAATGTCTACCATTTCCTCTTCTTCAAATGTATCTACGTAACGAGGGATATTTAAATTGAAATCATTTTCCTTAATTTCATCAAAAGTAGCAACATAGGAGTATCTATCAACTGTTTCGTATCTGTCAATCACACGATATATTTCAACACAATCTTTTTTGATAAGATAAAGTGTAATATAGTTTCCATGTACTAGATACTTGCAATCCGTTTTGAAGCTTACTCGCTTTGACATATCTGCCCCCATTGTTGGAAATTGCTGTAGATTTTCAAAGCTTTTGTAAATTTGGTCTACTGTCTTTCTTGCAGCTTCTGCATTGTCCTCTGCGATATAATCCCGAATTGCTTTCAAATCAGCCACTACAAGAGGATTAATCCTTAGTTTCATCAATCACTATTCCTCCATTGCTGATTTTAGTTCGTCAAGGCTCATCCATCCTTTTCCATCTGCAACCGCTTCTTCTGCTTCCTGCAATTTAGCCAACAGCTTTTTTTCTGCTCTGTCTTTTTCATAATCCTCTATATCGAGAACTACAAATCTTCCTCTACCATTTTTCGTCAAGAAAACTGGTTCTCCTACCTGACAATTCTTAAGCACTTCATTATAGTTTCTTAAATCAGATACTGGTAAAATACGGGACATATCATCATCTCCTTCTCTGATATTATTATTCTTGTTCGTAGTTTTATTATACAAAAACCCGCTGTAAAATTCAACTTAAAATTTTACAGCATATTCGTTGTACTGTTTTCTTATCTGGAAAGTAAAAAAGTAAATTTCAGTTCACATTTGGTCGTGCGGACTTTTTTCTATCCGATAATAATTTTATTCAATGCTCTTACAATTGATTCCATATCTTCTTCGGTATTATCTTTTCCAAGAGAGATTCTTATCGTCCCATATGCATAATCTTCTAAGTCTATGCAATATTGCCCACCTTCACAATTACAAAAAGAGAGACTAATATTACCTGATATATGATTATCTGCACCATTATGAATATAATCCAACTTTGCATTTGTTAAGCCATCTAATCTTTGCTATTTCATCTTTGGAATCCAATCTGTCATTTGTTTTTATCTCCATATCACAGTTTCTATTGCTGTAGCAATCTTTTGGTATCATAATAGTTCTATTACAACTTTATGGAGGAATTAAGTTTGAAACAAAGAGGTAGTGGTTAGAAAAAAAGTAAATTGCATAGCAAATAAGCCATCTTTTGGTGGCTCCAAGAAAATTGAATATATAAACAACACCTAATTCATGGCAGGGGTAGCATCATCTTTGATGACATAACCTCGCTGACGCAGTAGATTAAGTGCCTGTGAAGCAGTTAATACCTTAGCTTCATTAACAGGACGTGATTCAAAAAAACCTTCTGGTGTAT
>JAVVUO010000010.1:0-75118 GCA_036653135.1 Lachnospiraceae bacterium
ATTTGGCTTCTGTACTTCAAAACAGATAGTACCTATTAAAAAAATGAAAAATATTTGTTCTGAGACAAAAAAATAGGTTGCGTAACGTGTATTGCCAAAATTTAACAAAGTCCCGTAAGCCAATAATATCAATGCTTACGAGACTTTTTTGCTGTTTTAGGTGTCAAAAACAAGATCATAGGTGGTTGGGATGGGATTTGCAATGGGAAATATTAGTTTTTGCAAGTAGTTTTCCCTGATTTTTTATAAAATTCAATTCGTTTTTACTATGCCTCTGAGTATTATCATAGAGGGTTGTTACCCATATTTTACAAGCAAGCTCACAGAAATATGGACAATTTAGGCGCTTTATCCACTTGATTTTCCCTTTAGATCTAAATATTACTGGATTTTCACAAACAAATAGCATAATCTCGGTCTATCCGTCTGCATTCCATTTGTTTCATACATTTTGATTAATCTCCTTATAAAAAAATTTGATATATTTCAAAATAAGTCTCCACATTAAAAAATCTCTTCAATTTGGAATTGAAATTTGACGAAACTCAAAATATCAATCTCTCTTAAACAAATCCCGAGTATATACTTTTTCCAATACATCTTGAATATCATTATTATAACGATTAGCAATAATGACATCTGAAATTTCCTTAAATTCTTCTAAATTTTTTATAACATTCGAGTTATAAAAGGTTTTTTCTTTCATAGTGGGTTCATATACTACTACTTCTACTCCTTTTGCTTTTAACCGTTTCATAACGCCCTGAATAGCTGACTGACGGAAGTTATCTGAGTTTGCTTTCATAGTTAGCCGATACACACCAACTACTTTTGGTGTTCTCTCTAAAATTTGTTCCGCAATAAAATCTTTTCTGGTACGATTTGTTTCTACAATTGCCCCGATTAAATTATTAGGAACATTGGTATAATTAGCAAGTAACTGCTTGGTATCCTTAGGCAGGCAATAGCCTCCATATCCAAAAGATGGATTATTGTAATGTGTTCCAATTCGAGGATCTAAACATACCCCTTCGATAATCTGCTTAGAATCCAGTTCACGCAGTTCCGCATATGTATCCAGTTCATTAAAATACGATACACGCATCGCTAGATAGGTATTGGCAAATAGTTTAATAGCTTCTGCCTCACTAAGATTAGTAAGCAATACTGGAATTTCCTTCTTAATTGCCCCCTGCTTTAAAAGACTCGCAAACTGCCTTGCTTTTTCTTTTAGTCGTTCATCATCCGCCGGAAAGCTTACAACAATTCTAGATGGATAGAGGTTATCATAAAGAGCTTGTCCTTCTCTTAAGAATTCCGGGGAAAAAATAATATTCTGACTTTTATATTTTTTTCGTACAGATTTTGTATATCCTACCGGAACTGTTGATTTTATAACCATAATGGAATTTGGAGCATATTCCATTACCAACTCAATCACCTGCTCTACTGAAGATGTATCAAAGTGATTTTTTGTTGAATCATAGTTTGTTGGTGTAGAAATAATAACAAAATCGGCTCCCCCATATGCTTTTTTAGCATTTGTGGTAGCCGTTAAATTCAACTGTTTATTTTGTAAATATGACTCAATTTCCTTATCTACGATAGGAGATTTTTTACGATTGATTAATTCTACTTTTTCCGGAAGAATGTCTACTGCCCAGACTTCGTTATTTTGGGATAATAAAATAGCATTGGATAGTCCTACATATCCAGTTCCTGCCACTGCAATTTTCATTGGTATACCTCTTTTCTTTATATTAAATATTATTTATCCTAGATTTCATTCCTATTATAATTTCGATACCAAAATGCGAATTTTTTCAAACCTTCTGATAATGATATTTGGGGTTAAACCCGAAATCCTGCTTCAGTTCTGATATATCAGCATACGTCTAATACACATCTCCCAGCTGCATGGGTACATATTCTTTCTTGGCAAGTGATGTGATAATTTTTTCCTGCAGTAAACAATTTTCTAATGTTTCAACAAAATATTTTAAAGATTCTAGCTTACTATTTCCAATGTTGCATATTTTTATGGCACACCATCTTCATTTAATTCCGGCGATTTTCGCATAATCCTGACAATGCCTTCTACTATATCGTCAATATAGGTAAAATCACGATATATCTCTCCTTTGTTGTGTATTTGTATTTTTTCTCCATTTACCATCTTATCTGTAAATTTAAAATATGCCATATTTTGTCTTCCTATTGGACCATATGCCGTAAAGAAATGCAATCCAGTAGAAGGAATAGCATAAAGTTTAGAATATGCATGAGTCAACTCATTCCGGCACACAAAAATGTCGGAGTGGCAACCTCCGATGGGCAAACCACTCCGACCTTATTCCTTCGACATTGATAGTATATTCATAAAACTCCATGCTTATTCCTGAGACCGGGTTTGAGCAGAACAAAAGTGATATAAAAGATATCATTGTTTATTAGCTATGCAATAAATCAAAATAAAATGTATAAAAACCAAAAAGGTGGCAATACTATAATTAGAAATCAAATTCAACAGCAAAGTATATTTAAAAATTTGACAAAAATCTTACATATTTGATTCAAATCAGAAGGAAATTTTCCTTAATAGACACAGAAAAATTTACGCTATCCAACTTTTTTATAAGCAGTTCAGCCGAAATTCTGAACTGTAACTTATTTAAGGCTAATTTTCATTAGTTGATTTACTTTCATCGGCAACCAGAATAACGATTTTCTCCTTTTATAATATCTTTCAACTTTTCTAAATCCGCCCTTCTTGTACATCGTAAAAAACTTATTTCTAACTTTTGTATGTCTTGAAGGAAAACAAAGTTGATTATGACTATTTTGTATTTTACACAAATCCGCTTCAAAAAGTTGAATATTTTCTCCATACTCTTGTATAAACATATGTCCTTTATCATTCTGTACAATAATACATGAAATACCATTTATACAATCTAGTAGTCCATTTTTATCAAACATTTCTGGATAATCTTGTTTAGCTTCAAAGTAATCTCCAATTGTAATGTCTGCTGATTTTTGTATACTTGCAAATTTACATTCATAGCATACATCTCGATAACTCTCACCACGAAGAAACATCTTGTAATAACTCGAATCTTTCCATTCAATTTCTTTTTTCTCTCCGTCTTCAAATGATGCTACTAAGATATATTCTATTCCATAATCCATTTTTTTTCTGAAATCAAAATCGATTATTTTTTTACCATTAATATTTTCTAAATATTTTATATAATCTGCAAATAGTTTCCCACCAGGGACGCCATGACATACAAAATCAACCGTGTACAAATTGTCAGTTTTACGTTTTCCCAAGAATTGATACAACGCATTAATTTGACATGATGTTCCACCAAACAGAACAGTCTTTTCCTTTTGTAAGTTTTCATTTACTTGTTCAAAAGAATCATAACAATCACTTTGAACATACTTTGATTTTAATATCTTATGTAATTCTTCTTGTGTTTCAACCATACAATGCCGAACTTTTGCATCTTTTCCTTTTAAATCTAATGCTGCGCCAAAGACTACACCGCCTCTGTTTAAGGTTTGACTAGCCAAAGCCGAAAAAACACCTCCAGAAGCAGATTCTTTTCTCTCTATCTTATTTTTATTATACGCTATGTAAGCTTTTTTCTCTTGGCAAATGTCTCTATTCACTACTTGATTACACATTTGTTCGCACTTCCCACAGTTTATACATTTCTCACGATCAATTTCAGGAACAGTAAATCCTTTACTAGCGTATATCATTTTTATTGCATTTTGAGGACAAACAATTGCACAATTCCCGCACCCACAACATTCTTTCTCATCTTTTAAAAGAGGTCGTTTCTCGTTCTTTGTTTCAATCTTCGGCAATGATTTTTCCAGAAAATCATTGCCAAGTTTTCTTTCTTTATTAAAAAAAGAATCACAGCAAACAGCTGATTGATTTAATTCTTCGTTATTAATAATATATCGACTTTCCAAATTACAATTTCTTAACAATGTAAATATTCTACTCCCTTGTGAATATTTATGATCATATTGCCTGTCAAATACATAAAATTGTCTAGAAAACCTTACTGCAAACAATGATGTATGAAAAGAGTCTGTAAAAATTGCGCTTGCATTCCTTATTCTATTTAAATAACACTGTGGGGATCCCGACTCAGTTTTGATTCCTTTTAATTTAAAACAGTCATGTTCGTACCCAAAACATATCACTTCGCAATCATAGTTTTCTATATAGTTTTCTATTCTATTCATTGCAATACTATTTGGTTTACTTAAAAAGTGCAACATTACATATTTTTTGGGGTTACTCTTTACAGTATTAGCAAAGCTTTTCCACTCATCTTTGCTCAACAAAACAGTTGGGTCTGGCATCCTAAGTACATCCATTCCAACTAATTGTTTAATTAGTTGTTTCCCTTCATCTTCTCGTATAGATAAAAAAGAGAATTTTTCTATTGCTCGAGCAAATTTTTTTTGATTGTAGCATGCTATTTCTTGAGTGCCGAAACTAGGTGCATAGGCTATCTTTTTATTATTTGGCGCAAACTCTAAAAAAGAAATCGGATTGAAAGGAACGCTTCCATTCCATATTTGATCACTTCCTGCAACAAAAGCTACATACTGATCATCCTTTCCTAATTTTTTAAACTCCGAGTATGGAATTGCCTTTGGTTGAATCTGTGTCTTAACAAAAAAATTCAGTTCATCACTTGATTTGTTCGTCAATCCATTAATTGAATTTTTTCTTGATTGTCTCATTTCAAAAAAACTCTTTATATAAGACGGATATATTAATCCATTTTTCACCAAATTCAATACTATTCTTACATAGTTTTTATATCTCTCAACTCCATTTGAATCCTGATATAAAATCTCAATCTTATATCCATATCCTTCTAATGTTTTTTTTAATGCATAACACTGCAACACCGAACCATAATTATTCGACCACAATGTTATAACTCCAATTTTTTTCATATTACCACCCAAACTTCCTTCTAATAAAATAGCCTATTAATAAATTATAAATATTTATTTTTTAAATTACTTAAAAGCTGCAATATGATTTTTCTAATAATATCTACGATTACGCATATAACAACTAACAAAATACTATAACACACTATTATAATCGAAATCTCAATTGGATTACCATTAGATGTACTCAATATAGTCTTAAGAGGTCCAAAAACATATTTTTTTGCAATCAAATTATCTGTAAGAAGATAAGCCGCCAAACAACTTCCACTAGCTATAGAAATCATTTTAGTTACTATACGACTTTTATCCACTCTGTCCCTTATCACAAAGATTAGACAGAATATAACTGACATTAATATAACGATTGGATCATTATAAGCAAACATATGCCATGCTTTTGTTGAATATCCATTTACGGATAAACAATATGTCAAGCCTCCCAATAATATTGCACTCAAAATAAATAATACAACCAACATAATTCTTTTAAAATATTTTTTTATAAACAAGATATTATTGTAGCATAGCCGTCCTATAATATACATATTAATTCCTTGAAAA
Organism: Lachnospiraceae bacterium; assembly: GCA_036653135.1. Classification (GTDB taxonomy): domain Bacteria; phylum Bacillota; class Clostridia; order Lachnospirales; family Lachnospiraceae; genus Petralouisia. The sequence continues at coordinate 5,560 of JAVVUO010000010.1, forward strand.
ACTGTATATCCATCTCCTATTCCAACAAAATTAAAAACAAAACCATATAAAATATTAATTGATGTTACTATCCCTACACTAATTAATTGTTCCTTTTTAGTACTATTATTCATTATATTATTAATATATGGACTCAACAAAACTAACGCTATGTATACCGCAATAAACCAATAATCTCTGATTGGAAATACTATATTGATAATTTTATTAAACGAAACAACTTCGAATTTTAACACAATAGCCGCAATATTCCAAACTACTTCAGAATATATACACAATAAATATAGCCGAATAATCTTCTTTATATTTCGTTTTACTCCAAAGTAACCAGAAATCCAAAAGAAACCATTTACTCCAACAATAACAAATGAATTAAGAAGAAATTGAAATAACGGAGGGATTGCCGAACAATTTTCTAGTTTCAAATCTGACATTTTTAAACCATGAACTAAACAATGATGAATAACAATCATCGTAATTAGCACAATTCTTAAAATTTCAACTCTTGTATCTCTATAACTTCGATTTGACAATGTTTTATCATATTTCATAAGTACTCCATATCAATTACATTTTTCAACGTTTTTTCCAAATATCTGTTAACACTGAATGTTTAGTAAAAATAACAACAAACAAATACAGAATAATTGAACCTGCTACAGATGCAATAATTCTGATTATTCTAGAAATAATAATTTTTTTAATACACATACAAAACACTATTATTACTACACATCCTAATAAAACTTTAAGAAAAGAACTAGTGACATCCTGCATTTTAAGAAATCGCCTACCTACAGTTATTGTTACAAAACATATTATTGCTTCTGCTAAAACAGTCGTTAATGCTGCTGCATTAATTCCAAAATAAGGGATTAAAATTATGTTTAACAAAATATTAACTACCGCACTGATAAGCGAAGCTATAAACACAATCTTCTCTTTCTTCATCGGTATTAGTATACAATTAGTATACATATACGCATACAATGCAAAAACCGTCGCAACGCTTAAGATACACAAGGACTGCCCTGCTTCAATATAATTATTTCCTGCCAACAACAAAACAATATCTTCACTTAATACCGCCATCCCTATTGTTGCTGGAAACAATAGAAGTGTTATTGAATTAACAACTTTAGAAAAAAGTATGCTTGCTTCATTACTATTATTTTTAGAAAATAAGATTGAAAATCTCGGAATCAAAACCATAACAATTGAAACCATAATGTTCTTGACAATTGTGTATATTTTAACTGAAGCACTATATAGTCCTACCTGATAATTACTTGTCATAACACCCAATATTGTCATATCCGAATTAACATATAACGTGATTGTTATTGATGTTGAAAAAATAATCAAAATTGGCTTTATATGCTTTTTCCAATCAAATTTTAGCAAGAATTTGATTTTAACATATTTTTTCCTAATATATAAATAGTTGATTAAATTAGGTACGCAATTGGCCGCCGTTACAATAATCAAGTATATATAAATATCCTTTTCATCTCGTACAAAAACAAACATTAAAATTAGTGAAATTATTTGAAAAGCTAATGTTCTGATTGTAATGTACATATAATCTTCATAAATATTACACAGCCAATTTGTACCAATTGTTGCAAAAAATATTTGAATACTTAATATTACAAGAAAAAAAATGTAAGTTTGTAGAACAGGGAAACATAAAATGCTAATAATAAGAGCGAAATACGAAATTATTGTCGAATACATATTAATACTAAACACTTCACTCGTAAATAGCTCCATCTTATTATAATCATTTCTATACTGTGTACCTTCTCTAATTGCATATGTTGATACTCCTAAGCCTGCTATAAGTAAAAAGTAACTGATAACAGAACTTGACACATTGTATGATCCTATGGAACTTACTGATAAAATTCTTGATATGTATGGAAATGTAATAAGTGGGAAAATAATACCAAGTATCGTCTTTATAGTGTTTAACATTGCATTTAATTTTAGTGACTTTTCTTTTACCTCAATAACACTATTTTGAGACTCATTATGTTCTTTTTCTTTCATCTAGTCTCCTTATACTTCTTTATGTTTCTCTAGAACCCGCTTTATAGCCTTCAAGTAAGCATCTCCATATTTTTCATCCGGCTCAAGATAACCACCTTCACTCCATTCATTCCATGCAAATAAAACTATCGTATCTGAATGATATATATTTTTAGCCCGTAACACTAATTTTTCAAAATATTTTTCGAATTTTTCTGGAGAAGCTCCCAGTATTAGTTTTCCTTCGCGTCCCCTTCTCGGTGTATTATCCCAATCAACAAAACCTCCTGGAATATATTTAGAATAATCATCATGCTCAATTTTTAGAATTTTGTTCCAATCTTCATCATAATCTCGAATCATTTTTATTCCTTCTATTGTTTTTCCTATGTCAGTTTTATTTTTAAATACTTTTCTTATTGTGCGCAAAAAGGGAAATTTTTTTGATAAACTATGAATTTTATATCCTCTATAATATCTTTTACGACATGCTATCGCATCATCGTCTAGATGCTGAACATAACTTGGTTCATACTCAACTCCATAATCAAAAAACTTTCGATGCTCATCTCCCATATAGCACATTGATTCGGCACATAAATAAATAAACGAAACTCCATCAAACCCTTCTTTTTGTGCTAATTTATTCCAACGATTAATCATGTACTCTAAATGCTTTGGAGAAATTGCTATTGGATTGTATATGCTGAGTATAGGCTTATTGTTATCCTTCATATAACGTGAATCTTTAAAAAACTTTAGCCAAAAATAAAAATGATCATCCACATCTTTTTTATCGCTATATTCTTGTTCTATAAGTAACTCCGGATTTGAATCTCCTTCCCACACTCTTGTCCAACGTTCATTAGCCCAGCAAAAATAATATGGAAAATCAATTTCTTTATGCTCCAAATACTGCTCCAATGGTTTCTCTAATAATATGTGTCCATTAAACCAATAGTGATAAAAACAGAAGCCATATATACTATTATTTTTTGCAAGTTCCACTTGCTTTTTCATTACATCAATATCTGTCAAGTTATAATAGTTTTTATCTAATGGTATTCTTGGCTGGTATTGTCCTTCGACAAGGACTTTTCCTTTTTTCACAGTTGTCCATTCAGTATAGCCTTCTCCCCACCATTCATCATTTTCTTTTATCTGGTGGTACTGTGGTAAATACAATGCAATTATTTTCATTATTTTCCCTTTCAAATCTATACTCTAATTTCTTTAATATTTTTTTTTGATATAACAATAATAAATATCGTTAACAATAACAGTGTTGGTGTGTCAAACACCTGGGAAGTCATTTGCAATAACATCCAACAAGCAAATAACATAAATACTGATTTATTAGAAACCACTTTTCCTATAAATGGTATTAAATACAGTACTGAACCAATAATACCCACACTGCAAAACATCAATGACATTCCGTTCATATATGTTACTACGAGATCTGCTCTATCTAGTACTGTAGAAATATTATTCTGCATAAAATACTGATATAACACACCATAACCACATCCAAAAATCTGATGTATATTATCTAATTCTTCAAAGCAATATTTACCTCTAAGCAATCTTAATGATAACGATGTACTTCTTGACAAATCATTCATCGAATACATTTTTGACATGATTTGTGCCTGTACAATATCTAAATTATATACGTATATCCCTACACACAATAAAATCGGTATTGTAACCAACAGTTTTTTTCTTCCTGAATTAAATAAACTAACTTCAACATATGCACACCAAGCGATTAGAACTCCAAGAATTCCTAACGAAGATGTTGTTAGACAGATAGACATAGATATAAACAAAACCAAGAAAAAATTCTTTAAAGAATTCTTTCTGTTAATATTAAATAGTGATAAAAAAAGCCATGGTAATGCGTATCCTGCAAATGATGCTGGTTCTAAAAAAAATGCCGATGCTCTATACGATGAGTAAGTGTTCTGAACTAGGCTTATATATGTACTACCCATTATGCCATCTCCATAATTAAGTGTCGCCCATGGAAAAGCTAATACTAATCTAATGCCAAATAACAAATTAATAAAAAATTCAATAACTACTATTACAGACAAGACAATTATCACTTTGCTATATATTTTATATGCCTTTACTAAATCAAAATACTCAACCGCAATAAAGTAAACATTAAATATCATTAACAAAAAGCTTACAATATTTTTTATCAAAAGGACAGGCGTTGTAGCTCTTAATTCCGTCATTAAAAAGATACTTGTTATTAATGTATAGAAAACATAAGGTAAAAACTCCGATTTAAGCTTTAATTTTACTTTTTTAATCGTACACACTATAAAAACTCCAATATTAACAACATCAAAAAAATTCATTGATAAAATTTTATACTGATTTAAAATTGGAAGTAATATCATACAACCAATATAAACTGTTGATGTTGTTACTATTTTATGATTTCTGATAGCTATTTTCATATCCATTTATATTCCTTTCTTAAATCGAAAATATTCACGTAACAACTCATATGATTGATTCTTTTCTTTATTTACCAGCATATGCTTTATGCAATATACTATTGACCAAATACTATTACTATCTGGTATTTGATTATATTGTTTTGAAGCAATACATGATTTCGGCAAAAACATTTCATTATTCTCACTCGCAATTTTTGGTGCAAATCTATCGGAAGTTCTATATTCATTAATAGATTCAACTACCTTTTCTGGTTTCGAAAACCAATCGTAAACCATATTTAGATCAGTAAATGCAATTCCATTTTTTTTGTCCAGCACCTCCTCACTTACGTTTCCGCTATTTAAGTTAGTAATAACAAAAATTCCCGCTAAAGCCATTTCATAATATACATAACTATATGTTTCTTCACAATGAGACCATAATAAAGCACAGTTTATTCCATATTCTTTCAAGTAACATTCCATTGGTTTTGATTCTTTATCCGAAACAGCAACATAAATATTTTTAACATTGTTTATTTTCTTATTTCCAAATCCAAAATAATAGAATTCATAATCATTAGGGTGAGTTTTTGTAAGATACTCTACCAACTTAATCCATTCATTGAATCCTTTATCTTCTATTTGCGCCCCAACATATGCTATCTTGATTTTTCCACTTATTTCTTTCAATTCCGAACGTCCCTCAAAAACCAAATGTGGACGAACAACTATTTTTCTTTCAAGAAACGGAAATGTATTACACAATATTTTTTCTACAAACATTGATGGAACTATTACTTTATTTAGATTATCGTCAATTGATTTATAGAATTCATATGTGCTATTAAAATGTTTTATTGCCATCGAGGAAAATTGACAACCTAAACATTTTTCTTTATTTGGTTTTTCAAACCCACATGAATTTCCATCCGAGCTAATCATCCTTGAATTTATACAAAGAGCATAATAATCATGTATAAAAACATTCACTGGAACTTCAAATTCTTCAATAACATTTTTAATATATTCTAAATCATGATTTTTTAAATGCTGAATACAAAGAGAATTTAAGACTAATTTATATTTAGACATTATTCCTGATATTATCTCGCTTATTAGTTCATATTGATATAATCCAATAAATAAACCATTGTAAATAACACCAACTAATCGAATATTTTTTCTCTTTGCCATGGAAAAAAAGGTCAAACTATTGTAAGTATTTTTTTCCAATAATGACGAATACTCTCTAACAAATTTTTCTGTTCCCGCACTAATCAATCGATAATTGGAATGTACAAATGTCACTATAAGTTTGTTTCCTTTTTTCATCTCATCACCTAACTTCATCGAATTATTATACATATAAAATCTTTTTTTATTGCATTCTCAGTCTTTGAACAGAATCTTCCATATCCCCCACCTACAATTAACTTCATAAATATTACCAAAGATTTCATTCTGCTTTGAGAAAAAAAGTCAACTCTAGCAGAATAAAACTGAAATGCTTCAAATAACTTTTTATTTAATTTCGGTATATCTCGTGTCAACTCATTTTCACACAATTCTCTAAATTTGTTTTTTGACCGTTCACTACTTTTTTTCACTGATTGTCTCATTTTCTTAAATGACTCGAATTTTGTTGTCTTTGAACTTCCTACGACATTTTCAAAATGTTGTCTATATGCAACCATTTTTTCATTAATAGTACAAACTCTCCCTGCAAATATAGCATACCAACCCATCTCCTCATCATGTAACATCTCTGATGATACAGAAATTTTTAAAGATGAAATCCATTCCCTTTTCACAGCCATACACATTCCAGTAAATATATTTCTTTTTAACATTTCATCAACTAGCTGTACTGAATTCATATTTTCTAGAGGCTTGAAATCAATTGTCTCCCAAAGAGTGTTGCCTTTCTTATTTAAATTTTGATCCACAATATCTGCATCAGAGATTGCCAGTGTAATATCACCGTCACAATCGAAGGCTTTCATAAATTTTTCAATTTTATTTTCATACCAATAATCATCTTGATCGCAAAAAAAGACAATGTCTCCAGTTGCTATATTCATTGCTTCTAAAAATGTTCTTTGAACCCCCATATTTTTCTTGTGTTGAATAATATGTATTGGAATATCTTCTTTGCACTTTATAGCATATATTATATCGAGTGTATTATCTGTTGATACATCATCACAAATAACTATCTCATTTGGTTTGATGCTCTGATTTAAAATACTATCCAATTGTTCTTTAATATATTTCTCCCCATTATACGTTGCAATCACAACACTACATTTCATTTTGTTTCTCTTTTCTTATTTTTCTATAATAATAGATTATAGATTTTCTTTCCTCATCAACTTCGTTAATCTTAGCTATATTCATACTGCCATCTTCTTTATGTATAACTTGTACATCTTTACATAAAAATGTACATATACCTCTTCTATCTAATTCATATGCTAAAAGTGCTTCTTCTGCAAACAAAAACATTTTTTCATCATACAAATCTTCAAATTTGGATATAACATCCGATGAAAAAATAACAAAACTTCCATGAGCCGCATATATTCTAGAACAACTTTTGGAGGATTTCATAAAAAAATATAATCCTATTTCTCTAATTATTTTATTGATAGCATACGCTATAAATAGAATAAACTTATTTTTTTTTAGCATTCCACTATAAATAAGAAATTCTCCAATTCCATTATGCAAATACCAATATGGGTTCTGTGACTTTCCTTTTATTGTTGTTATTAATGGAGCTATTACACAATTCTTCATTTCACCAATATCTTTTTCTTCGAACTTAGTAATTAATATATCTGGATTCGAAATAATCAAAAAGTCATATTCATAGTTATTATTAATAAACTCAATTCCCCTATTATTCCCACAACCGTATCCTTTATTGGGAACATCAATAAAATCACATTGTAAATTTTCAGCTATTTTTTTTATCATATTCATACTCTTGTCATCATAATGACTATTTACAATAACTACCTTGAAATTTTTAACCTTTTCTGAGATATTCTTTATGCAGTCAACTAAATCATCTGTATTCCTATATATCAAAATGCAGAAAACAAATTTTACTTTTGGTTTCATATCATACACTTTCCTATAATTTATTATATTCGTTTTTCACATTGTGGTTTTTTAAGCACACTATAAAACATATTCCATCATGCATACCAAAATGCAATGGGTGCAACTTTTTCATCGCATAAGCGAAACAAATCGTAGCTTTCAACCCCTTTTCAACGCTAACTAAATGACATTGAAGGCTAAACTATAACAATCCAAACTATATAATTGTGCCTATCCTATTCTTTTTCTAGTATCATCCCTTTATAATAAATATCTCGTAATTTTATATCATATTTTTTTGTTCAATAATAATTTCATCTAGATTCTTACAAAGATAATTTTTTCACCATGAATAAGAAAGAATTTTTATGTTCAATTATTTTTTCAAATACTTCTTCAAAGCATTCAAAATAAAACAGAAAGTATTGTATCCTGCATATATTGGTGCAATTCCTTCCTGATGCACTTGTATTTTCCAAACCTGTTCAATACTTTTAAATTTATTAGATGAAAGTGAATTATTGGCAACTCTATACTTCACAAGTGCCTCATCTACACCTCTTGCATCTATTCCACTACGTAGCAACATGAGCCATGTAGCATAGTCCTGTCCTGAACGAATCAATGGCATTTGAAAATCACCCACAATATTTCTATCAATAACCACTGATGATGTGGCTATCATTGTATTTTTGAGAAGTTCCTTGTAAGTAATCGTACTTTTTATTTTGCGCTTCCCTTTTAAATTATTACCTTTGTCATCTATCATTTCTATTGCGGTATAACTAAAACTTGCATTAAATGTATTAAGTTGTTTTATTTGTATAGAAATTTTATATTTATTCCACAAATCATCACTATCAAGAAATGCAACATATCTACCTTGTGCTAATTGTAATGCCCTATTTCTTGCAACTGCTACTCCCTGATTTACATTTTGTAAATGATATACAATATTCGAATGTCTTGTAGCAATTTTTTCTATTATTTTTTTTGAATTATCCTTCGAGCAATCATCTATAACAATAATTTCTATTTCTGGATAACTCTGATTGATGGCGGATAATATTGTTTGCTCAACATATTTTTCAGCATTATACACTGGTATGATCACCGAAACTATTTGATTATCATATTTTTTTTTCACTTTCCACCTACCTATTCATATACAGGTGTTAGCCATCCTTTATATGCATCGATTTTTCCCTTTACCGTTTCCAAGTACAGTTTATGAATATTCTTTGTAACATCACCGGTAACACCATTACCAACCACATATTTATCCACTGACAACACTGCTGTAATTTCCATAGCTGAACCACAGAGAAATGCTTCATCACACATATAAAGTTCTGTTCTGTCAACACTTCTTTCTTCAACTTTAAGCTTCAATTGTTCTCTTGCAATTCTAATCATTGTATCCCGTGTAATACTTTCTAATACACTATCTGTAATAAGAGGTGTAATCAATACTCCATCTCTTATTAGAAATAGACACGATCCTGGTCCTTCTGCTACGGTTCCATGATTATTTAAAAAAATAACGGTATCATATCCATTATTTAATGCTTCCAATTGTGCCATCCTGCTATTCATATAGTTTGCGCCACATTTGATTCTTGGAGATAATGAATTATCATTGATTCTCTGCCAAGAACTGACGCAGCAATGAAGCCCCTTTTTATTATATTCAGGATTTGTGTTACCTTTTGGAACAGGTGCTACAAACATATTTACAGGTCCTCGTGATGCCCATGAACCAAAACCATCTATAAATAACGTCTGTCTTACTGCAATATCCTCTCTATAATCATTTTGTGTTACTACGTTTATCAACGCTGCTTTTAGCTGGCTTATTGAATAAGTATTTTCCATTTGTAATAATTTCTGAGAATTCTTTAATCTTTTATAATGTTCCTCCAAACGAAATGCATACAATTGATTTTCTTCCTCATTCCAATAGCAACGTATTCCTTCAAATACGTTTGCTCCAAATTGAGCTGTTGGCGAAAGTACACTGATTTTTGCATCTGGAAGATGCATTATTTCACCATTTAACCAAATATATCTGTTTTCAACTGTTGTATTCATACTACCGCGCCTTTCACTTTTATCTCTATTTTTATATTTCTTCTGCTGCATGAGCCTTAGCAATCACTTCTTCCTCTGCCAGCTTTGCCGCCCTTTCATCTGGAATTGTCATATCCATCTTCTCTTCATATATATTTTCACTCTGAAATACCCGTCCGATTGTTTTTATTAAAATTATGAAATCGAAAAACACGCCTTTTTTTTGAAATAGTTCAATGTACTGATTATCTAAATCTACTTTTTCATCCCAAGAATTTTCATTTCTTCCGCTCACTTGTGCAAGACCAGTAATACCAGGACGCATGTCAAATCGTTTCTTATATCGTCTATTTAACGTTTTATAATCTCCTAATTCATACGTTACTGGTGGTCTTGGTCCCACTAAAGACATTTCTCCCAAAAATACATTCACTAACTGCGGCAATTCATCTAAACTGGTATTACGTAAAATTCTTCCTACTCTAGTTACTCTAGGATCGTTTGCATAGTTGAATAATCCTGTTCCTGTTTTTTCTGCATTTATAACCATGGAACGAAATTTAAACATCTGAAATACCATTCCTTTTTTTCCTAATCGTTCTTGTTTAAACAGAATTGGACCTTTAGAATCTAATTTTACTGCAATTGATACAATTAAAAATAGCGGTGATAATATAATCAACGCTATTCCTGAAATACACACATCAAATATTCTTTTTACATACATCATTGCCTGCATTTTTTTTCTCCGCTTTAAAATAGAAAAGTATGAAATAGATCATTAAAACATTCCGGTTCTTTAATTAGTATTATATTTTCTTTTTCGTATTCTACTATTGCAAAATTAGGCAGAATAAATGGTGGTTTTAATACAATGGAATAGGAACCTACATTCCCAAATACTGCATAATCTCCCACTGCTAATTTGCCACTGTATCCCTTATATAAATAATCAGATTCAATACAGGTAAAACCTCCGAAATCCAAATTTTGATACTGCTGTGACTGCTGTTCTTGCATAGATATAATCTTTAATGGTGGGTTTTTCGTATTTAACGTAGGATTGATATTATAGATACTGCCAAGTAATGTAGCAATGTTTTTTCCTCGGACTGATTTTATTCCCATTACTTTTGCTGCAAATTTCATAGCATCACCTACTAGCGCACTTCCTGGTTCTATCAATAATTCTGGTTGTTTTTCAAATGACATTTTTCCATATTTTTCTTGAAACAAGGTAGCACCTGCTTGAGCATATTCTTCATAGCCAGGAATGTACGCTTGGAATTGTTCCTTCAAAGACTCTTCCATTTTCCCAAACAATCCACCACCCAAGCAAATGTATTCCAAACTTTCTTCCTGATATTGTTCTGCAATCTCTATCATTTTCATTGCTCTTATTGGCCACATTTTTAAATCTCTAGACGCAAAATGACAATGAATCCCTTTTAATACCAGATTTTGTGTATTTTGAAAAATAGATAATGCTTTTTGAAACTCTTCTCCCTCTACATCAAATCCAAATCTAGATTTTACACCATCGCCAATATCAAAATTGCACCGAATACCTGCCGAAATTTTATTTTGGGGATTTTCTAAAGCAATTTGTTCTATTACTTTCAAATCACTAAAAGAGTCCACATTTACATTGACTCCTTCTAATACCAATTTTATTAATGATTTTGGATTTTTATATGGACCATTCCATACAATTTTTTCCGGATTTACCCCTATCTTTAATGCTATTTGGCATTCCATATCTGACACAACTTCTGCATATCCTCCCAAATCATTTACTATTTTGCACAGCTTTGGAGTATAATTTGTCTTATAAGAATATGCAATATTAGATTTTTTATAGATTTTTTGAAATTCTTCTCTTAATTCTAAAAAATTGGTTTTAAAATGTTCTGTATCCAATATGTAAAATGCTTCTCCATATTGATTTGCCGTATTTTTTATTATTTCAGGTGTTAGTTCCATCAGATTCTCCTTTATTATCCCACTATTTCTTTTACAACCCTCTTTACTTCTATTTCATTTTCCATAAAATAGTCACTGTATTTTTGAACTTCTTTTTCAAATTCACGTATTTCTTTTACCCCATTAATAAATGTTGTGCTGATGATACCCATATGTTTTATTTTATCAATATTGCAAAAACTTCTAGACAATATCGCACACGTAGAGCCCATGCGGTAATGTTCCTTTATGATTTTTTCTGCCGGAAGCATGCCTTGACCCAATGCCGCAATCCCACCAAATCCATAAGGTATTTCTTTTTCTCTAAATTTAGTACACAATTGTTCTACGGTTCCATCTGTTAATAGTTCAAACATAAACTTTTTTTTATATCCAAGACTTAAATCATTTAATCCAATAAAAAGTTCGTCTATTCCATTTATATTTAATATATCTTCTATTTGTTTTACCGCTTCCACCGTTTCTACTAATAGCATCACTTTAGCTTTTCCATCAATATATTCAATAAATGTTTCTACCTCTTTTATTGTTTTAAAATAAGGTAGCATAACAATATCTGCTCCACATGTTATAATTCTCGCTATTTCTTCTTTACTATCCGGAAAATTTTTTATACCCTGATGAATTGGATTGCATCTTACCAGTATTTCAGCCTGATTCACTGCTTTCCTAATTCCTACAATGTCTTCAAATGAGTGATGAGATTGTACTGTATCCATTCCGCCTTGTCGTTTTGCTTTTCCAATATATTCCATATCTAAAAAAATTCTATCTACTCCTGATATTTCTGCTATTTGCGCTATATCCGGTCGATTCGTAATATACATTAGCTTAATAGGCATGTCTAATTTCTCCCTTCATTTCATCAATTCCACATCACTTTTAGGAATCTCCACCTGCATTTTCCGCCCAAACATCTTAATCGGTACTTTTAGTGTTTCTTGTTTTGCATCAATACGCAGTGCTGCGGTTTCAATTCCTTCATAGGCACCACGGATAATTTTGATTCTGCTTCCAACTTTGATTTGAGGCAATCTATTGTGATTTTCTTTTGCTACTTCTTTTTCTTTACTTTCTTCTTTTATCTTTTCTTCTTTTATCTTTTCTTTTTTTATGTTTTCTTCTTTTTCTTTTTTTATATTTTCTTTTTTTTCTTTTCTTATTTTATGGTCAAAATCCTTTGTTCCTAGATAGGGTACTATGGAATTTTCCAGTTCTTCATCTTCTAACAATCGTATTCCTAAGCGAATCCTTCTTTTCTCGCCTAAAAATTCCAGTTCAATAAATGCTCTGCGATTTTTAAAATCAACCTTTACCAGTTCTTTCATATAATGTGCAAGAGGACCTTCTACACGACAAATACTTTTGCCACCATTTGGTTTTTCTTCACACCAAATACTGCTTCTTCGCACAATCTGTTCTTTATCGTCATTGATGATGTTTTTCAAAAAGTCTACTTCCTCTTGTTTTAAATTTAAAAAAGAATAGCCATTATGGCTATCCCCATTCCGTAAAAGCTTGGAAAGTTTTATGATTTTTCGTAGGTTTAAGAACAATTCTTCCGGATTTTCTGTTTCAATAAACACATAACCTGGAAACAACGCTTCTATTTTAATATTGATTCCTTTGGATTTCCATACATTTTCACACAGTGGAAAAATACATGCTTGATATAGGCTTTTGGAAACTGTTTTTTGAATCATTTCTATTATCTCTGTTTCTTCACCGCTTATCGTTTGAATTACATACCACATAACTGCATCCCTTCATTTTTTCAAACAAAAAACACATAGCTACGCCATTGCCACGGCATCTCTGCCCTGACTTTGTACGTTTCTATGTGTTGTCCATACCATTTCCATAAGGATTTTATAACCCATTATGACAGTATAGTCTTTACTCCCGATTATGTTATTTTTTACATTTTTTTCATTATAATATTCTCTCTTTTTCGCAGAAAAATGAACTCTGCGAAACATTTATATACAAAAAATTACATTTCCTAATTACCATTTGCTATTATAGCAAAGAAAAATAGCAATTGCAAGCAATAACACTTTATTATTTCATCTCATTTATAATCTCCATGGAAGCTTTTCCTGTCATATGTTCAATTTTCAATTCTATAACGGCCAAACGTTTCATGGCTTTAGCAATATCCATATCACCCTTTATTTCATATCCCGGAGAATATTTTTTATTAAGAGCCTGCATTATTTTGGTTTTTTGTTCCTCTTCTTCTACCAATATAGCGCGTCCAAACACTACTACACTGCTATAATAGGTAGTGAATTTTTCCGGAATAATAGTATCTTCTCCTACAACACAGAATGAAACTTTTTCATCCTTATTGATGGAATCCATTTTATAGCCATCAAATGCCCCATGAAAGTAAATCGCTCCTTTATCATACACATAATTCATTGGAACTGGATAAGGATATCCATTTTCTCCATTCACAGAAAGAATTCCCGTTTTCTCCTGTTCTAGAATTTTAATTACCTCATTTTCACTCATTTCTTGTTTAAATCTTCTCATTGTTGGAAACATTTTATTTCTCCTTCCTATAAGGTCAAGCCCTAAATCATTGATTTTACAGGCTTTTTTTAAATAATTACCTCTTTCAGTTCCTCTGCTGTTTTGGGATAGCTTCCCAACTTAATCATTCCTGCATTTAGCAGTGTTTCATAAATAGTAAGCATGGCAGGCTTTTTTAAATGTGCCTGTTTGAGAATTTTTTCATTCTGAAAAATAATCAGTGGAGTGTCATCCGCTAGGATTGTTCCATTGCAAAATACAACCACACGCTCTGCCCAGCGATAAGCAAAATCCACATCATGGGTAGAAATCAGCAATGTTTTTTCTTCCGCTGCCAATTTTTGCAATACTTCTTCTAACATTTGAGCATTTAATGGATCTAGTGCAGATGTCGGTTCATCAAATAATATAATGGGGGAGTTCATGGCAATAATATCTGCGATACTTACCCTTTTTTTCTCCCCTCCGCTTAAATAGTGAGGGGGGCGTTCCTTATATTCCAAAAGATTCATATAATTTAGTGCTTCTTCCACACGCTTTTGTACTTCTTCCAAGGAAAGTTTTAAATTCATAGGTCCAAATGAAACTTCTGCTTCCACGGTTGATGCAATCATTTGACTATCTGCATCTTGAAATACAAATCCTACATTCCTACGCAGATGATTTAGATTCTTTTTACATATTTTTTTATCTTGATAGAAAATAGCTCCTGTATTGGGCTGTAATACTCCATTTAGATTCAAAAAAAACGTAGATTTTCCTGCACCATTTGACCCCATAACAGCAATACGTTCTCCCTTATTAATGGTTATGTTAAGATTAGAAAGTACTTTTTTCCCTACCTGATACTCGTAACTCAAATTTTCTATTCGTAATAATTCCGTTTTCATCCCTTTTTTGCCTTTTCTATGCTTTTCCCATATACCATATGATTACCAGTGACATCAGCCAAGAAAATAATCCTATTCCTTCTGTTTTGCTTACCTTTTTTTCTTCTTCTAAAAACAGTAATTTTCCATCATAACACCTAGATATCATAGCATCATAATAAATATCTGCTTTCTTTAAGGAAAGCAAGAACAGATTTCCTGCAATCTGTCCAAAAGACTTGCAGGATGTGTGAAAATTTACCGTTCCCAGTCTTGAGATTGCTGCAATTTTTAACTGCTTTTGTACATCAGTAAGTATAAAAATAAAACGATAAATCATATTCATCAGTTCTATCACTAGATTCGGAATATGAGCCTTGCGCAAAACAATAGTCAGTTCACTGATAGGAGTAGATAATGCCATAAGATACAGGGCACTCACCCCGCCCATTGCTCTTAAAAACAAAGTAAATGCACGAAAAACATCCTGCTGATTTAGATAAATATAAATTCCTATGAAAGATACCTTATAATCTCCCAATGGCTTTGTAGAAATTCCAAATATAATGGCTGCACTTGTTAATAGTAAAAATGCGATAGGGATTTTTAAAAGATGCAGATATTCTCTAATTTTTAGATGATTCCCACAAAGGTTCATCATTCCCATTACCAAAATCACCGTTATTGACACCCATGCATCATTAAGTACCATACAAAGTAGTAAGGTCAGTCCCGAAAACAATACCTTATATCCTCCATTTAAATATCGCAATTTGGATTGATAGGCATAGAAATCTATCGTATTCATGCTCTTTGCTCCCTAAACCCTTCTTAAATAATTGTAAAACTCAATTAGTTTGCTAATTTCACATACTGTTTAATCACTGATATACTGTTCTCTTAACCATGTGATTTCCTGTTGGTATCCATCTAATTCATTTGGCGTTTCCAAAAAAAATGGTAAATGCTTTAATTTGGGGTGATTAATCACTGCCGAAAGTGCAATTCCACCAATCATTCCTTCTCCTATTTTTTCATGACGGTCTTTATGACTGTTAAACGGATTCTTACTATCATTTAAATGAACTGCTTTCAAACGTTCTAATCCTATGACTGCGTCAAACTCGGCCACTACCTGATCCAGATTCCTTATAATATCATAACCTCCATCAAATATATGGCAGGTATCCAAACATACCCCCAAATGACTGTTATCTTCTACCTGATTTATAATTTCTCTTAATTCTTCAAAATTACGTCCTATTTCTGTGCCTTTTCCTGACATAGTTTCTAATAAAATAGTAGTATGATATTCCTGCTTTTCATTGATTTGATTCAGCATCCCACTAATATACGCAATTCCTTTTTTTGTGCCTTGCTGCACATGACTGCCCGGATGAAAATTATACATACTTTCCGGTAAATACGCAAGCCTTCTTAAATCATCACACATGATATTATATGCAAATTCACGCAGGCCTTCGTCTTTGGCACAGGCATTTAGTATGTATGGTGCATGTGCTAAAATCTGATCAATCTGATGTTCTTTGGCAAAATCCACATATAATTTAATATCATTTTCATCTAGCTCTTTTGCTTTACCACCTCTTGGATTTCTGGTGAAATACTGAAATGTATTTGCTCCTATTTTCACTGCTTCTTTTCCCATGGCAAGATAGCCTTTGGAAGAAGATAAGTGACATCCTATTCTTAACATTTTTTCTCCTATGCTACTGCTTTCACATTTATTTTTTATCCATAGAAGCCTTTTTTATTTGCTCTGCTTCTACTGCTTTCACATTTATTTTTTATCCATAGAAGCCTTTTTTATTTGCTCTGCCAATGTCTTTCCTAGCTGTATTGCTTCTTCCTTTGGCCCTTGTATTGTTTCTTTCCAATATTTTGTACTATCCTCTTTTGCAAAAAGACCGGTAAGCACTAATTGCTGCTGTTGATCAATCACCCCATATGCTGCAATAGGTGAGCTGCACCCGCCCCCTAAGGTTCGCACAAAACTTCGTTCTGCCTTGGCACACCATGTACTTTCTTCCTGAAAAAATTCGGACAGATAAGCATAGTCTTCCCCTTTTCTCCCCTGAACAGCCAAAATTCCCTGACCTGCTGCCGGAAGAATTTCATTTACTTCAAAGTATCGGCTAATACGTTCTGCAAGTCCCAAACGAATTAAACCTGCTGCTGCTAGTACCAGTCCACTGTATTCTCCTGCATCTAATTTGTCCAATCTAGTCAACACATTTCCTCGAATACTTTTTACTTCCATTTGTGGAAATATGGAATGCAATTGTATGGTACGTCGTGGGCTGGAAGAACCTAACGGCAAAGAAGTATCCAATTGATTTGTCCCCTTTGGCAATACCAGTACATCTCTAGGATCTACTCGTTTGGAATATCCTAATAATGGCAAATCTTCTGGAAGTTCCATTGGCATATCTTTTAAGCTATGTACGGAAATATCACTGCGTCCTTGTCTAAGTGCTAGATCCAGTTCTTTTACAAACAGACCTTTTCCTCCTATTTTATCCAATGTTTTATCTAATATTTTATCACCGGTGGTCTTCATGGGTACTAGTTTTGGTTCTATTTTAGCACAGGTATTCTTTAAATAATCCTGTACCAGTTTTGCTTGAATAACTGCCAGTTTACTTTCTCTAGTTCCTATTCTAACTTCTTTCACTATTGCTCCTCCTTTAGCAAGTTTTTGATTTGTTCCGTAACCTTAGCAGCTCTTTTATGATCTTTTCCATTGGCTGTGACTCCAATTGTAATATCCCCTTCTTGTATAATTCCCGGAAAGAAAAAATCACATTGTGCTTGATTAGATGCAACATTCACTGGAATTTCCTTATGTCTGCATTCTCTAAAAATAAGAGTATTGGTATTTTCATCATCCGTAGCAGCGATTACAAAATTTGGTTGTCTTAATTCACTGGGACAATAATTTCGATAATGTAAAATCAATTTTTCATTTTCTTTCGCGAGTTCTTGCAACTCTATTGAAATTTCGGGTGATATAATCTGCACCTTTGCTCCAAATTCTAATAATATTTTTGTTCTTCTTTGGGATACTATGCCACCTCCAAAGATCATGATTTCTTTTTCTTTTAAACTAATAAATAACGGAAAATACATCTTTCTCTCTCCTTCCTAATACAAATTTCATCTCCTGCTATTCAATAGACCTGCTCCATAATTTCAATACATTGTTTTAACATATCCGCATCCATATGGTCACGCAATGCAAATATTAGTTTATCCACTATTTTTTCCGTGGTTTCTGACAGCTGATTTTCTAAAGAGCATTTATCTATTTCAGACAGTTCTAGCTCTTTCCATGTTTTTTCCATACGCCAGCATAATTCTTTGGATGATTGTCTTCCAATTTTTTGAATTCTTGGTACAAGTTCCCGACTTTCCTGCCAATCTGAAAATTCCAAAATTCCCTTTTCAAGTTGTATTTTCGCCTGATGATACTGTTCTTTCATCTTCTCCGATTGATATGCGATTCCAAAGGTATCAATATCACATAATTGTATTCCTGCTAATTCTTGTATGGAAGATTCTATATCTCTAGGCACTGCTAAATCCACGTAGATTTGTTGCTTGAGATGACTGCTTTTTATTCTAGACTGCTGCAGTTGTTCTTTGGTAATGGTCTGATTTGGACTGGCTGTAGCGGAAAATACAAAATCACAATCTGGTATGTAATGATAACGTTCTCCATAGTTGATGCGTTTTACACCCTGTGGAATAGTAACCATCCCACTTCTATATTGGCGAATTGTTACGGTTACCTCTACTCCTTCTTCTAATAATACCTGTGCCGTAATCTTGCCCATTTCCCCATTTCCAATTACCAATGCTTTTTTTCCTGAAAATACAATTCCTTGTTTCTTCAATTCACAAACTGCCTGGTGTGCTGCTGAAAAATTCCCCCTATCCATGGGAATCCTAGTTTTCACCTGCTTTCCAGCTGTAATTGCCATACGAAATAGCACTTCCAACACATGATCCGCACATTCCCACTCTCTAGAAAATGCAATGGCTTCCTTTATTTGAGTTAAAATCTGGTCTTCTCCTATAATCTTAGATTTTATTCCTGCACTTAAATAAAATAAATGGCGAACAGCATCTACACCATCACGCACTTTAAAATACTTCCCATATTCTGCACAATCCAGTTTCTTCCATTCACATAAATAAGAAAGCAAATCCAAATCCAATTCCACTCCCTCTTCTAAGCTAAGCCATAACTCCATTCTGTTACAGGTGGAAAGAATAACACATCCTTTTATATTTTTGTTCTTTTTCATGATTTCCATTACACTAGCCATGGCCTTTTTAGTAAATGCAAAGCATTCTCTTATTGTTACCTCTGCCAGCGAATGGTCAATTCCTATCATTTTAACGTTCATAAAGCATATACAACAAGGCATTTACAATGGCTGCTGCCACATTACTGCCTCCCTTTCTTCCTTTTGCAATGATATAGGGCACAGACAATTCCATAATCATTTCCTTAGACTGTACCACATTCACAAATCCCACTGGTGTTCCTATAATAAGTTCCGGTTTTACCTTTTTTTCCTGTACCAATTCATAAATTCTTATCAATGCCGTAGGTGCATTTCCTATTACAAATATCAACGGTATTCCAAGCGCCGCCGCTTTATCCATACAAGCTACAGACCGCGTAGTGCCATTTGTTCTAGCAAGGAGTGCCACCTCTTCTTCTGCAATAAAATTACAGATGCTGCACCCACTCTTTGCCAATGCTTTTTTGTTAATTCCTGCTGCTGCCATTTGGGTATCTGTTACAATACATACACCCTTTTTCAAAGCATTTAATGCAATGTCTAGTACCCCTTCTGAAAATACTAAATTTTTTACATAATCAAAATCTGCCGTGGTATGAATCACGCGTTTTATAATAGGTGCGTATTTTTCTTCTATTTTAATTTCTCCTAGTTCTTCCGTAATAATTTCAAAACTTCGTTTTTCAATTTCTTCCGGAAGTACCTGTTCCAATTTTGTCTTCATAATTCAATTCCTCTCCTAGCACCGATTCCTTGATCATAGGGGTGTTTTCTTTTTTCCATATATGTAATATAATCGGCGCACTCCCTTAATTCTTCCCTAGGTTCTCTTCCGGTTAGTACCACTTCCATATCATCCGGCTTATTTTTAAGAAAAGACAACAGCACCTCCCTTTCTATCATATTTTTGCTATATGCTACTGCTATTTCATCTAGTACCAGTAATCCCACCTGTTCTCTTTTTGCCGTTTCCAATACATTTTTGAGATGCTCGCTATAATAGTCTCCTGCTTCTTTTTTTTCTTCCGGTATCATATGAAAAGTAAATCCAAATGTTTTATCACAGCGTATCAAATGAATCTGTGGTATTTGTTCCAATACTGTTAGTTCCTTGGAGGTATTGTCTTTTAAAAACTGGGTGAATATCACCCTTCCACCGTTTCCTGCAAATCGAATTGCTAATCCTATCGCTGCTGTAGTCTTGCCTTTTCCATCTCCCTCATACAAGTGAATCATTCCTATGGATTCTTTCTTCATTGGGCTGTTCATATTATTCTACCTTTATTCCTTCCTCCAAAATTTCATATATTTTTTCCATGTTTAAGTAACTTCGTAAGGTATCCGCAAGTAAATCATATTGTGTTTCTTTATAGATATTACGATTAACCAAATCACCCGGTTCTAAGTTGATTCCCTTTTTCTTTGCTAGGCTTCTCACTAATTCCCAAGCAATTTTCTCCCCATCAAAAATTCCATGCACATACGTTCCATATACATTTTCCCAACAAGCTCCATCTAGTTTTTCTTCCCTTCCTTCTTCCCAAATATTGGAAAAGCAGGATTCTTTTTCATTCCCATATGTAATACCCATATGAATCTCATATCCTTCTAGTTTCATGTGCGACATTTCTTTTAATACCCCACAAAGCTTATGAATTCTTCCAGTTACTCTTGTTTTTGTTTTTTCTTTGGTAAATACAGTGTGTACGGGAAGCAATCCCATTCCTAAGATACTTCCTCCTTCTTCTATCTGGCAAAAATCTTCTAAATCTTCTCCTAACATCTGATAGCCACCGCAAATACCAAATATCACTGTTCCCTTTTCCTGTTCTTGATGTATCTTTGCTTCCCATCCACTTTCACGCAGCCATTTTAAATCTCCCATGGTATTTTTTGTTCCAGGAAGTATAATCATATCCGGATGTCCCAATTGATTTATTCTGTCTATATAGTATAGGTTTACTTCTTTCATTCCTTCCAATACTGCAAAATCTGTAAAATTAGAAATTCTAGGCAAACGTATCACTGCAATATCTACCACTCCCATGGTGTTTTTATGAAAAAATCGTTCTGACAAACTATCTTCATCTTCAATATCCACTTGCATATATGGTGTTACACCCACTACTGGAACTTTTGTGATTTCCTCTAGCATTATTACGCCTGGATCTAAGATTGTTTTGTCGCCACGAAACTTATTGATAATGGTGCCTTTCACTATTTTTTTTTCTTCTTCTGTAAGAAGCATCATGGTTCCCACTAGCTGTGCAAACACACCGCCCCGATCAATATCACCTACTAATAACACCGGTGCCTTTGCCATTTTCGCCATGCCCATATTCACAATATCGTCCTGCTTTAAATTGATTTCTGCCGGAGAACCTGCCCCTTCTATGACAATAATATCATATTTTTCTTCCAGTGTATGATATGCTTTCATAATATCCGGAATTAGCTGTTTTTTATAAGCAAAATATTCTCGGGCACTCATGTTTTTTTTCACTTCTCCATTTACAATGACCTGAGAGCCTGTATCATTTGTAGGTTTTAGCAAAATAGGGTTCATCCATATGGCAGGTTCTATTCCCGCAGCTTCTGCCTGTGTTACCTGAGCACGTCCCATTTCCAAACCATCTTTGGTGATATAGGAATTCAAAGCCATATTTTGAGATTTAAAAGGTGCCACTTTATAACCATCTTGTTTGAAAATTCGGCACAGCCCTGCGGTTAGAAGACTTTTCCCTGCATTAGACATAGTACCTTGTATCATAATTGATTTTGCCATTTTCTGTTCCCTTTTCTCTTTCCCACTCTTTTTCTATCTATCTTTGCTGCTCTAATTCTTTCCATGCTTGTATTAATCGTTGATTCTCTTTTCGAGTTCGTACTGCTATGCGGTACCAGCCTTTGGAAAGTCCTTTGAAATTATCACAGTTGCGAATTAAAATATGATATGTTTTCAATTCCATATCCAGTCCTATTCTAGCTTGAAAGAAAATAAAATTTGCTGCATGTCCATATACTTTTACCGGAAGTTCTTCTAACTGTTCCAGTAAATATTGCTTCTCTTTTTCTGTGATTTCTTTGGTTTGGGTCACAAATTCCATTTCCTTTGTGGCTGCTATTCCAGCTTCCTGTGCTAATACCGATACATTCCAAGGCTGTGTAACCTGATGCATTTTTTGTAACAACATGATGTCTGTGGAAAGTCCATAGCCTAAACGCAGTCCTGGAATTCCAAATATTTTTGTAAATGCTTTTATAATAAATAGGTTGGGATACTGCTGCAATGCACTTTTCATGGTATATTTTTCCGGTGTAAAAACAAAATCCATAAAGCACTCATCTATTACAAGACGTGTTCCTGTCTTACTGCATTTTTCAAGCAGTTGTTCCATCTTGTCCACATGATACAAAATTCCTGTTGGATTATTGGGGTTACAAAAAAACACCATATCCATATCTTCCTTTATTTTCCCCAAAAATTCTTCCCATAATTGTGCTTCCAGTTTCCTGTTTTCTATCGTGATATTTTCTATTTCTTTCTCTTCGTTTGCCCATAAAACTGTAGTTTCCACCTGGCAGTTCACACTTAAAAGTGCCTGCTCATACTCTTGAAAAATAGGAATTGGAATCAATGCTTTTTGGGGTTTTTCTGCCAGCACCAAGGAAAATATCACCTCTGCTGCTCCATTTCCACAAATAACATGTTGTGCATTGACCTGTTCCATTTCTCCTATTTTTTCACATAAAAGTTCACTTTTAGGCTGTGGATAATGAATGACACGGCTCACAGTATCCCTAACTGCCTGTAACACTCCTTTGGGTGCTCCCAACAGGTTAATATTTGCTGAAAAATCTATAAAATCAGGATACTTATATAAATCTCCCCCATGTTTATGCATACTTATTCCTTTCTGCCTCTCCAATTTAGTTGTTACGATTCACAGCAGATAAAATCTAATCACTAAATTTTGTCTAACTTAAAAATATCATTTCATCACTAAATTTTGTCTAACTTAAAAATATCATTTCATCACTTTGGGTCACTTTTTATCACTATCTTTGTAAAAAAATAAGAACTATTATTTTAATACTTAATATGCCAATTACGGTGATGAATGTGGTTCTATACATCAGCCTGTTGCTTCTAGCAATATCTTGACGTTCTACTTTGCGCCGTGCATCTCCTATGGTTGGTTTTTCATGTTTTACACCAAAATACCAGGCATCTCCTGCAAGCTGTACACCAAGTGCCCCTGCCATCACCGCCTCTGTCTCAGCAGAATTAGGGCTTGCATGATTCAATCGGTCTCTTTTAAATATTCTAGCCGCTCCCTTTCCATCCATACCACATAAAAAAGCTGCCAATATCATCACCACACCACTAATTCTTGCCGGAATGAAGTTCACCACATCGTCTAATTTTGCCGCTGGGGTTCCAAAGTATCGGTACGTTTCATTTTTATATCCCACCATGGAATCCATCGTATTAATGGCTTTATAAAAGAATCCTCCCAAGGCACCAAACAGTCCCATATACAGCAGTGGTGCAATCACTCCATCTGATGTATTTTCTGCTACCGTTTCCACTGTGGCAGAAATTACACCCGTTTCATCTAGATTTTGGGTATCTCTTCCCACAATCATAGATACCGCCCTTCTTCCTGCTGCAAGATCCTCTTCTTCCAATGCTTTCCATACTTTCATGCTTTCTGTTTTCAATGATTTGGCAGCCAGCATAGTGTCACACATTACTGCTTCTATCAAAATTCCAAGTACTATATGTGTTTGATATGCAGCCACTAACAGCACCATAGGAATAAGCACTGATAATACTACAACTACGAGTACTAAGATGACACCAGCCACACGTTCCCCCTGCTTTGTTTTGGGACAGCGTTTTCTAACTAATTGTTCTGTTTTTGTAATTAATGTTCCCATTCCGATTACCGGATGCCACCAGCCATGTGGATCCCCCAAGATAGCATCCAGCAAAAGTCCTAGTACCAGTGCAGTCATCTGACTTATTAGTATTTTCATTTCAATCTCATTCCTATTCCTGCATTTACCATCCATACCTGTTCTGCTAGTTTTGCCAGCATGCAACTAATTTTTCCCACTTCTTCCCGATATTTTCGGTCAAATGGCTCTATGGGCACTACACCACACCCTAATTGTGTAAGTTCTAGAATCACATTGGGGTTCTCCTGTAGCAATTCCAGCACCCAAGGTTTTGGCTCTTGTTTTTCTTGCAAAAGCTTCTTAATATATAAATGAAAATGAGCTACAATATCTGCCTGCTTTAATTCCTCTAATGCTACGTTTTCTGCCTCTGCAATCACAGGCTTTGTTTTTTCACATATACTTTGGGCAAATGCTAATTTCCCTTGATATGCACCTCCGGTAATTAATATCATCAAACTTCTCCTTATCCAACTTTTTGCACCAAAATCACTGCTGTCAACATCATTAATTCACAAACTTGTAGAAAACAGCCTGCCAAATCGCCGGTAATTCCTCCGAACTTTTCCACTGACATATGATAATACCAGCAAACTGTCAACATTCCTGTCCCTATTACAGCTAACCCCAGTGGAATACTTACACACAGCAATATAACTGATGCTGCTATTCCTTCTATTATGATTATTTTTCCTGCATATTTTTTATCTGCACTGTTTGCAAATACAGCTGCAAGACCACTGTCTTTGGCACATGGAAATGCGGTAACAGAATATCCACTGAAACATCTGCTTAGGACAAATCCCACTGCCACTGCGCTAACTCCTTGTGGGGAAAGTTCCGAAGCCATTCCAAAATATAACAAAACATAGATTACACAGGTAATAATAGCAAAGGCACCAGTATGGGAATCTTTTAATATTTCAAGCCGACGCTCCTTGGGCTGCCAGGAACTTAATGCATCTGCCGTATCCAGCAAACCATCTAAATGAATTCCTCCTGTAATTAAAATAGGAAGTATGGTAAGCACCACAGCATACAAGGTGTTTCCCACCGGAATATTTTTTCCATATATACCCCAAAAATAGAAAAGAAGCCCAATAACAGCTCCAATCCATGGGAAAAAACACATGGTATATTTCATATTTTCTTTTTTCCATTCTACTTTTGGCATAGGAATTTTTGAATACATTCCAAATGCTATCATGCATGAATTTACATACTTCACTTTTTTTCTCCTTTCCAAAATATGGGAATGCCACACACCACCTCAATGACTTCATCTGCCTGTTCTCCTAAAAAGCAATGAAGTTGTGCCATTTCTCTTACATATGATTTTGTCATTTCATCGTAATCCATACCATCTTCAAACACATTATTTCCTACAATAATCACATCTTTGCAGTGATTGATCAAATGAGTGATTCCTTCTTTTATCACAGGTACTACCTGATGAGTTCGTCCCTTGGGTGAAAACATTTCATTAGCAACTAAGTTAGAAAGACATTCTAGTAATACAATTTCTCTGTTCTCTATTTGTATCTTTTCTAAATGCGTATAACATTCTAAGGTGGTAAATTCCTTATTTTCTCGCATTTTCCTATGACGCAGCACACGTTTCTTACTCTCTTCATCCATGGGTTTCATGGTTGCCAGATAGGTAAGCTTTAATTCTCGCTGCTTCTTTTTTAATTCCACGCTTCGCATTTCTGCATATTCTGATTTTCCGCTTCCACTTCCTCCGGTAATAAACAGTACCATTCTCTTCTCCTCACCTGACGAAATTCCTTAATTCAAAGGTACATAGTCTTCTATTTCAATTTGAGAAAAGGTACTCATTTTCTCATAGATATGAACTCCCATATCTAACAGTGGAACCAGTGCTACTGCTCCTGTTCCTTCCCCTAAACACATTTCACAGGTAATACTTGGCGATTTCCCAATTGCTTCTAAAAGCAATGCTCCAGCAGGTTCTTTGGATACATGAGAACATAAAATATAATCTTGAACCAATGGATTCATGCGAATTGCTCCAAGCGCAGCCACTGTAGAAATAAATCCATCTGCTATAATAGGAATTCTTTCTATTGCTCCTCCTAAATAAATTCCCATCAGCCCTGCAATGTCAAATCCTCCTACTTTTGCCAGTACATCTAAGACATCTTGAGGGTTTGGTTTGTGTAAATTGATAGCATAACGAATGACATTTATTTTTCGATTCCATCCTGCATTGTCAAGTCCTGCACCTCTACCTGTTACAGATTCCACCGGCTTTTGCAGCAGTACACTTGCCATAGCACTGCTTGTGGTAGTATTGCCAATTCCCATTTCACCTGTGGCTATCAATTCATATCCTCTCTTTTTTAATTCCTGTACCAGTTCTATTCCAGTTTTCACACCACGAATTGCCTCTTCTCTTGACATTGCAGGTTCTTTTACTATGTTTTTAGTTCCATAGGCAATTTTTCGTTTTTCCACTCTTTTTGTATCCACTGCCATTCCAATATCCACAGGAAAAATATCCATACCGGTATCTTTGCACATAATCGCAGCACAGGATTTCTCATCTAAAAAATTCTCTGCCACAATGGCCGTGACTTCCTGACCTGTTTGTGTGACTCCTTCTTCTACTACACCATTGTCTGCACACATAATAAGTAATGCTCTTTTTTCTATGTGAACGGCTGCTGTCCTTTGAATTCCTGCAATTTGTATCATATTTGTTTCTATTTTTCCAAGACTTTTTAAAGGTTTTGCAATGGAGTCCCAGCGTTTTTCACAGACAGTCATTGCATTTTTATCCAGTGCTTTAATTTGTTCTATCTGTTCTTTTAATTTCATTTTCTTCTCTCCATACACTCTTCCAAAAATCGATATGCAAATTTCGGATTAGAATAATAGTAAAGATGTGGAAATCCTGCTGCCCAAAAAGTTTCTCCTTGCATACAATCCCATTTCTTATTTCCAAACGGTTTTGTTCCATGGTAGTCTGTTCCATTTGCATTAGTATCAAAATAGTGAAATTCATGACCCTTTATGGTTTCCCCTTTTTTCAATATCTGATTATCATTCTTGGGAGAAATGGTAATATAACCAAATTTCCCTAACTTTTTGGTGGCGTAAGAGGTTCCCTTTAAGGCTCCTGCCATGGGATAGCATGTTCCGCTGCAGTCTTTTAGTTCTTCCAATAAATATAAGAAACCGCCGCATTCTGCAAGATAAGGAGTTCCTTGCTCAATGGTATGTCTTACATCCTCTTTCATGGAATCATTTTCACTTAATTGTTCTAAATATAATTCCGGATATCCTCCCGGAAAAAGCAATCCATCCAGTTTTTCAGGTAACTGCTGTTCCCATAGGGGCGAAAAATACACAAGTTCTGCTCCCATTTCCTCCA
Organism: Lachnospiraceae bacterium; assembly: GCA_036653135.1. Classification (GTDB taxonomy): domain Bacteria; phylum Bacillota; class Clostridia; order Lachnospirales; family Lachnospiraceae; genus Petralouisia. Next base: position 33,314 of record JAVVUO010000010.1, read on the forward strand.
AAAGTTCTAGATTATCCTGATATAAAAAACAGAATGCTTCATCTTTGGCAACTCCAATGCGTAATGCTCTTTCCTTTGAGTTTTGGGGAATTTTCAAGCCGCTAGGTGTTTGAAACGTAAATTCTGATGCTTCACTGGCATATTCTAGCAGTTGGTCTAACTGTAAGGTTTCTTCTAATATTTTCGCAAATTTTTGAAGCTTCTCTTTCAGATTTGCAATTTCATTTGGCATCATTAACCCTAAATAACGGCTTTCTATGGCAATTTCTTTACAGATTGGAACATATCCAATTACTTTGATAGCCGTTTCCTTTTCAATCTGTTCTTTCATATTGCGATAAGTTCCAGCAGAAATCTGATTTAAAATCACTCCTTTGATATGACTGTCTTTTTCATATCTGACAAATCCTTGAATGAGGGGAATTAAGGATAAACTCATTCCTTTTGCATTGATAATCAAGATAACCGGTGTATCTGTAAGTTTGGCTAATTCATAGGAAGAAGCAGTGGTAGTAACACCTCCTGCTCCATCATAGTATCCCATAACCCCTTCTAAAATAGAAATCGTTCCTTTACTGGCCTCTCTGGCAAAAAGATAGCGAAGGATTTCTTCCGATGTAAAAAAAGAGTCTAAGTTCTTTGAACATGTTCCGAGCACTTGTTGGTGAAACATAGGATCAATATAATCAGGACCACACTTAAACGATTTTACTTTCATTTCTCGATTTTGTAATGCCTGTAAGATTCCACAGGTAATCATTGTCTTTCCACTTCCACTAGCAGGTGCTGCTAACATAATTCTAGGTAGCTTCATGCCACTCCTCCTGCCTGTTCCAAGTGAAATACATGGTCTAAATCTGATACAATTCTTCCATCAATTAATCCATCTCTTACCATACTTTTCATAATATTCATAGTTTCTTGATGACTCAAGCCTTTTTTATAAGGACGAAGTTCTGTTAATGCCTGATAAATATCAATACATGCCATCAAGCGTTCTTCTTCTCCTAGTTCTTCTCCTGTTTTTCCAAAGGGATATCCTGTCCCATTTAACTTTTCATGATGTAGAGATGCCCAATCTCTTATATCTTCCATTCCGGATATTTGATTTAAAATATCATAAGTTCCCTGAGCATGATTTTGAATATCGCTATATTCCTTCTCTGTAAGTTTGTCGGGTTTTTCTAAAATATCAGAGTCCACAATTAATTTTCCAATATCATGTAGCGCCCCTGCAAAGTAACATTTCAGTACTTTTTCTTCCTCATACCCATAGTAACGAGCCATTTTTTCTGCCTTTTCTGCTACTCCCATAGAATGATAATTTGTAGACTCAGACTTATAATCAATGATTTGTGCAAACATTCCGGCAATTCCTTTTACCTGACTTTCCTTATAGTCCTGCATATTTTCAGGAAATTCTTCCTGTAAGGATTCCGATAAATGCTCTTCCGTAAGTTTTTCAATTTTTTCCTGATTAAATTCGTCTAAAAATAATTCTATGCAGTTTCCTGAAAATTTTTTATCTCGATTCTCTCTTAAATATGCTTTAATTTGTGCCCACTTTTTACTGGGAAATTCCTTTAAATTAAATTTCACATCTACAATATCTGCCAAATGTATCAGCTGTGCCCCTAATGGCGTTTCAGAGGCTTTTTTGTGAAAGGTTCCTGTCCCATCCGCGTGTTCATGATGATAAAGTATGATTCCTTTTATATTTGTTTGAAATGGAACCATACTCATATTTCTTTCCCCTTTTGCACAATGCAGTTCATAAAGATTTTTCCCCTTTTCAGAAAATTCTTCTCTAAAGTATTCACTTAATGCATTGTCATGAAGCAATGCACAGCCTGCTAACTCTATTCTTTGTGTTCTATCCATCTGTAATCTTTTAGCAAGTCTAGATACCATGTATGCTACACGCTTAGAATGGTGTTTGCTCACCCCAACTGCCTCTTGCTCTACACAATCTAAACCATAAGAAAATGCAAATAAAATATCCGTAAAATCAAATCTCATACAGTCTCCTTTCAGTGCCAGTCTTCCTCCTGAATTTGCTTGTCTTTGTCATAAAATTCTTTATCTCTTTCATTGATTTCACGCAGTACGTGACAGGGATTTCCCACTGCTACTACATTTTCTGGAACGTCTTTTGTTACGATACTGCCTGCTCCAATTACCGAGTTGTCCCCAATGGTAATACCCTGTAAAATTACAGCTCCACTACCAATCCATACATTATTTCCAATTTTCACCGGAACAGAATACTGCATTCCTTTCTCCCGAAGTTTGGGGGTGATAGGATGTCCAGTTGCTGTAATGGTTACATTAGGGGCTATCATGACATGATCTCCTATCCAAACTTCCCCATCATCTACTACCGTAAGATTGAAGTTAATATAGGTGTCCTTTCCTATATGGGTATTCGTTCCATATGCCATTCTAAGTGGTGGCTCTATCCAAAGTCCATCACCTGCATGTCCTAATATCTTGTGCAAAAGTGCTTCTCGTTCCTTTACTTTAGAAGGTCTGGAATGATTAAAATCATATAATAATTCTTTACAGCTAAGCCGCTCTTGCTCTAGTCCTTCACACATATCGGTATATAACCTGCCCTGTTTCATTTTTTCTCTGGTCGTCATATCCAGTTCCTTCCTTTTCTAAATTTAGTGTAAAAAACGAAGTAGCTAACGCCACCTCGTCCGTTTTTATTTCTCTTTTTTCTTATCTGCTTTTATCTGGAATTTTTCTTCTTCTACAACATAACGCTCATGCATTCCTTCGCCAACTTTACCGGTTTCATCGTAAACGGTAACGGTAAATACCAGTTTTCTGCCTTTTACTCCATCTAATTTGCTTTCACACCACACCTTCATGCCCACTGGTGTAGGTTCCATATGATTCATGTGAAGGGCAATTCCTACTGTCCCAAACCCTTCTCCTAATTCCCTTTCCACACTTTTCCATGCTGTTTCTTCCATAAGCGCAACCATAACTGGGGTTGCTAGCACATTCAATGTACCACTTTTATGAGCCTTTGCTGTATCCTCCGGTGACACAACAAATTCCTGATATCCTTTTATTCCTGTAGCTAACATAATGTTTTCTCCTTTCATGTCTAGCACTAGATATTTATTATAACATTTCCCTAGTAAAAAGAAAATAGTTTTATATTTCTTACGTAATGATATGAGAATTGTTATATGATCTGAATTTTATATTCCTCTAGCCAATAGTTGATTTGTAAAAGATATGCCAGCATTTGAGGACCTGCCATTAATTGTCCATACCACGGTGCTCCATAATTAGATGGTTTCTCTAAGAATTGCTGTAATTTCTTTTTATCTAAAAATTGCAGTACGGGAGCTTTCGAATCTTCTGCCATGGCAAGAACCATTTGCTTTAATGAATTTTCATAGGAAGGATCATATGTCTTAGGGTAGGGGGATTTTTTTCGGAAAAGCACTTCTTCTGGCAGCATTCCTCTTCCACTTTCCCGCAGCAGACTTTTCACTACCTGATTTTTTGCTTTCATTTCCCATGGAACATTCCACACATATTGCACAATTCTTGTATCTGCAAAAGGAACTCGTGCTTCTAACCCAGAATACATACTGGTGCGATCCATTCTATTAAGCAGGGTCTGCATAAACCATTTCAAATTCAAATAAGCAATTTCTCGTCTCCTTGCTTCTATAGGGGTATCTCCTTCCCAACGCGGTACTTCCTTTAGAGAACTATAGTATGCATTTTCTACATAATAATCCATATTTAGGTACTCTAAAAATTCTTTGGAAAGAATTTCTTTTCTAGGAGCTAAATCCATGGTCCATGGAAATGATTGGGTTTCCATACATTCTTTTTTATGAAACCAAGGATACCCTCCAAATATTTCATCTGCACATTCTCCGGTAAGTGCTACTTTATGTGTCTTACTAACCTGAGAACAGAAATAGAGCATAGAAGAATCCACATCTGCCATAGCCGGTAAATCATGTGCTTTTACCGAGTCAAAAAGCTTTTCAATCTGATTTTTGTTATCACATTCCAAATATTTGTGATGTGAACCCAAATACGTAACCATCTGCTCCACATAAGGACGATCCAAAGAAGGCTGAAATTCATTTGCTTTAAAGTTTTCTTCATTATTCACAAAATCAAAAGAAAAAGTATCCAGCTTTTTCCCCTGCTTTTTCAATTCCTTTGCACAAATTGCAGATACCAAGCTGCTATCCACACCGCCTGATAAAAAAGTACAAATTGGCACATCTGATATCATTTGTCTGGAAATACTGTCTGACACTAGGTACGACACCTGTTCCAAAGTTTTTTCATAACTATCTTCCTGTGCATGACTTTCCAGTTTCCAGTATTTTGTGCTGGTACATCCTGATAAACTAAAAAGAAGGTATTCCCCTGGCAGTACTTCTTTTATGCCTTTTAGTACTCCATTTCCCGGAGTTCTTGCCGGTCCCATACTAAAAATTTCATTCAATCCCACTACATCAAGCTGTGGCTGAACACAAGGATGTGCTAAAATTCCTTTGATTTCAGACGCAAATATTACTTCTTCTTCACATATAGTATAAAAAAGAGGTTTTACTCCTATGGCATCTCGTGCTAACATCATTCTTTGACTTTCTGCATCCCAAATTGCAAACGCAAAAATGCCATTTAATCTTTTCACAAATTCTGGTCCTTCTGTCATAATCCCTAGCAAAACAACTTCCGTGTCGCTAGTTGTTGTAAAATGACAGCCTTTTTCTTCCAAAAGGCACCGCAGTTCTTTGGCATTATATAGTTCTCCATTGTATACAATTCCAACCGTTCTTCCTTCTCTGCTGCGCATCATGGGCTGATGACCTCCCGTAATATCTATAATAGACAAACGGCTGTGAGAAAGACCACAATGATTGCTTAGATAAATTCCAAAATCCTCCGGTCCTCTATTTTGTAATGCCTGATGCATTGCCTTTAATCGCAAACGATAGCGTTGTGCCTGTTCCCGATAATTTTGTTCTCTATGATAAAAACCTGCTATTCCACACATTTTTCCCACTCCCTTGTTATAATCTAATTTATTATATAGGAAATACTGCTATGTTAGAACAACAGGTCTTTCTTTTAGCTAAATATTTTTATTCCATTTTGAGTTAATTCCTGAATTTTTTCATCTACATTTTCTAATAAATCAATGATTTGTTTTGAAATAATCTCTGCCTCACTGTATAATTTTTTTGCCTGCATTTCATCATTTTTTTTCACGGCTTCCATAATTTTATCACCCATGCTATGGAATTCATGATGTTTCCCCTCTATTTGTTTCCATGCATCTACAATTGCAGGATGTTCCATTACCAATGCATAATAAAAATGTCCAAACTCACATTTTTTGGAGTTGGTCTGTAATGCCTCTAATTTCATGGTATCTACAATTTGTTTTAAAGTTACCATCCAATTGATATGAGAATGAGATGCTTTTTGCAGTCTTTCATGTAATTCTTCATTTGTAATAGCATGCTTACCTACACGCAGTCCATCATATAAATCCGAGGTGACTGCGGAAAGTCTGTCATCTATCTGTGACATATTTTTTGCATAAGAAACACTATCCTGTGCATCTTTGCGAAGCTCAAGTGTCATTTCACTTAAGGTTTGTGCATTGATGCTAGAAGTATTCATCGCTTCATTAATATCATTGGTGGATTGCTTTACCTCCTCCATGGAATCATGAATTGTGTTGATGCGCTCTACTACATCCTGTAATAAATTGATATTTGCCCCAACTGTCAAAGATACCATGTCTATTTTTTCACCCATATGGGTGGTGGATTCAAGAGCGCGATCCATACTATTTTTTCCTTCCTGGGCTGCACCATGGATATCCGCTACAAAGCTTCTCATACCGTCCAAATTACGTTTTGTGTCATCTGCTAACTTTCTTACTTCCTCTGCAACTACTGAAAATCCTCTTCCCGCTTCACCTGCTCTTGCCGCTTCTATGGCAGCATTTAATGCCAGTAAATTAGTCTGGTTTGCAATATTTTGTACACTTGCCACTATTTTTTCCACTTCAGTTGCCAGCTCTACCAACTGTCCTATTTTAACATTCATTACCTGAGTATCTTGAATTACATCCTCTTTTAAGTCAGTAACTTCTGTCAAAAGAAATTTGCTTTCATTATTTTGTTCTGTTAATTCCTTTGACTTTGTTGACAAATCTGCTAAAGTTTCTGCTGTAATATCTACGGTATTATTAACTTGATTCATAGTAGCCGTTGTTTCTTCCACAATTGCCAAATTCGATTCACTAAGATCTGCCATCTCACTTGAAAAGTTCATCAATTGTCCTGAAATATGAGACATTCCAACATCAAAAGAACTAATAGAGCTAGAAACATCCAATACTTCTTTGGCTGCTCGGGACATTCTTCCTTCATTTTCAAACAATTTATTAAATTGAGAAATTACCTTACTATGTATTTCATAATCACTACTTGGACTTGGTACTTCTTTTCCCTGCATTTTATTTTCTACATAAGTTATCACACAATTCATTTCTGAACAAGATGATTTCTTCCGAAGCAACATCAATGATTCCCCCTTAGTTATTCATGGTATTCGTCCTTTACAAAAGCAGTATTCTAATTTTAAAATTGAATTATATTTGAGTTTAAAATGACTACGTTTTATAATTGACTTTAATAATAGTATCTATTATCAGTTTAGTCTATTTTCTCAATATGTCAATACTTATCTTGTGATTCACAAAAAGTCTATCGGTTCCGGTAGACTTTTATGATTTTTTCGGCTGTCACAGAATGGTTCCTCCGCCAACTACGATATCTTTATCGTAAAATACCACTGCCTGTCCAGAGGTAATGGCACGCACCGGTTCTTTAAAATCACAGATTATTTTATCTGTTCCTGCCTTCTTTATCACACACGGAGAACCTTGATGACTGTATCTAATTTTTCCAGTCACCTCTAGCTCCCCTTCTAAATCCAAAATGGACATAAAATTCAGCTGATTTGCAATTACTTGTGTTCCAAATACCTCTTGATCACTGCCAATTACAACTTCGTTGGATTCCGGCCGAATCTGTGTTACAAATACAGGTCTACCCAAAGCAATTCCAAGTCCTTTGCGCTGTCCTATGGTATAATGTGTAATTCCCTTATGCTGACCTATGACTATTCCATCTGGTGTAACAAAATTTCCAGGAGGCGGTACTTGTCCTTTCGTTTCTCGTTCAATAAATCCCGCATAATCATGGTCTGGAATAAAACAAATTTCCTGGCTGTCTGGCTTATTAGCTGTCCTAAGTCCTATTTTTTCAGCAATGATGCGAATTTCATCTTTGGAATAATCTCCTACCGGCATCAGTGTATGGGATAATTGATACTGGGTAAGATTGTAAAGGGCATAGGTCTGGTCTTTTGCTATGGTTACTGATTTTTTTAAAGCAAATCTGCCATTTGGTAATTTTGCAATTTTAGCATAATGACCAGTTGCAATATACTCCGCCCCTATTTCCATACTTCGTTTTAGCAACGATTCCCATTTCACATAGCGATTACATGCAATACAGGGGTTTGGGGTACGCCCTTTTAAGTATTCTGCTACAAAATAATCCATTACATTTTTCTTGAATTCCGATTTGAAGTTCATTACATAATATGGAATATCCAAAGAAGCTGCTACCCTTCTAGCATCCTCTACTGCACTTAACCCACAGCATCCGCCATTTTCTTCTTGAAGAAATTCTTCTTCCTCCTGCCAAATTTGCATGGTAACGCCTATCACATCATACCCTTGTTCTTTTAAGAGATATGCTGCTACGGAAGAATCTACCCCTCCTGACATACCTACTACTACTTTTTTCTTTTCCATTTCTTAATAGTCTTCTTCCTCTTCTTCTTCGCCAATATCTGTTTTTGGTTTCTTTAATCCCTCAATGGCTATTCCGTTTTTTTCTGCATAATCCCACAGCGCTGCATGAATGGCCTCCTCTGCTAATAAAGAACAATGTACTTTTACAGGTGGTAAACCATCCAATGCTTCCATTACCGCTTGATTCGTGACTTGTAGTGCCTCTTGTACATTCTTTCCTTTTACAAGCTCTGTTGCCATAGAACTGGTTGCAACTGCTGCACCGCAGCCAAAGGTCTTAAACTTTACATCTTCTATGATTCCATCTTCATTGATATCTAAAAAAATTCGCATGATATCACCGCATTTTGCATTTCCTACGGTGCCTACACCACTGGCGTTTTCAATTTCTCCTACGTTTCTTGGGCTTTTAAAATGATCCATTACTTTTTCACTGTACATTATAATTCCTCCAATTACTTTTGTGATTTCATTTTTGCAGTCATTGAAAAAAATCCTTCTTAATACTTACTATTTCATTGTCTTTTTCATATAATCTTCATAAAGAGGAGACATTTCCCGCAACTGAGTTACTACTTCTTTCACAGCATCAATGGTATAGTCTATCTCTTCTTTAGTGGTTTCTTCTCCCAAGGTCAGTCTTAAGGAACCATGTGCAATTTCATGCGGCAGTCCTATTGCCAGTAGCACATGAGAAGGATCTAAAGAACCTGACGTACACGCCGATCCAGAAGAGCCACAGATTCCCTTCATATCCAGCATAATCAATAAAGATTCTCCCTCTATAAATTGAAAACATATATTGACATTATTGGGCAATCTTTTTTTTCGGTCTCCATTGATTCTAGAAAATGGAATTTCTTTTAATAAACGTTCCATAAGGTAATCACGAAGTTGCATTTCCTTTTGAGTTCTTTTTTCCATAGAAGCCACTGCAAGTTCTACTGCTTTACCAAATCCTACAATTCCTGGCACATTTTCGGTTCCTGCCCGCCGTTTTCGTTCTTGGGCACCGCCATGGATAAAAGAACGAATTTTAACACCTTTACGAATATATAAAAATCCAATTCCTTTTGGTCCATTTAACTTATGAGCACTGGCACTTAACATATCAATGTTTAATTCATCTACCAAAATAGGAATCTGGCCAAACGCCTGAACTGCATCAGTATGAAATAAAATTCCATGTTTCTTTGCAATCCTGCCTATTTCTGCCACAGGTTCCACCGTTCCTATTTCATTATTTGCAAACATAATAGTAATCAGTATTGTTTTAGGCGTAATTGCTTTTTCCAGTTCTTCTAGCTTGACCATTCCATTCTCATCTACATCTAAATAGGTGACTTCATATCCGTTTTGTTCTAACCACTGGCAGGTATGCAAAATGGCATGATGCTCAATTTTGCTGGTAATAATATGATTTCCCTTACTCTTATATGCTTCTGCCGCAGCTTTCATTGCCCAATTATCTGATTCACTTCCACCTGCGGTAAAATAAATTTCATTTTCCTGTGCCCCAATGGTATTGGCAATCATTTCTCTTGCTTTGGCTATTTCTTCTTTACTTTTACCGCCAAATTCATACACGGTAGAGGCATTTCCATAAAATTCTGTAAAATAGGGAAGCATGGCTTCTACAACTTCCGGTGCAGTTCTTGTGGTAGCCGCATTGTCTAGATATATCATTTTTTCCATTTTATTCACCTCTAATACTTTCTTTCTTACTTTCTTTTACCAACTCCCCAATATAAATACTGTCTACTGCTTCATTTATACTATCATTAATTCGTTTCCATACAATTCTACTGACACAATGAGAAGAACCATTGCAATGAGTTGCTTTATTTTGATCCAACGCTGCACATTCCACCGGTGCTAAGCTTCCTTCTAGTGCACGCAATACATCACCTACTGAAATCTCTTCTGCCGGTCTTGCAAGAATATAGCCCCCATTTGCTCCACGAACACTTTGTACTAATTCTGCCCTTTTTAATTTTGCCATTAATTGTTCTAAATAACTTACAGAGATTTCCTGACGTTCTGCAATACTTGCTATGGATACCGGTCCTTTTTCATCAGACACAGCTAAGTCAATAAATGCTCGTAATCCATATCTGCCTTTTGTGGATAATTTCATCTTTATCACCTCATCTTTTTCAGATCTTTGTGATGTTGAATCCCCAGTATTTTAGTCGGGATTAAATACAATTGCATATTATCATGGTTTGTTTTCCTTGTCAATCCATTTTCTGTGAATAATAACGTATTTTTTTGCATACATTTGAAAGAATGATTTCCGGATTTTGGGAGGATTTATGAAATTAAAATCACTGCGCATACATCCACTGCTTACAGGCACTTTGCTTTTAACCATAACAGGACTTTTATCCAGAATTATTGGCTTTTTTTATAGAATATTCCTTTCTCATACCATTGGTGCGGAAGGGGTTGGAATTTATCAGTTGATTTTTCCTATCTATGCTCTGACTTTTTCTTTTACTGTTTCTGGTATCCAAACTTCCATTTCACGCTTCGTAGCACAAGCTGTGGCTTCCTTGGACTCCAATTCCTATTCTAAAAAGAAACTTTGTAATGCACGCTGCTATCTAACGGGGGGATTAATGATTTCTTTATCTCTCTCCTTTTTATGCAGTATCCTTTTATTTTATTTTGCTGATAACATAGCACTGTACTTTTTGGAGGAATTAAGATGTGCTTCCCTTCTTCGGATTCTTTCTTTCACCGTTCCCTTTGGTGCTGTTCACGCTTGTATTAATGGTTATTTTTATGGATTAAAAAAATCCTTCGTTCCTGCCATGTCACAATTGTTTGAACAGCTGGTACGTGTTGGATGTGTTTGGGTTATTTATCAGATTTCTATAGAACAGCAGCAGCCGGTAACTGTAGATATGGCAGTATGGGGACTGGTAGCTGGCGAAATTGCCTCTGTTCTTTTTTCTATAAGTTTTCTAGGCAGAAAAAAAAGTCTGGGAAACAGACTGATTGGACTGGGGCAGCTTTTCATGATGTCAGCTCCACTTTGTGCTAACCGAGTACTGGTCAATCTTCTTCAAAGTGTGGAGGCTGTTATGATTCCAGGGCAGCTTAGAGAATACGGTTATTCTATCTTGGAATCTTTAAGTGTCTATGGTGTTCTAACCGGTATGGCACTTCCTATGGTTTTATTTCCGTCTGTAATTACAAATTCTGTTTCTGTGATGCTGCTCCCTGTCATTGCTGAGGCGCAGGAAAAAGAAGATATTCATTATATTCGAAGAGCTGTTAAAAAAACCTGCTCCTATTGTCTTCTTCTTGGTTTTCTTTGTACACTGGGTTTTCTTTTTTTGGGACACTGGATGGGGGAGATTCTTTTTGCCAATGAGCTAGCTGGAAGCTTTATTGTAACTTTATGCTGGATGTGTCCATTTTTATATCTTTCCACCACATTAAGTAGTATTTTAAATGGTCTTGGAAAAACCAGTATTACCTTTACCTTAAATGTAATTGCACTAGCCATTCGCATTGCTTTTGTAGTTTGGGGCATACCACTTTTTGGTATCAAAGCATATTTATGGGGTATGCTGGTAAGCCAAATTGTAATGGGCATGAGTTCCCTTGGAATACTGGTAAATCGCCTGCACTAACCTTTTCTTTCTTTTATTAACCGTTCTAATGACTGAGCAAAATTTTTATCATCTTCTTTGGTTCGTTTTTTAGGACCTTTACTGTGATGCTTGCTGCTAGAGCGTCTTGCCTCTTTTGCAATATGACGTTCTAGCAAAAGCTGGTCAATGTTTTCATTGGTATACCATCGTCCACTTTGATGAATCCCAAGAGCACCTTTTCCCAACGCCATAGCTGCTACTCCATAGTCTTGCGTCACTACAATATCTCCTGATTTGCATTGATTTACTAAGGCAAAGTCCACTGCATCTGTTCCTGCTCCAATCACACAGATTTTACTGTAATCGGATGAAAGAACGTGATTGGTGTCGCAAAGTAATGTTACCGGTATTTGATATTTTTCTCCAATCATTTCTACCTGTCTTACTACCGGGCAGGCATCTGCATCTACTAAAATTTGCATTCTATTTCCTTCCTTTATTTCTTTTCATTTATTCCTTATGCAGTTATAATAACAGTAACGAATATACTTACACAAAGGAGATTATCATGAAACTAATATTTATACGCCATGGAGAACCTGATTACGCTATTGATTCTCTTACCCCAAAAGGATGGAAAGAAGCCGACCTGCTTTCCAATCGAGTTGCTCACTGGGATGTAACCCAGTTTTACTGCTCCCCTTTAGGTCGAGCAAAAGATACTGCTTCTGCTTCTTTAAAAAAACAAAATAAAGAAGCCATAATCTATCATTGGCTGCAAGAATTTCCTTGTTCTATTGACGATGAAATGATGCAGCGCACCCATAAAGTTCCTTGGGATTTTTATCCTGAATTTTTAGACAACAATCGGGATTTATTTTACTTAGAACATTGGATGGAGAATCCTGTACTTGCAAAAGGAAATGTTGGGAAAGAATATCAATATGTATGTGAAAATTTTGACCACCTTCTAGGAGAATATGGATATATTCGTGACGGGTACCGTTACCGCACCACACCTACAGCTCAAAAAGATGCTACCCTTGTGTTTTTCTGTCATTTGGGTATTGGCTGTGCGTTAATTTCCCACTTGATTAATACTACCCCATCTCAATTATGGCAAGGATTTTTCCTAGCTCCTACTTCTGTTACCGTATTGGGAACGGAAGAACGTACTTCGGAAAGTGCTTATTTTCGGTGTCAGGTAATGGGAGATACTTCTCATTTGCGGCTGCATCAAGAAGAGGTGTCTTATTATGGTTCCTTTTTTACTCCTTTTCAAGGGTGATATTCTCTCTTTTATCTCCTTTTTATTTAGAAAAAAGGCTATTGTGGAAATCTTTTCTCCCAATAGCCCTTTATTTTTTTGCTAAAATTTTCGAAATTCATTCACATCATGTATTAGTTCTTTGATACAATGAATTTGATTGTCAAATATTCCTGTTTTAAATAAGTTGATTAAAATCATACCAATAGGTACTGCAACAATCATACCAATAATGCCGCTGACTTTATACCCAATATACATACATATTAACGTGGCAAGAGGATTCATTCCTATGGTATCTCCTACAATTTTAGGTTGAATTACCTGACGTACTAACTGTGTGGTTCCATACAGTATGATAAGCCCCAATGCCATTTTGTAATCACCTGTTAATACTTTAATCACTGCCCAAGGACCTAGCACCGTTCCTGTTCCAAAAAAAGGGAGCATATCTAAAAAAGAAATTAGCAGTGCAACCAATAGGGAATAGTCCACCTTCAAAACAACAAGTCCAATCACTAGAATAATGTAAACCACACCCATTATTTTAAACTGTGCTTTAAAATATCCTCCTACTACATGCTTCAAATCACTAACTACAGCAGCTCCTCTGTTCCATATGGCTGATGGCATATATTTCTTCAGATTACTTAAAATCAAATCTCGTTCGGCTGTAAAAAAATACGCCGATAAAATACACATAATAATGGCAATCAATGTTCCTGGAACATTCTTTGCGAAATTCCCTGCTGCTTGAAATGTTGGTTCTCCAATTGCCTGAACTGCTCCTGTAATATATCCGGAAAAATTAGATGATATATCGGTAATTGTTTCTTGCGTATTCTTCGGCATTCGTTCATAAAGTACTTGAAGATTTTCTCCAATTTCTAAAAAATCAGAATGAAAGCTTTGATAAATAGAGGGCAGGTTATGAACCAATGTAACCGCTTCTGTAACCAGCCTTGCACCTACCAAATATCCAATCAAAATCACACCTGCCAGCACACCAATAATAATAATCATAGAACTGTGTTTTCGGACAATCTTTAATTTCTTTTCCAAAAAACGCACCAAAGGATTCGCTATCATGGATATTACCCAGCCAATCACAAATGGCATGAAAAATACGATTATTTTCGGACAAATCACACATACACATACTATGGTTACTGCTGCAACTAAGATGTTTACTAATATCTTCAAATATTTCGTGGATTGCTTCATCTTATCACTCCTGCCTTATATTCGTTTCTATATTCCATATTTTATCTTTTTACGCTTCTTTACGTTCCACACCGTACTTGGTTTCTAATTCCTTGATTTTTGCATTATAAGCTTCCTGCTGTTTACTTTGAATTAACTGCTGATGTATCTGTGCCTGTGCCTGTTCAAATGGAACCACCGTGCCACCTTTTTTATCCTCTACCAAAATAAGATGATAACCAAATTGTGTCTGTACTGGTCCAATTACAGTTCCGATTTCTCCAGCAAACGCCGCTTTTTCAAATTCTGGTACCATCTGTCCCTTAGAAAAATAACCCAAGTCTCCGCCTTTTTCTTTGGATGGACAAGTAGAATATTTTTCAGCAGCTTCTTCAAAAGCAAGGCCTTGTGCTATTTCGCCGGCAATATTATTTGCTGTTTCTTCTTCATCTACTAAAATATGCTTTGCACTTACCTGTGCCTGTGCCGCAAACAAATCTGGATTTTCTTCATAAAATGTTTTTTCTTCTGCCTCTTCTACTTGAATGCCTTCTACTATCTGCGTTGCTGCCATGTGGCTTGCTAACTCTACTTTTACTTTTTCTACCAATTCTTCATATTCTTTGGATTCTGTGATTTTATCCTCCACTGCCATTTTATGAAATAGATGAAATGCAATTAATTGCTCCATTACTTGTTTTCTGGCATGTGGATCAGACATATATACCTGCTGTTCTGGTGGATAGTTGTGAATTAAATCATTTAATTCGTCCTCTGTAATTTCATGTCCTGCTGATACCGCTATAATTTTATCGCTCATTTTTTTTCCGTACACCTTATTGGTGTTCCTTTCTTTTTTTTCTATGAATGATAGGAAACATTTGCTTTTCCTATTCATAATAGGTTATGTCCTAGTTCTAAATCAATCTGTAATAAATCCTAGTTATGCATTGTTTCGTCTTCCCCATAAATAAGTAATAAAGTAAATCAGTGAAGCTATAATGACTATCATAGGTCCTGTTGCTACATTGGTATAATAAGAAATAATCAATCCCAACACTCCTGAAAACAGCGAAAACAAAATGGAAAAGAAATGATATTCTCTCATATTTTCAGATAAATTACGGCTAGATGCTGCGGGTAAAATCAGCAATGCATTAATAATTAAAATTCCTACCCATTTTATGGATACCATAACAATCAGTGCTACCAAAACTGCAAAGAAATTTTCAATCCATTTTACTGGAATATGAAGGCTGCTTGCCAGCGTACGATTCAAACTTACTGCCAATAATTTATTAAATCCAATTACCCAAAAAAGGATTGTTACTGCAAAAATTAAAATCAGATATAAAATTTCTCTAGGCGTAATGCTTAAAATGTCACCTACAAGAATACCGGAATACTTACTAAAATTGCCACCTTTGGATAGTATGGCAAGACCAATTGCCACACTGCAGGATGAAAAAACAGAAATAATGGTATCTGTAGAAGAAAGCAGGCGGCTGCTGATTCCGTTTAGTAAAATTGCAAATACAACAGCAAAAAGCACCATGGAAATGGTGGTATTTCCAATCCCCAGTACTACACCAATTGCAATTCCAGTTAATGCAGAATGCCCCAGCGCGTCGGAAAAAAACGCCATCTTTCGATTTACAATCATCGTACCAATTAATCCAAATAATGGTGTGATAATTAAAATTGCCACAAAAGCATATTTCATAAAATCATATTGTAACCAGGAGAAACCATTCATATTACACGTCCTCCTTTCCTACAAACACCTTGTTAAATTCAGGGCTGTTAAATACTTCCCCAGCACTTCCTTGCTTTAATACTGTTTTGTCTAATAAGATTACCTTATCTGCATAACGTTTGACAAATTCTAAATCATGAGAAATAAGAATCACTGCCAAGTCGTAATTTTCTTTTAGATGATAAATTGTCTTATAAAAAAGTTCCATTCCATTTTGATCAATTCCAGATACCGGTTCATCCAAAAGCAGCAAATTCGGTTCATTCATAATTGCCATAGACAACATCACTCGTTGTAATTCTCCGCCGGATAAATTGCATACCTGCTTATTTATCAAATGTTCTGCTTCAAATATTTTAAGGTGTTCTTCCATCCGTATCTTCTGCTTTTTACTTTGACAGGCAAATACTGGAACATTACATTGGTATGCGGCAATCATATCATACACACTTACTGGTGTTTGTTTTTCTATATTCAAGGACTGTGGTACGTATCCAATTTTTAGTTTTTGAATTTTTCCATTTTCACCATCTTTAAATTCAATGCTTCCTGTATGGGGAATGTCATCTAGAATTGCACGAATCAAGGTGGATTTTCCTGCACCATTACGTCCAATAATGACATTTAAGCTACCGCAGTGAATATGAAGATTGATATTTTTTAAAATTTCTTGTTTTCCTAAGGTAACTCCTAACTCATTTACTTTAATACAGTGCAGTCCACAGGGCTTTATTATCTTGCGCAAAATCATTCATCCTTTCCGGCAATTTCTTTCATTATGGTAATGTTCTTTTGCATTGCTTTTAGATAGCTGTCTTTTTCATAAACTCCACGTACTAAGGAATCCAGATAATGAACTTGGCATTCACTCTCTAACTGCACCGTGTCTCCCATGCTTTTTCCATACAATTCTTCTGCTAAAATTACATTGATGCCGTGCTCTTCAATCTGTGCCATAACATCTGCTACTTCTCCTGCACTGACTTGACGCTCCTCATCTAAATCCAAACAATACGTAACATTCATTCCATATTGTCTGGCCACATATTCATATGCTTCATGGAATATAATCACATCCTGACCAGATAAAACTTCTTTTAATTCCTTGATCTGTGATGACAACTTTAGAATTTTTTCTCCATATTCCCTTGCATTCTTTTGATAACAATCTTTATTTTCCTTATCTGCATTGCCTAAACCCACGGCAATATTAGTTACCATTTCATGATAAAGGTCCGTATCCATCCATCCGTGTGCATTGTCTTCTATCAAATCAAGTCCCTTGGTGGCTTCTATGATAGAAAGATTTGGATAAGCTTTTGCCACATCTTCTAGAAAACTTTCAATTCCTCCTCCATTTACAATAAACACATCTGCTTTGGATAACAATATCATATCCTGTGGTGTTAGTTGATAATCATGAAGACATCCTGTCTGTGGTTCACTAAGATTTTCCAAGGATACTTTTTTATTAGATCCTACTATATTTTCGGCTGCAATATACATAGGGTAAAAGGAAGTAACAATCTGTAATCCTTCTCCTTCAAGCTTCTTGTCCTCTTGTTTTACATACACTGTTGTAAAAATACCGCCTGCTAACATTAAGGAAAGGAGCATGCATAGTACAAAAAAATATTTATTTTTTTTCATCTTGTTCCTCAAATCCAAGTACCTCATCCATACAGTTCCAAATCTCTTCCCTGCCTTGTTTGGATTGAGCTGAAAATGTCAGAATAGAAGTACCTTGTTTCACATTTAATCCGGTTCGTATCATTTTTACATGTTTTTGAACTTGACTGCGATTGATTTTATCCAGTTTAGTTGCAATAATAATAGGGTCATATCCTTGAAATACAATCCAGTCATACATTTGTTTGTCGTTAGCAGAAGGCTCATGTCGAATATCAATTAGTAGAAATACTGCTTTTAACTGTTTGGAAGTATGCAGATAATTTTCAATCATCTTACCCCATTTTTCTTTTGCACTTGGCGATGCTTTGGCATAACCATATCCTGGTAAATCTACTAAATACATTGTATTGCTGATATTATAATAATTAATGGTTTGTGTCTTTCCTGGCTGTGCAGAAGTTCTTGCTAAGGATTTACGGTTCATCAATGCATTGATTAAGGAAGATTTTCCTACATTAGATTTTCCTGCAAATGCTACCTCTGGTTTATCAGTATCCGGTAATTTACTTGTAATTCCACACACGATTTCCAGTTCCACTGATTTAATTACCATTGTGTTCTCCTATTCTTTTACCAATGCTATAGAAAGCACCTCTTCCATGTTCTCTACAAACATAATTTCCAATCCCTTTTTAATTTCCTGGGCAATTTCCAACACATCTGATTCATTTTTCTTAGGTACGCATACCGTTTTAATTCCTGCATTTTTTGCTGCTAAAATTTTTTCTTTTAAACCGCCAATTGGTAACACCCGACCTCGCAATGTAATCTCTCCAGTCATCGCTACTTCTTTGCGCACTTTTCTCTTGGTAATAGCTGAAAGCATGGCAGTAGCCATGGTAATTCCAGCAGATGGTCCATCTTTTGGCACTGCTCCCTCTGGAATGTGAATATGAATATCATGTTCTTTAAAAAATTCTTTTTCCACTCCATACTGTTCACTTACGGAACGAATATAACTAATTCCTGCCTGAGCTGATTCCTTCATAACATCACCTAACTGTCCGGTAAGTTGAAATTCTCCTTTGCCCGGCATCACATTCACTTCAATCTGGAGAGTATCTCCCCCTACACTTGTCCACGCAAGTCCACGCACAATACCAATTTCATCCATCTCATTGATTAAATCATAATTATATTTTTCTCTGCCTAGCAGACGTTCCAAATTGCTTTCTGTTATTTTAACTGCCTGCTTTTTATTTTGATAAATCTCTCTAGCCGCTTTTCTGCAAATTTCACCAATTTTGCGTTCTAAATTACGTACACCCGCTTCTCTTGTATAACCACGAATCAATTTCTCTAATGCATGGTTGCTTAAGGTAAGCTGGCCTTCTTTTAGTCCATTTTTTCCCATTTGTTTGGCAATTAAATGTTCTCTTGCAATATGAAATTTCTCATTTTCCGTATAACTGCTAACTTCAATCAGTTCCATACGGTCTAGCAATGCTCTTGGAATATCTTGTACGGAATTAGCCGTAGCAATAAACAGCACTTCTGACAAATCAATAGGCAATTCCACATAGTGGTCACGGAATTTACAATTTTGTTCGGAATCTAATACTTCTAACAACGCAGATGCTGTATCACCCTTGTAATCACTGCTTAACTTATCTATTTCATCTAACAGCATGAGCGGATTTTTTACACCTGCACTCTTTAATCCATTGGCAATCCGACCGGGCATTGCACCTACGTATGTCTTCCTGTGTCCACGGATTTCTGCTTCATCCCGAACACCACCTAGACTAATTCGAACATATTTTTTATCCAACGCTCTAGCCACGGAACGTGCAATACTTGTCTTTCCTGTTCCAGGAGGACCTACCAAACAAATAATAGGACTGTCGCCTTTTTGGGTTAGACTGCGTACTGCCAAGAATTCCAAAATACGCTCCTTTACCTTCTCCATACCATAATGATCTGCCTCTAAAATTTCTTCTGCATTTGTTAAGTTGCGGTTATCCTTGGATACCTTATTCCAGGGAAGTTCAAGCAATGTTTCAATATATCCTCGAATCACTCCACTTTCAGAAGAATTGGCTGTAATATTTTTAAATCGTTCAATTTCTTTTTTTAACTTCTCTTTTACTTCTTTGTCTGCCTTTAGTTTATCGGCATCTTCCAAAAAGTGCTGGGATTCTGATACCGTATCTTCTTCCCCTAGCTCTTCCCGAATCAATTTCATCTGTTCACGGAGTATATATTCCTTCTGATTTTTATCTACTTTTTCTTTCATTTTCGTTTGAAAGTCTGTCTTAATTTGGATAACATTAATTTCATTCAGAATAAGAAGCATCAAGGTCTCATAACGCTCCTGAATTCCTTTTGCTTCTAATATTTTCTGCTTTTTTTCATAACTCACCGGCATATTATTGGCAACATAATCCATGAGTTTTTCCAGATTTTGGATATCGTTCATCTGCTTTGCTACTTCTTTTCCCTGCTTAGGGTTAAATAGACAAAAACGTGTAAAGGTCTCTTGTATTCCTCTATGCATTGCCTCTTGTACTTCATCTGGCAATTCTTCTGTTTCCTCGTCAAATACGGTAACCTCTGCCTGTAAATATTCCGGTATTTCAGAAAAGCAATCCAGCTTTCCACGCTTGATACCTTCTATTAATACTCTTACGATGTTATTTTGAAGTTTTATTACCTGTTTTACTGTGGCAATCATACCTATTTGATATAAATCTTCAATTCCCGGTTCTTCCTTCTCTACATTTCTTTGTGTAATCAGGAATATATTTTGATCCCCAAGCATAGCTATTTCCACAGCCTTTACCGATTTTGTTCTGCTCACATCAAAATGTGCCACCATGCCGGGGAGAATTGTCATTCCCCGAAGTGCCACTGCCGGAATTTTCTTTTGTTCTTCACTCATTCCTGCATCTCCTTTACGCAGTCTTGCTTTCATTACCGCAGATGATCTGCGGTTCTTCTTTTTCTTCTACTGCCGCTTTTGTAATGTTACAACGGATAATAGAGTCATCAGAAGGAACCTGATACATCAAATCCAGCATGACTTTTTCCATAATTGCACGAAGTCCTCTGGCTCCTGTTTTACGTTTTACCGATTTTTCTGCAATTGCCTCAATTGCATCTTTATCAAAGGTTAGCTTTACACCATCTAATTCAAACAATTTTTCATATTGCTTTATTAAAGAGTTCTTTGGTTCCTGCAAAATACGTACTAATGCATTTTGATCTAACGCATCTAATGCAACATTGATTGGGACACGACCAATAAACTCTGGAATCAAACCAAACTTTACAAAGTCTTGTGGTAATGCCTGCTTTAAAATGATGCCAGGATTTTCTTCTCGTCTATCCGCAATTTGTGCATTAAATCCCATTGATTTTTGATCCATTCTAGTCTCAATAATTTTTTCCATTCCTTCAAATGCTCCACCACAAATAAACAAAATATTCGTAGTATCAATTTGAATCAATTCCTGCTGAGGATGTTTTCTTCCCCCCTGAGGTGGAACACTTGCTGTGGTTCCTTCCAAAATCTTAAGTAATGCCTGCTGTACACCTTCTCCAGATACATCCCTAGTAATAGACGGATTTTCTGATTTTCTAGTGATTTTATCAATTTCATCAATATAAATAATGCCTTTTTGTGCACGCTCTATATCATAATCTGCTGCCTGAATAATTTTAAGAAGTATGTTTTCCACATCTTCTCCCACATATCCTGCTTCTGTTAAGGCTGTTGCATCTGCAATTGCAAATGGTACATTTAATACTCTTGCCAAGGTTTGTGCCAGTAATGTCTTTCCAGAACCGGTAGGTCCCAACATAAGAATATTACTCTTTTGTAGTTCTACTCCTAAGTTTTGTGGTGCCATTACTCGCTTATAATGATTATAAACAGCGACCGCCAATACTTTCTTAGCACTTTCCTGTCCAATTACGTACTCATCTAGAAATGATTTTAATTCTTCTGGCTTTAGCAGGTTGATTTCCTCTTCTTCCCTGTCTACCATTTCTTCATCATCTAGTTCTTCCTCTATAATTTCAGCACAAATATCTACACATTCATCACAAATATAGGCACCATTAGGTCCTGCTATTAACTTTCGAACCTGTCCGTCTGTTTTTCCACAAAAGGAGCAACGAATTCTATCATCCATTCTTCCTGCCATTTTCTTTACCCCACTATTTCTAATTATTTCTATGTGCCTAGCACATACTTCTTTTACGAATACGAGGGACAGTGGCAAATGCACGCTGTCCCTTCTTATTTGACTTACTGCCTATTTTCAATTACACGGTCAATAAGACCATATTCCATTGCTTCCTTAGCAGACATATAATTATCTCTTTCTGTATCTGCTGCAATCACTTCATATGCCTTGCCTGTATTCTCAGCCAAAATCGTATTTAATTGTTTTTTCGTCTTTTGAATATTATCTGCTACAATTTGAATATCTGTAGCTTGGCCTTTTGCACCACCCGAAGGCTGATGAATCATAATTTCTGCATTTGGGAGAGCAAGCCGCTTACCCTTGGTGCCTCCTGCTAACAAAAATGCTCCCATGCTGGCTGCTAATCCAATGCAAGTTGTCTCTACATCACATTTAATATAATGCATGGTATCATAAATGGCAAGTCCTGCACTAACCACTCCTCCTGGAGAGTTAATATATAAATGAATATCTTTTCCTGGATCTTCTGATTCTAAGAATAAAAGCTGTGCAACCGTAAGACTGGCTGTAGTCTCATTTACTTCTTCTCCTAAGAAAATAATTCTATCTTTTAACAGTCTGGAATATATATCGTAAGACCGTTCTCCTCTACTAGTCTGTTCAATGACATAAGGTACTAAACTCATTACTATTCCTCCTTTTCACCCATTTTATGGGTAAATACGCATCTTTCATGCTTTCATTTCTGTAAAATCTAATTTTCTTCTGATTCTATTTCTTTTGATTCTACTTCTTCCATATTATCTGAAATCAACTCAACTGCTTTTTGAATTGCCAAATCTTTTTTCATGGATTCTTTTTCTCCATCTCCCATGTACTCTTTCAATTTGTCAACTTCCATTCCGTACATTCCAGCCATTTTCTCAACTTCTGCATCTACTTCTTCATCTGATGTCTGTATATCTTCTGCTTTGGCGATTGCTTCTAATATTAAACCTGACTGAATACGTTTTAATGCTTCTGGCTTCATCTGCTCCATCATCTTCTCTGCATCCATGCCAGTAAACTGTAGATACTGCTCCATAGACAAGCCCTGCTGTGCAATTCTATTTGCAAAATCATCTACTAAAGAACGAGCCTGAGTGTTTACCATTGCATCCGGAATTTCCATTTGAGAATCTGCAATAATTTTATCAATTGCTTCGTTTTCTTTGGTATGTTTTGCATCTGCTTCTTTTTTCTCTGCTAATTTTTCTTCTACACTTTTTTTGTATTCTTCTAATGTATCAAATTCAGAAACATCCTGTGCAAATTCATCATCTAATTCAGGCACTTCTTTTGTTTTAATTTCGTTGATTTTTACTTGAAATACTGCTGGTTTTCCAGCTAAATCCTGTGACTGATATTCTTCTGGGAATGTAACATTGATTTCTGCTTCATCTCCTACATTTCTGCCAATTAACTGCTCTTCAAATGTATCGATAAAAGAGTGAGAGCCAATGACTAATGGATGGTTCTCTCCTTTACCACCTTCAAATGCCACACCTTCTATAAAGCCTTCATAATCAATTACTGCTGTGTCACCATCTGCAATGGCTCTGTCCTCAATTGTAATTGTTCTAGCATTACTTTCTCTTTCTTTGTCGATTTCAGTCATAATTTCTTCTTCTGTTACGACCGCATCAACCTTGGTAACCTGAACTCCTTTATATTTTCCAAGTGTTACTTCTGGTCTTACCGCAACTTCTGCAGTAAAAATAAAAGGTTTTCCCTTTTCAACCTGTGTTACATCAATGGAAGGGCTGGACACGATATCTATGCCTGATTCATCCATTGCTTTGGGATATTCCTGTGAAATCAATGTATTTGCAGCATCTTCAAAGAATATTTCCACACCGTACATTTTTTCAATCATATGTCTTGGTACTTTTCCTTTACGAAATCCTGGAAGGCTAATCTGACCTTTCTGTTTCATATATGCAGCTTGGATTGCTTTTTCTAATTCTTCTGCTGAAACCTCAATCGTAAGTTTCGCCATGTTCTTTTCTAAATTTTCTACTTGTACACTCATTGCTATTATTTCCTCCTTAAATATATAGATCATCCTTAATTTCATCATTTTGAGAAATGATGACAGACGCACTTTTTAGCATAATGTCCTAATTTACAATCATTTTGAAATTATAGCACACTCATATTTAAAATACCAGTATTTTTCATATCTTTTTTCCTAAATATTCTTAAACTGTGCCATGTACAGATTGTAGTAATGTCCCTTTTGTGCCATTAGTTTTGCCGGACTTCCCTGTTCTAATATCCCCCCCTTATCAATTACAAAGATTCGATCTGCCTTTTGAATAGTAGACAGTCTATGGGCAATTACAAAACTGGTGCGTCCCTTTAACAATATTTCAATTCCTTTTTGCACCATAAGTTCTGTATGTGTGTCAATACTTGAGGTAGCTTCATCTAAAATCAATATTTTAGGCATGCTGACCATGGTTCTGGCAAATGCAATTAACTGGCGTTGTCCAATAGAAAGTCCTGCTCCGCGTTCTTTTAAAAAGGTATCATAACCATGTTCCATTTTTTCAATAAAATCATGTGCATTTACTGCCTTTGCTGCTGCTACAATCTCTTCTTGCGTAGCATCCATTTTTCCATATGCTATATTTTCTCTTACGGTTCCTTGAAAAATAAAATTTTCCTGAGTCATAACACCCATTTGACGACGTAAACTTTGAATAGATACCTTTTGTACGTCATAACCATCTATTAATATTTTTCCTTTTTGAATATCATAAAAACGACTCATCAAATTCACAATGGTGCTTTTTCCAGCTCCCGTAGGACCTACCAATGCAATGGTTTCCCCTTGTTTAATTTCAAAGCTGACGTTCTCTAATACTTTGGTTTGTGCAGAAGTTCCTTCGTCATAGGTAAAGGATACCTTATCAAAAATTACATTGCCTTGAATCTCTGGCAATTCCTCTACTTGTTCTTCATCTGTAATATCTGGCTTGGTGTCTAAAATTTCAAAGATACGTTCTGCCGCTGTTAGGTTCGTGATAATTTGATTATAGAAGTTGCTTAAGTTCATCACTGGATTCCAAAACATGCTGATATAGGTTCCAAATGCTACCAGTGTTCCTATACTAACATACTCTGCACCAATCATTTTAATTCCTGCCCAATACAAAATCATAGCTCCCAGTCCCCAACAAAAGTCAATAGCTCCTCCAAACATATCTCCTAAACGAACTGCTTTAATAAAGGAGTCTTGGTGTTCCTTTACTAAATCTGAAAATACCTCTTTGGTTTCTTCCTCTGCGCGAAAACTTTGTATCACATTCATTCCTGCCATGCTTTCATGAACATAAGCATTTAAGTTTGAACCCTTTTTACGAAATATCTGCCAACGAATATGAGAAAATTTCTGAATAAACCAAATAGCAAGCATCATCAATGGAATACTGCATAAAGATGCTAATGCAAGACGCCAGTCTTTTATTACCATAATCAATACCACACCACAAATTGTAATAAAATCCGGTATTAATGTTGTAACTGCATTGGTCAATATATTTTTCAAAGAATTCACGTCCCCAATAATTCTTGCCAAAATCTTCCCTGTGGGGCGGCTGTCAAAAAAGGAAAAAGACAGGGTTTGAATATGTTCATATAATTCCTGACGAATGTCCAATAAAATTTTATTGGATATGATAGCCATTACATACATACGCACCTTTACCATAATAATAAATGCAATATTCAAAATCAAAGTAAATACTGCAAGCTTGCCAAGTCCTGGCAAATCTTTGTTTGCTATGTATACATCAATTGCTTCTTCTATAATCAAAGGATTGATCAAAGCTATTATTACGGTAATCAACATGCACAATAATACTCCTATTATAGGAAGTTTATATTTAAAAAGATAGGAAAACAAACGCTTTAATGTTTCTTTTTTTCCAATTCCTTCTAACTGCTCATCTTCTCTAAATGAATTAACTGCCACAAGTTTCACCTACTTTCTTACTCTTTGCTATCTTATCTATCGTATTTTCTATTGTCAAATCACCATATTGAGCCATGTAGGTATTATAATAAAGACCTTTCCAAGTCATCAATTCCTCGTGAGTTCCTCGTTCCCTAATGCTGCCATCTTCTAAAAAAATAATTTCATCTGCGTGACGAACTGCTGAAATACGATGTGCAATAATAATTTTTGTTGTATCTATTAACGTATCCAATGCTTTTTGGATTTCATATTCTGTTTCCATATCAAGTGCTGACGTAGAATCATCTAAAATCAACACTGGATTATGTTTTGCAATGGCTCTTGCAATGCTAATTCTTTGTTTTTGGCCACCAGACAGTCCGATCCCGCGCTCTCCAATAATTGTGGTATACTCTAATGGCATCTCTTCAATGAAGCTTTTTGCCTGGGCAAGTTCTGCTGCATGAATCATAGTGGTGTCATCCATTCCATCCCGCTGCCCCATTTTTATATTTTCTTCAATGGTATCAGAAAATAGAAATACATCCTGCATTACTGGAGAAATATTGCTTCGCAGTTCCTTTAAGGATAACTCTTTTACATTGACACCATCTAACTTCACATTTCCTTCTTTTACATCAAAAAAACGCATCAACAAATTAATAATAGATGTCTTTCCCGCTCCCGTTGCTCCCATAATCCCAATGGTTTTACCTGATGGAACGTGAAATGAAATATCCTTTAAAATTCTCTGATTTCCACGTTCAAAGGATACATGTTCAAAGGATATTTCTCCCTTTACTTTTGATAATTCCACCGGATTTTCCACTTCTTTTATGGTGGATTTTTCTTTATAAATTTTATTGATTTTCTTACAAGATGCCACTGCAGAAGATAAATCATTCGTCAGCCATCCCAAACTTTCCATTGGCCATACAATATTACGGCAATACTCTGAAAATGCTACCAAACTTCCCAGTGTCATTTCTCCTTTAATTACTAAATTACCACCTAAGATGACCATTACAACAGGCAGCAGCTTTCCGGTAAATTGAAAAATCGGATAATAACGCACTAGCATTTTGGATTGCTTCATATTTAACTCATAGTATCGTTTGTTATGGGAAAGGAATTTCTCAACTTCAAATTTTTCCCTTGCAAATGCTTTGACGGTACGCACTCCTGCTAAATTTTCTTCTGCAATTGTGGTAAGTACCGCATTTTCCTCACTAATAGACGCATAGACTTTATCAAGCTTTTGTTCCATAAAAATAGCAATAAATCCCATTAAAATCATAGCTCCTAATGGAAGCCACGCTAATTTCCAATTCAATGTAAACATACAATATAACACAATTGATACATGAATGATAACTTCAATAATCAGCATACCTACATATCCTAAAGCATTCCAGATATTATCCACATCATCCTTTACCCTTGCCATTAATTCTCCAGTATTCGTATCATCAAAGTAATCCATGGATAGTCCTTGAATATGAGAAAACAAGTCTTTTCTAAGCCTTGCTGATATTTTTGTACTGATGGCATCAAATGTAAATTCTTTAAAATATCCTCCCAGTGCACGCCCAATTCCTATAATTAATATAGTCAGTAACAGTCCTCCTAATAATTCCATCTTTCCGTCTATAATGACATCATCTACAATGCTTTTTGTAATCATTGGATATAGCATATCCAATACAATAGCTGTTATCATACAGGCTATGGCAAATACATATGCATACCAATAATGAGCCATATACTTTGCAATTTTTTTCATATTATACATCCTTTCTTTGGGTGTTTTTTGATTTTTGCACGCAAAAAAACCTCATGGTAGTACATCTACCACGAGGTCTGCTGTCTTAGTTCATCGGCTGCATTCTAATACCGCCAAATCCATATTCATAAACTTCAACATCTGTTAGAAATACCTTTTTTACGATAAATTTCCACAACACCGTCAAGTGTAATCATACCAATAAACGATTGAATAGGCTGAGAATACTGTTGTATTAAATCATAGACGTTAACTGTTGTCAATCCTTCTTTAACGCATGACTGCATACACCATATAACCGGCATATGCCAAAACACAAACAACACCTTCTGTTCGATTGGTTTCTTTTTTACTTTTACCGAAAATTAACATCAAAACAGCCACTGCTACCAAGACACAGATATCTACAAAAGATTCTCCTGTTGCTGCCATAGGTGACAAAGTACCTGAGATACCTAAAATAAATAAAATATTAAAAATACAAGAACCTACTGCATTTCCAAGGGCAAGTCCGCTTTCACCCTTTCTAGTAGCGATAACAGAAGTAGCCAGCTCTGGAAGAGAAGTACCTATTGCCACAATAGTAAGACCAATTAAATTCTGTGATAACCCAAACGTTTTAGCAATTAAACTGGCATTGTTTACTACTAAATCTCCACCAAACACAATAGCTGCCAATCCAATAATCATAAATACAATGCTAATTGCTGGAGAAAGATTCTTCACCTGAGCCGTTTCCTCCACCCGATTCTTCATAGCATTTCTTACCACTACTATCATGTATGCTATAAATAGTACCAACATACCAATTGCTTCTATTCTAGTAATTTTTAAATCAATTAAAAAAATCAACAAAATAATACTGCATCCTATATTTACCGGTAAATCACGTCTTAGGATATCCTTATCCGTAGCTACACCACACATAATTGCGCATATTCCTACTACCATTAAAAGATTGAACACATTCGAACCTATAATATTGCTGATGGCAATATCATTATTCCCTGCAAGACCTGCTGTAATGCTTACTGCCGCCTCCGGTGCACTGGTTCCCATTGCCACAATGGTCAATCCAATTACCACGGAAGGAATCTTCAAAAGTCTTGCAATGGAAGAACTTCCATCAACAAATAAATCTGCTCCTTTAATTAACAACACAAATCCTATTACTAACCATACATACATCATTCTTTTTCCCTCACTTTACTATGGATAATTTTAACAGGAAGATATGGTTTCGTCAATTTGTTTTCTATTAAATTTCTGTTAAAGTTTTAGAATAAATAATAGAGTTGGAAATTTCATCTGCTTTCTCTCTGCCTTTAAAGTATTCCACCAGATTCAAACTAAAAGGAATTGCCGTTCCCATACCTTTGCTAGTCATGATGTTCCCATCCACACATACTTCTTTTTCAGAAAGAACTGCACCTGATAATTTTTCTTCTATTCCTGGATAACAGGTAGCAGTTTTCCCTTGAAGCAATCCAGCTTTCCCCAATATACTTGGAGCTGCACAAATGGCAGCTACCAATTTATTCTCTCCTGCAAAGGCACAAATCTGTTCCTTCACCCCGGAATGTTTTTCTAGATTCAAAGTTCCTGGCATTCCTCCTGGCAGTACAATACCATCTAATTTCAAAAAATCAATTTCGCTATATTCTGCATCTGCCATCACCTTAATTCCATGAGCTCCGGTTATCTCTTTGCTGTCCATAATAGAAATCATTGTTATCTCTATTTGAGCACGGCGCAGTATATCTACCACTGTTAGAGCTTCTATTTCTTCAAAACCATCTGCTAAAAATATTCCTACGTTCGCCATTTTGCACCTCTCATTTTAAATTTAATCTATTCCAATTCCTTTTTACTCTTTTTGTTTAAAGCATGCCTACGTCAAAAACACTTTCCTTGTAATCGGTTACATCAAATTCTCTGTCTTTAAAATAATACTTCCTATCTTCTTCTGTAATGTATCGAATCACTTTACAAGGGTTGCCGGCTGCAATAGCTCCTTTTGGAATGTCTTTAGTGACCACACTGCCTGAACCAATCACAACATTATCACCAATGGTGACCCCAGGATTAATCACTGTATTCCCACCAATCCACACATTATCACCAATGGTGATGGGAATTCCATATTCATAACCTGAGTTTCTAGAATCTGGATGCACCGGATGTCCTGCGGTATAAATAGACACGTTTGGTGCAATTTGTACATTTTTTCCAAAGGTTACTTTTCCCACATCTAAAATTGTCAGATTGTAATTTGCATAAAAATTATTCCCCATCTCAATATTCCAGCCATAATCACAATGAAACGGCGGCTCAATATAAATACTTTTTCCACAGCTTCCAATAATACTGCGAATCAGCTTTTCCTGAGTTTCATCTTGATCTGGAGCTAAGTGATTATATGCAAAAATATTTTTTTTATTTGCTTTGCGTTCTTCTGTCAATCCATCTAACCACGCTTTATAGGGCAAACCCTCCAACATTCTTTCTTTTTGATTCATACCATTCTCCCTTCCTAGCACACTATTGCATTTCTAATACTATAACACCGCAAGAATCAAGTTTCAATGTATCTTGTATAAGATTTTCTCTTCCATTGGACAAAAGTAATTTTTTCGCCTTTCCATTTAAAGGAAGCTGCATCTGTTGTTTTCCAAAATTAGCTGCTACTAAAATCCGTTTTTCTTTCTCTTTTCTGTAGTATGCCATAATTCCATCTGTTGTTTCATACTCCGGCTCAAATAATCCATATGTAAATACTTCTTTATATGCTTCTGATTTACGAAGTTTTAATAGTTTTTGGTAATAATGTAAAATAGAATCCGGGTCATCTTGCTGCTGTGCTACATTAATTTGCTTATAATTGGAATTTAATTTCATCCATGGCAAACCCTTTGAAAATCCCGCATTTACTTTATCATTCCACTGGACAGGCGTTCTGGCATTATCTCTGCTCATTCTTTCACAGACTTTCAACGCATCTTCTTTAGAAACACCTGCTTTTATAGCTATTTCATACTGATCCTTGGTACTGATGTCATCATACTCTTGGATGGTTTCCCATACATTGTTCTGCATTCCGATTTCCTGTCCTTGATATATAAACGGAATTCCTCTTAACAGTATATTTACTGTTCCAAGCATTTTTGTTCCATTTGGATTTTGGGCATATTCTGGTAGAAATCGTGATACCCCTCTTGGCTCATCGTGATTTTCTAAAATGTTTGCTTCAAATCCTACTTTTTGAACTTTCAATTGTGATTCTATCACTGTCTTACGCCATTTTTCAAAGGAATTTTCCGGTGCATCATACCATCCATGGACTCCATCACTTAATTGATGAGCACTGAAATCAAACATGGTGGAAAAATGACCTTCTTCTCCTATAAATTCACTTAATTCCTCTTCCTTCATATTAAATACTTCCGCTACTGTAAATGCATCATACTTTTGAAAAGTGTGTTCTTTCAAATCCTGAAGCATTTTGCCCACACCATTCACGCTCTCTACCATTTTGTAGCAGGCTGTCAAACCGTCAGGTCCATCTGCTTCATAATTAGGAAAATCCAAATCTTTTTTAATATTCATAATCGCATCAATACGAAATCCTGCTACACCTTTTTCAAGCCACCAATTAATCATATTATAAATTTCTTGGCGAAGTGCTGGATTCTCCCAATTTAGGTCCGGCTGCTCTTTGGCAAACATATGGAAATAGTAAAGCTCGCTTTCTGATACCGGTTCCCAACAGCTTCCTCCAAAGTAGGAACGACAGTTATTAGGAAGATTTCCGTCTTTTCCTTTTCGGAAATAGAAATAATCTTTGTATTTCCCATTGGGATCTGCCAATGCCTCTTGAAACCACTTATGTTCATTGGAGCAATGATTAATTACTAAATCCATTACAATATACATTTTACGTTCCTTGGCTTCTAGCAATAACCGGTCAAAGTCTTCCATCGTTCCAAATTCTTTGGCAATGGCATAATAATCAGAGATATCATAGCCTTGGTCTACAAAGGGTGATTGATAAATGGGAGAAAGCCAGATAATATCAATGCCTAACTCTTTTAAATAATCTAATTTTGAAATAATACCATTCAGATCCCCAATTCCATCTTCGTTGGTATCCAAAAAGCTCTTGGGATATATCTGATACGCCACCTTGTCATGCCACCATTTTCGTTCCATTTTAAAATCCTCTCTTTCTCCTTGTGCATAGACAATTACGTTTGTCCATGATCTATTCTTGTGCTTTTTCTATAGTTGTAATATACTGCTATTATACAGAATAATTATCTACTTTTCTTGCAATATATTTTCCACTTATAACACAAA
The DNA here is from genome assembly GCA_036653135.1 of Lachnospiraceae bacterium. Classification (GTDB taxonomy): domain Bacteria; phylum Bacillota; class Clostridia; order Lachnospirales; family Lachnospiraceae; genus Petralouisia. The sequence goes on from JAVVUO010000010.1 coordinate 65,021, forward strand.
ACTGCTCATTCTTAGAAATAACGAGGAAAGCCATGAAAAAATTAAATTCTCTTATCTTAGAACAAAAAGAAGATGCCAAACATGGTGAGACTTTTTTCCCTGTTCAAAAATACATCACTACTCTTTCAAAAAAGTACCCTGTTCTAACCACTCATTGGCATGAAGAAGCTGAATTTACTTTAGTTACCGGTGGTTTAGGCACTTATTCTATTGATTTAGTCGATTATCCTATTCAATCAGGGGATTTGATTTTTGTTCCCCCACTTTCGCTTCATTCTGCTTCTCGAACTACCTGCGATATTGTTTCAGAAACCTATGTCTTTCATATGAATTTTTTAGGAGGAAATAATACCGATATTTGTTCCACCCGCTATTTAATTCCCTTGTCTAATCAGGAGTTTTCTCTTCCTTACATTGTGACACCAAAGCATCCTGCTTATTTCTCTTTAATTAATGTCTTTCATCAAATTAGTTCGCTGTATTACCATACTATAGTAGGTTATGAGCTTGCTCTAAAATCATTATTTTTACAAGTGATATTTATTTTGCTCCAATACAGTGAAAAACATATTTCTTCTCAAACAGATGCTCATTCCGAAAAATTAAAATTGGTATTAGATTATATTGAACTTCATTACTTTGATACATTAACAATAGAAACACTTGCTTCTCTTTGCTATTTTAGTGAATATCACTTTATGCGCTTTTTTAAAAAACATATGAATATGACTTGCATGGAATATATTAATAATTTTAGACTGGAAAAAGCCGTGGAACTTTTTGAGCAGGAATCTACTTCTATCCTAGAGGTTTCTTTATCCGTAGGATTTCACAACTTATCTTATTTTCATCGTGCTTTCAAAAAAAAATATCATATCACTCCACTTTCTTTTTTGAAACAAATGAAGCAGGTGTAGATTACTGAAACTGTTATTTCTATTTAATATGAGTACGAAAATGTCCTTGCTTTTACTTTAATGTATTTTCACTATTCAAAATGCATTCTAATTCTATTTTTCTACAAATGATTAACATATTCTTCCATTAAACATAAAAATTTCCATTATAAATTTTTTTTCTTTGCAGATAATAACTCCATGATAAGTGACGGATTTTCACAACGGACATCATTCCATTGGAGTGAAGTACCGGGAATGATGTCCTTATCAAAAAAAACAGAACAGAAAAAATTTGGAGGTGAATCACATGAATGGATCTAATAGCTCTACTTCTAACACAAGTAAAATGGCAGTACCACAGGCAAAAAATGCTATGAACCGTTTCAAGCAGGAAGTTGCATCTGAAATTGGAGTACCTTTGAAAGAAGGCTACAATGGAGATTTAACTTCTGCACAGGCTGGCTCTATCGGTGGAGAAATGGTTAAGAAAATGATTATGAAACAGGAACAACAGATGTCTGGTGGACAACAGTAATTTTGTAATCCAAAGGATAGTAATCGGATAGGAGGCAGCTAATTCATTTTACCTGCCAACCCTCCCACACCACTGTGCGTACCCTTAGGTACCCAGCGGTTCTCTAGTTTTCACATGTTTTCAAACAATAGTCAGTCAAGGTGATTTCACCAAGACTGACTATTGTTTTGTTCGTAATTTATCATAGGAAGTGTAACACAAAATAGGTCATTTTATAAAAATTTCATATTCAAAAGAATTCAAATCTGCATTTAATGTTGCCAGAGCTCCATTATTTTCCCATTCAAATGTTATTTTGTTTTTAGTATTTCGTACATTAAATTTTGAATCAAAACCAAATGCAGGACAACTATTACGCATTTTTATAAGTTTAATCTGCTCCTTTACCACCGAAAGTTTCAGTAGTTCTCCTATTTTCTCTACTGACAAATTGGTTCTATTAATGTCTTTATGTCCGCCAACTCCTGACTTATTAGCTGTTTCATAATCATTTTTTCCTGCAAATAAATCCAAATACCAAACTTGTGGTTTACCTGGCATAAACATTTGAATTGCTCGTGCTAACAGAAGTTTTTTTTCATTTTCTCCAAGTGCACTATAATATGTTGCATTCACTTGATAGTATACATTCTTCTGACCGTGGAGATTTTTCACATAACCGCCTCGATCTACTATAATCTGAATTAATTGCTGAATACGTTCTTCTGGAAGCAGCCCTTTTAAGTCTAACAATGGGATTCCATCATGACAGCCAAGCATATTAACTACACGTATTTTTTTTGTGTTTAATTCTTTTGCCCATTCTACAAGATGTTTGCCCGTCCCAGACTCTAATGCATCAATGATTAATCCCGGTAAAAAAAAATCATATGTCATATAGCCTTTTTTTGAAAGTAACTCATATGTTTTTTCTGAATAACTAGAATGAATTTCGGGTAAAAGTGATAAATTGAATTTATCTGCAATTGTTTGAACTCTTTCAAGCAATTGCCAAGTACCCGGTTCATTTAAAAAATTCTTTTCTCCAACTTCTTTTTGTGCATATGCAAAGGCATCTAAGCGAACAATCTTTGCACCATAGTTAGAAAGCGTCTCTAGCGTTTCCTCATAAAATTCCCAAACCATTTCAGATTTGGTATTTAAGTCCATTTGCCCTAAATATTTTCTACGTGTTTCCAACATATCAATTATCGCATTTTTCTGAATATCAGTAAGTTTACCTCCAATTTCATTTATTGAATTTATTTCAAGTGTGCTTTTCTTAAAAATTTCCACAGGTGTCAGTCCCGCTGCAATTTCCTTATTGAAAAAGTCAGCCAGTTTATTAGCGATTGAATACGAAATACCATCTACTTGCATAATATCCTGTGCATCTATAACCGGATATTTTATTTCCTGATAGAATGTATTCCAATAAGGAATATTTTTTCCATCTGGAAAACGTACCATTAAGATTGGAAGTCCTGGTTTGCGAAAAAACATGCGCTCGAGCATTTCTGGCTTTGGAAGAATGTAACCTTCTTCTGACATGATGCCATTACCTTCCCAAAACTGATTCCAATTGATGAAAAAATCTTTGTACTTCGACTGTTCACCATTCTTAATAATGTCCTGAAATTGCTTGGACAATACCGATGCATGGTTCAAAATAAAGTCAAGCTTTAAATCGATACCCAATGTTTCTAAAGCATTCAAATCCTCTCTAGATACCAGTAAATCATTTAAGGTATAATCAATAACAGAAAAACCTCTATCTAAGTCTGTGTTAAATAAACTTGGTAAAATATAAAAAGATGAAAAAATATCCTTTAACTCTGATTTTTCCAAAAGTCTAATACTATCAGCCAATGTTCCCCCCATACTATCAGGATAGGCATTTAACATTGGTCTACTATTTTCCAATATACTTGTACTATTTTCCAATATAGTTGTACTATTATTCATCATATGACAACAGTTCTCCACTCTTTGAAATGATTATTTTTGCTTTGTGAGCCTGTCTTTCTAGCATTCCCTGTTCAATTTCAAGTATCATTGTTGTAAAAGGGTTGTCAACAGCTCCATCACGATTTCTTGCGTTTCTATGTGCTAAAGTTTCCTGTGGCGTACTGTTTAGGAGAATTGGTATATCTACTCCTTGATAGCAATCACTATTCCCATGGGTCCATTCAACTACTAAAATCTGAATATTGGAAAAATCAACCTCTTCATACCAAAGTTCCGTGTCTTCTCTTCCCATGCGCTTTAGCCATATCGTATCTTTTCCATTTTTAAACTGTTTTATAATGGTTTCCACTTCATCAAATCCAATTTCCCTTGTAGTTCCAAGGTATTCTTCCAATCCCTTACGCCCATTGGAAATATAAGAATCGTACCAGTCATACTCTTTTAAGTGCTTTGGATTCGCATCATCCTTGTTTACTTGAAATTCATGAATTACGTCAAAACGTTCCTTTGTAAACGTATGATCTGTTACCATTCCCATTAATGCACTTTCACGAAAAATATGAAGACGCTCTGCATCATTATATTTGGGTATCTTATGTGGATAATTATCCCCTGACAAAGTATAACTTCCTATTTTCATCTGGTTAAAGTAGAAAGATAGTAACGATGCAATCTCTGACTTTCCAACACCAGAACCACCGCAAACGGTAAGTACCACCTTCTGATGCATATTTTTTTGGAATAAGGGTACTAGCAATTTCATTAGTTTGGGAAAGATGACATTTGCTTTTGCAATATGCTCCTTTCCAATTTCAATCTTATCTCCTGGCATATCTCCTTGGGGAATTTCTGTTAAAATATCTGGTGCCTGCCAATTGGAATACTCACTTAAGCTAATTGAATTCATTTGCACAATAACTTTCTCCTATTTTTTCTAAATTTTCCCATTTTTTGTTGCTATTTATTCATCTGTACTGTGACAATTGATTGATAAGGCATTAATGTACTTTGATTTTCTATTCTATTATTCAACAACACTTCTCGGTTTCTTAACGCTATTGGAATTTCTATCTCTTTATTTCCTAAATTAACCATAACTATGATTTCGAATTTATTATCATAACGCCTGTAGCAAAAAAATTCATCCTCTAATGTATCAATAGCATCAAAATTTCCAAACGTTAAGGTATCACTATATTTAGATTTACTGCGTAAGTATATCATTTCCTTATAATAGTGAAACACACTTTTGTCATTTTCCATTTCATTTTTTGCATTCAAGATAAGATAATTTGGATTTTCTAATATCCATGGCATTGATGTGGAAAATCCAGCGTGCTTACTGTTATCCCATTGCATTGGTGTTCGGCTATTATCACGTCCTCTTTCTCTAAAATAATCTATTACTTTCTTTGTATCAGCTCCACATTTTTTTGCTTGCTCATAGCGATCAATCGCAAACGGATCCCGTATTTCTTCTATTTTTTCGAAAGGATAATTTTCCATTCCAAGTTCCTGTCCCTGATAGATAAATGGTGTCCCTCTTAAAAAGAAATATAATGTTCCCAATGCTGTTTTGCTCTCATAGCTTAGATCATTTTTAGGAAGATATTTATTCACAGATCTTGGCTGATCATGATTTTCTAAATAAGGACTTGCCCACCCATGTTTTTGAAGCATGTTCTGGCTAGCAAATATATTTTCTTTCAATTTCTTCATTGTCCAGTTTATTTTCCATTCCTGACCATCTCGTTTCTCTATGTCTATATCCGTATATGAAAAATCAAAAACCATTGAAAACAAACCATCTTTTCCAATAAATTCAGCTAGATTTTCTTCTGGTACACTGATTTCTGCAACTGTCATCATATCATGTTTTTCAAATACTTCATCTCGTAATTCCTTTAGATATTCCTGTATTCCATCTTGTGCCAGTACAAAGTTATCTATAGAAACTCTTCCATCTTTGCCATCTGCTGTAAATATTTTTCTTTCAAATGTTTCTTTTGATTTCTTAATATTTCCAATTGCATCAATTCGAAACCCTGCTACTCCTTTTTCTTGCCAAAATTTCATCATATCAATTATTTCTTTACGAAGATTTTCATTCTCCCAGTTTAAATCTGGCTGTTCTTTTGAAAATGCATGAAAATAAAATCTGTTACTGTCTTCAATACGTTCCCAAGCACTAGAGCCATTATAGCACCTAAGATTATTAGGCTCTGCTCCTTGTGTTTCCTCAATAATAAAATACGATGAATATTTACTATTTGGATTTTTAACTGCCTCTTTAAACCACATATGCTGATCTGAGCAATGGTTTACTACAAGATCCATAACAATCTTTATTCCATATTTTCCAGCACATTTAATAACTTCTTCAAAATCTTCGTTCGTTCCAAATGATGAATCTACTTTATAATAATCAGCAATATCATACCCATTATCTTTCATTGGAGATTCATTAATGGGACATAGCCAGATTACATTTACACCAAGTTCGTTTAAATAATTCATTCTTTTTATTACACCTTGTAAGTCACCAATACCATCTCCATTTGTATCTTGGAAACTTTTAGGATACATTTGATAAACAATTGCTTTTTTCCACCATTTTTCTTTCATTACTTATTCCTCACTTTATTTTATTGCTCCTGCAACTACACCATTAATAATCTGCTTTTGTAAAAAAGCGTAGATGATAATAACAGGTAGAATTGACATAATCAAACCAGAACATACCAGTGAATAATCCACTGAGTACTGTCCAAAAAAGGAATATGTCATGAGCGGTAATGTTTTTAATTTATTACTCTGTAACAAAATATATGGAAGTAGAAAGTCATTCCATATAGCCAAAATATCCAGAACCGCAACCGTTGATATGATTGGTTTCAGAAGCGGAAAAATTATTCTGAATAATATTTGGAACTCATTACAACCATCAATGGTTGCTGCTTCATCTAATTCTATTGGTATGCTATTAATAAATCCTTGAAACATAAATACCGCCATAGAAATATGTGCACCAATATAAAACACAATCACCATAAAAATATTGTCTACTGCATTTATGGCTGAAAAATTTCTTACAATCGGAATCATAATTGTCTGAAAAGGAATAATCATAGATGCCACCATAATCATAAATAACGCTTTATTGATTTTCCAATTATTTCTTGCAAAAAAATACGCACACATGACTGCAAAAAGTATAATAAATACAATACTTAGCACTGTAATAATTAATGAATTTATAAATGTCTGCATATAATTCATATTTGCAAATGCTTTTACATATCCTGATATATTGATTGCTGTTGGCAGTGCAAGGGGATTTAAAATAATCTCTTTATTTGTTTTGAAACTATTAAGTAACACTAAAATGAAGGGAATTAGAAACAAAATAAGAAGCATTATAAATACAACATAGATAGCTCGTTTTCCCAAACTACTCTTTTTACCTTTTATTTTCATTATTACAAACCACCTTTCTGTGAAGGGCACTATGGAATTATAAAATAGTACTTAATCCATCCACCTTTCGTTTCTTTTTTGTATCGTTATTCTCTTGTAATATGTTTCACACTTCCACTTCCCTACGCTTTGAAAATCCCACCTGTACCATAGTAATGATTGCTACAATTGCAAATAGAATTAATGCTTCCGCCTGCCCAACACCATATTCTTGTGATGTGAATGCTCTTTCGTATACCTGCATGGCAACCAATTTTGTTGATGCATAAGGCCCGCCATTGGTTAATGACATATTCACATCATATGCCATAAAAGCGGCTTTAATTGACATGAATCCACATATGGTAATTGCCGGCATAATTAGGGGTAAAATGATATATCGTAATTCTTTAAATCCTGTAGCTCCATCTAACTTGCTTGCCTCTAATACCTCTCCTGGCAGACCCACAATTCCTGCCATATAAATCAGCATCAAGTATCCTGCCAGCTGCCACACTGCAACAATAATTAATGATCCAAATGCAGTTCCTGCTTGACTTAGTAAATTATGTTTTAGGCATTCAATATTTAGTAAATCCCCAATACTTGGAATTGCTGTTGAAAATACAAATTTCCACATCAGACCCATTACAACACCACCAATTAAGTTTGGTGTAAAAAAACCAATACGAAATATTCCTTGTCTTTTTATTCCTTTGGTCAAACCAAATGCAATAAAGAATGCAATCATATTTGTAATAGTAACAACAAAAAATACATATACGAATGTCTTAAGCATTGAAGTAATAAATTCTGTATCATGAAAAGCATCTATATAATTTTGAAATCCAATATAATGATATGAATTTGCAAGTCCATCCCAGTCTGTAAAACTAAGTTGAAGACCGCTTATAAATGCCATTCCTATGATAATAAAAAAGAAAAACAAAGCTGGTCCCGCAAAGCAAATAAAATTTCGAATATTTTTTTTCTTATTATTCTTCATTTTCCCTCCTATTTTTAACCTGTTTATCATGAAAAAACGCATAGCTGCCTCATACAAAATATAATACTTTAGTTATCTTCTCTATATGATTTTTGCTATACGTTTTTTCTTATCTATATTATATTTTTGATTTGCTATTTATTTCTGACTGCTCCAGTATTTTTCAATTCCAGATGTAAGACCAGCGCGGTCAATCTTGCCTTCCAAATACTGCTGCATTAAATTACCCACTTTTTCATAATGGTCTGATGGGAACTTTGTATACATTGCAAATGTTTCACCCTTTGTAACATAATCATAGGCAGATTTTACTAAGCTTTCTTCCATTTTTTTATCGTTATTTGTATATGCAGGAATATTACCATCCTCAATTACATACTGCTGCCCATTCTCTGACATAATAGCAAATTCAATAAATTCTTTTGCCGCTTCTTGCTGTGCTTCTGTTGAACATGCAGAATCCACACAGAAATAGCCAGGAACAAGAGAACAAATCTTTCCATAATTATTTTCCTCTTCAGAGGTAAGTGGTACGGGAATAAATCCATATTCGTTTTCTGTATCAAGTTGTCTAATAACACTGGTTTCCCAGCTTCCCTGAAACCAGAATACTGCATCTTCTGTATACAATGTCTGAGCTTGTTTTACAGCTTCATCTGAAACATCTTCAAGAGGATTATTCTTATAATAATTATAAGACTTTAACGTATCAAACGTATCCATATAACTATTAAATACTTTATTGTTAATCAGGTCTGCCGTTCCATTTTTTAACGAATTCACAAATGCATCTGGATCATCTTGTCCTGAATATACCATGTTAAAATAATGATTTCCCAAAGACCAGTTATAAGGACTGATTACAGTTGCAGCGGCATCTTTTTTTTCAATTTCCTTACATACTGCATCAAAATCAGAAAGTGATTTGATACTATTCATGTCAAAGTCTTCCCCAAGGAGTTTTGCTAACGCTGTCTTATTATAGATAATTCCATACGCTTGAGTTTTACTAGGAACGCCTAAAATCTTTTCATCATATGTTACATCATCAAGTGTTCCATCAGATGCATACTGAATACAATCCATTCCTGATACATCTACTAACTTATCTTGAAGTTTTGAAATATCTCCTGATTCTAGGAAAAATACATTTGGAACAGTGTTAGAGTTATACATGACTGTTAACATTTGGTAACCGCTTTGGCCTTCTGTTAAAGTTACAATTTCTGCTTCTGTACTGGTGCTTTGTTCATTAAATGCTTTTATTAAATCTGCATTCAAATCTGCATTCAAATCTGCATTATCTCCACCAATATAAACCTTGATTTTTGTTTTTTCTCCACTTTCTTCCGTAGTTGCTTTTTCTTCGCCTTTTTCAGATGTGTTTGACGATCCGCAACCCATCAAAAGACTCATCGACAATATTGATACCAGCATAATACTTAATACTTTCTTTTTCATAAATAATCCTCCTATTAAATTCTGATTTTAATGAAACATGTTTCACCCGGCAAATAAAATATATCATATGAAACATGTTTCGTCAAGTATTTTTATATAAAAAAACGAAGAATTATGAACCATTTATGATAATGTCTTTATATACCCCAAGGGAAAATGTCCCAACTATGCTATACTAACTTCTGCTTATATATTTTAGAACAGGAGGAATTCATTATCAGAAAGGTTATACTCACAATGGATGAACAGAAAAAATACAATGTAATTAAAGAGCTGGTGGACCATCCGGGCTCCAGTAAAGAGAGAGCTGCACTCACACTTGGCTGTACCATACGACACATCAATCGAATGCTTGCTGGTTACAAAACATCGGGTAAGGATTACTTCTCACATGGGAACAAAGGACGTCAACCAGCCAATACTATTCAGGAAAACAAAAAACTTGCAGTCATAGATCTTTACCGCAAGAAATACTATAATGCCAACTTTACTCACTATACAGAATTACTTGAAAAACAGGAAGATATCTCTATCTCCGTTTCTTCTATTTCCAAGATACTGGAGGCTGAATACATCCTATCGCCTAAAGTCACCCGGGCTAAGCAAAAACGTGTCAAAAAGTACTTAAAGGAATTGAAAAAAAATGCAAATACTAAAAAGGAAGCCAATGCAATTCAAACAAATCTTGTAGCTGTCGAAGACGCTCATTCCAGACGTCCAAGAGCTGCTTACTTTGGTGAACTGCTTCAGATGGATGCGACCCCTTATGAATGGATTCCAGGGATTATTTGGCA